>JBBQGY010000053.1:0-10087 GCA_038323435.1 Acidimicrobiales bacterium
TACAGTGCCCACACCACCCGGCGTCCAACGGATTGGTTACTCAACAATCCGTCAATCAATGCCAAGGGATGGAGCGGTTTTAGCAGCACGAAGTCTCATTGACGTCGCTCGACGGGGTCGTGGTGATCGCGGTGACGATCATTGGACCGAGCGAGCGAGCGCGCTCGTCGCCCCACTTCTTCATGGTGCCGCCATTCGTAACGAGTCAATCGGGCAACTCGCGTCACGCATTGACGAACGAAAGTGCGACGACATTCTTCACGATCTCAACGAACGAAACGGCGACTCGCATCCGTCGGTCACGACCTTGCGCGGTGTGCTCGCTACTGAGGAAAGGGAGCGATCGGGCATTTGGTCGACCGCGGCCGGACTCTTCGCCGGCGTTCGCACCGACGCCGCACGCGCCTCGGCGCGAGAGGCTCCGCTCGACGTCGCCGCCTTTTTAGCCGGGCCTCATCAGCTCCATATCGTGGCCCCGAGTCGCCACCAGGCGGTCTCAATTCCGCTAGTGGTCGGTCTCGTCGAAGAGCTCGTCCACGCGACTTATGATCGCCACCACGAAGGCGCGCGGCTACTTCTCGCCCTCGACGAACTGGCCAATGTGGCGCCTCTACCGCGTCTGGCGAGCATTGTCTCAGAAGGCGGTGGCCAGGGCGTTCTGACCCTCGCATGCCTCCAAGATCTCAGCCAGGCTCGAAGCCGTTGGGGCACCCAGGCGGACGGATTCCTTTCCCTCTTTCCTACGACCGTGGTGCTGCCTGGAATCGCCGACCGGTCCACGCTAGAAATGTTGCGACACCTCGCGGGCCGCGCTATGGAACCGTCGACCACGGTTCAATTTGGACCCCGGGGACGAAGTGCCGGCCGTTCCACGAGTTGGATAGAACGCGATCGTGCTAGCCTTGGTGAACTGGCGAACGGGCGTCCCGGCTACGCGATTGGTCTCGATGCAAACAAGACCATGAAGTGGGTGCAACTTACGCCAGCGCACCGCGATCGGCGTTTCGCTCCCTACCTGGACCGGTCAGAGCGATCGGACCGGTCCTTCGATCGCTGACGCCACTGAACGAGGTCGGGTCGGCTCAGGGGTCGAGCACCGCGTTCGCGCACGAGTGACGTCATGCGAACCGCGCGCACGCCAATAGTCGGCTCACGCACACCCCGTGCTCCCAGCAACAGTGGGTAGAGATCATCAATTGCCATAGCACTCACTTTGGGGTCGTGACCGTAGACCGCGGCGTTAGACCACGCCGCGACGACGTGGCGCCGCGCGACGTCGTCGCGACCCTCGAAAGCCCCTCCGAACGTGTGCTCGTCGAGCACCGATCGATCGCGCGGTGGCGCAGATCGTTCACCGTGTGGTTCAAATCGCTCCAGATCGTTCCTCCAATGGTCCACGGCGTCACCTCGCGACCAGTGCAACTTCTCGCCTCGCTCGCGATGATGGCCTCCCCATAACACTCGGTACCCCTCATCGAGTCCAACCACGTGCTCAACGCCTTCGAACGAACGCCACGCCGACCATTTCGTGCGTTCGCGGAGTTCATATCGAAGCGACGATCGATAGAGCGCGTCCGCGGTGCTGACGTGGGCGAAGAGCGCGCGACTGTCGAGAACGTTGCGAGCGCCGTCCGGTCGGGCGCCGACGAGTACGTGGTCGTGAAGGTGCGGCTCACCGTGACGATTTACTCCGTGGGTATAACTCACGATGTTTCGCCACCGTCCGATCTCGTCGCGATCCTCCCCGAAACGGCGGTCACGAACAACGAGCGAATGCTGTTCCAAGTAGTCGATCGTGGCGCGTACGGACCGTCGGTGGGCGTCAATGACCCCCGACGCCGCGTAGGGATCAATGGCGAGGAGGATCGAGATCGGACGGGGTGCGGCGACAACGATGTCGTAACCGAGCACGGCCGAACGCTCCGACGTCGAAAATACGTCGGCAACATCGCCGGTATTGCGCGTATCGCCCTCGCCCCGCAGCCACCAGCCAGGGCCACCGTCGCGCAATCCGTCAATCTCGAGCGCGCTGTCGCGAGTGAAGTAGGTGACGTCGTTCGAACGCCGGGCAAACAGTCGCACCACCACCGGACACCTCCTGAGGTGCCCAACGGTCGCCCTAGAGTTGCGCCGCAATCCTTTTGGCGAGGTCGTGACCGGCTTTGGCGTACTTCGTGGTGGCGACAACGGCGCCGGCGCCGGCGCACAACATCAGGTGGTCGAGAAAAGCCACGTGGCTCAGCCGAAACTTCACGGCGTGACGTCCGTCAGCGAGCGCTAGCCACTGCGCGTTCGGCAACGGCTCAAAGAGCCAGCGCAAATACGATTCCACGACGACGACGACTTCCTCGCCCTCCTCACCGACTTGCGTCAGCCAGTTCGTGACGCCGTCGATCGGTCGAATCTCAGTGACGGGCGACGTCGCGACAATGGCGTTGATTCGGTCCACGCGAAAGGTACGCCAGGTTTCTCGAGTCAGGCAGTAGGCGCGGACGTAGGTGTGGCCGTTGAGTACCTTCATTTCACGTGGCTCGATCGCCCGTAGACCGGACTCACCGTCGGCCCCTGAGGTGTAGAGAATCTTGATCTGCAGTTCGTCATTCACCGCGTGCATGACGTCGCCGAGCAGCGTCTCGTTCGTCGTCAGTTCAACTTCCACGTACGAACTCGTCGCCTCCTCAATCTTTTCGATGGCCGAGAAAATCGCCGGGTCTCGATAGAGGCGTGAAGCTTCTCGCAAGGCGATGTTCAGTTCAAAGAGATCACGCCACATGTAGGGTGACGGTTCGTCCGCGCCTTCGGGCAGGTCACTGAAGTCCGCGCGGTAGGTGGAATCGTCGTTCGCCTCGTCGTCCCAGTCGTCACAGTCCTTGATGACGTGCGCCGGGAACGCTCCCGAGCCGTCGGTCGAACCAACCATCGGCTCGAGCGAAACGAGCCGGTCCATAATCAGGCGAACGTGGCTCGGAGCGAGCGAGAATCGAGTCGCCAGTTCGCTGATACGTAGGCCGTCGTCGGCGACGTACACGGCGTGCAGTAACTGCAACGTTTGTCCGAGTACGTCATTGGTCGTGGCTCCGTCAAACTTCATTTCGTCGAAGTGAGCACCGTTTGTTCGATTCACGTTCTTCAGCCACGCGGCCAACTCGTTCTTCAGCGACTTCGGCGACTCCAAACGAACACGGTCGGCGGCGTCGAGAATGAACCGGAGCGCGGCGCGTGGACTGTCAAAACTTAAACCGACCTCGACCTTGCCGTCCTTCTTATTCGCTGCCAGGGCACCGGGGTACTGGCGAACGAGTAAGTCGGCGTAATTCTCGTTGGTGGTCACCACCAGATCGAGCGGTGTTGGTGACTTGGAGAACTCCGGACGCCACGCCCGAGCGACCTGCACCATACTCTCGTCTGGTTCATATCGATCGGGCAGTACCACGGGCATCGACGTCATGCGACTGAATCGATAGCCCTTAATTTCGTCGGCGCCCTTCACCTTGGCAATAAGGTACGACGCACCGTTGAAGACGCCAATGAGCAGCGGCTCGACCATTCGGGGTTTGTTCACACCCGATTGGTAATCGAAGGTCAGCGCACGGCGCAAGTGCAGAGCGCGCACCACCGGGGTGTAGTACATCGATGATTCGAGGCCGCCGTCACTTGCGGGGACTTCGTTAAAAACACTGAAGGCGCCTGATCCACCAAATCCACAGAGGCGCAGCGCCAATTTAACGACTCGTTCCTCTGAAGGAGTGAAATAGATGAGCGGGGCGTACCCGCTGGTTGGGTCAATCTTGTAACCAACGCTCGCGTCGTCGTTCACTTCGGTGTCAATCTCAAAACCCAACTCGCGGATGCGTGCTTTGTCCCGTTCGAACTTCTGGCGCACCGCCCCTTCGTTGCCCTCGTAGGCCAGGACCTTTCGCGGGCCCGTGGCCGACGCCGGGTACTCGTCAATCTTGAGTTCGCGAACAATCTGTTCTTGGGTCACGGCGCCGTACTGCCACGCGCGCTGGAGTAACAACACGAGCGCGATCAGTCGCTCTCGGCTCTGCTCTACCCCACCACGAATACTGCTCATCGATCTCCCCTTGACGTTTCCCCGAGGGTACCGGTCGCCACCACGTCTCCGGCGCGAATTACTGCTCGGCCGGTTCGGGTGCACGTGCCCCGTTTTCTCCAGCCGCCGATTCTTCGCGTCGCCACGTTCCCGAGCGTCCGCCGACCTTCTCCCAGATGGCGACGTCTTCAATCGTCATCGTGCGGTCGATCGATTTACACATGTCGTAGATCGTGAGGGCCGCCAAAGTCACCGCCATAAGTGCCTCCATCTCGACCCCCGTACGGTCGACGGTGTCAACGCTGGCCTCAACGTCAATATGAGTGTCGGCAACCATGAAGTTGACGTGCACGTTGCCCACCAGCACCGGGTGCGACATTGGCAGTAACGAGGCGGCCTGCTTCGCGGCCTGAATCCCCGCGACACGAGCCGTCGCCAAGACGTCTCCCTTGTTCACTGCGTTGGCCGCTACCGCCGCGGTCGTCGTCGCCAGCATGTTGATTCGACATCGGGCCAGGGCGCGTCGGGCCGAGATCTCAGATGGCCCTAGATCGCGTGGAAAGGCGCCTCCACTCGATGGCCTACGAAGTTGGTGGAAGTCGTCCACCGCGTAATGCTACCGACGCCACGGACGAAGCAATGAAAGCGGCAGGTAAACTGGAACATCCAGCGGGCAATACGGGAGTTACTAGATGCCGACCTACGAATACGAGTGCCAGTCGTGCCACGAGCGCGTAGAAGCGGTCCAGAAATTCAACGACCGCGCACTCACCACGTGCGAACTGTGTGGCGGCGAGTTGCGCAAGGTCTTTTCGGCCGTGGGAATTGTCTTTAAGGGCAGCGGCTTTTACAAGAATGACAGTCGCGGCACCACCAAATCAACGACACCGGCGCCGTCCTCCACTCCCGCGTCGGCGACCACGGAGTCAACTTCGTCACCGTCGCCAGCGGCTGCACCTGTCGCCAGCGTTCCCGCGCCGACCAAAGATTAAGAGCCCGATACTGCGATCCCCTCGATCGCAATTGACTGGCCCGACGCACTTCCGGGCAGCCACTCCACGTCGTTACCAACGTGAATAACGTCGAGCAGCATCCGCTGCAGTGTTGACGCCACCGTAATCTCTCGCACCGGTTCGGCCAGTTGACCTTCACGAATCATGAGACCGGTCACGCCCACCGAAAAGTCGCCCGAAATAGGGTTGACACCGGAGTGCACTCCCATAATCGATTCGACGTAGATACCGTTACCCACGCGACGCAGAATCTCGGCTTGATCGATGTCACCGGGTAGTAACTGGAGTGCACGGCAACCGGCTGACGGTGAACCCGCGATACCACCGCGAATCGCGCTCCCCGTGGAGGCGGTGCCTGCTCGACGCGCCGAGACCGTGTCGTAGACGAACGCGTCGAGTCGGCCCGATTCAATCATGACGTTGCGACGACAGGCCAGACCTTCGCCATCGAACGCACTCGCTGAAAAGTGGCGGGGATCGGTGGGATCGTCGAGCAACGTGAGGAGTGGCGATCCGACCATCTCGCCAATACGGTTAGCGAAAAACGAGCGCCCGCGCACGACTGCCTCGCCGCTGCACGCACCACCAATGATTGACAACAACGTGGCGGCGCTTCGTGGATCGAACACTGCGGTGCACTTCATTGACGCCGGCTTAACCGCGCCGAGCATTCGCGTGGCGCGCCGGATGGCGTCTTTCGCGGCCGCCGTGATGTCGAGATCTCGGGGGGCGCGCCCGGCGGAGAGGCCCCAGCCGGTCTGATCGTCGGCCCCGTCGTTCGCGATCGCTTCAACGGAAAGATAGGCGCCGGTCTTGGCGTAGGTGGCTCGAATCCCCGTCGTCGAAAGGATGGCGGCCTCAGCGACGTAGTCCGAATAGTCCGCGGAATCGACCTGGCGAATTCTCGTGTCGCCCGATCGAACCATCCGCTCAAGTTCAATGGCCATGGCGATCTTGTCGTTCAGGGGCGTCAACGTTACCGAGTCGTCACTGAGATCCAATGTCACTGGCGCGACGCCATCGGGACGAGCGAAGGCGATGAACTCATCCTCGGTGGCAAAACGCACATTGTCGCGAGCTTCGCGCAGAGCGTCGGTAATGGCGTCGTCATCCAACGATCCCGCCCACGCCGTTCCCACTTGTGCCCCACTCGCACCGTCGTGCAATACACGAATGCCTACTCCCGCTGATGCGGCGGTGGCGAGATTTTCAATTTCACCTTGATAGGCGCGCACTTCGGTGTCAACGCCGCGCGAGAGGTAAACCTCGATCTGCTCATCGCCCTTCGCCGACTCCAACACCTTCTCAGCCATCGTCAGCAAGTTAGTCATTACGCCGCTCCCCCGATTGTGACGCCAGTGAGTCGCATCGTTGCTTGACCGGTGCCGACCGGCACGCTCTGTCCGTCCTTACCGCACGTGCCCGGCGTCATCGAGAAGTCGTTGGCGACGGCGTCGACGCGCTGAAGAATTTCTGGTCCGTTGCCAATCAAATTGCAATCGCGCAGGGGCGCGGTGATCTGGCCGTTCTCAATGAGGAACGCCGCGGTCATCCCAAAAACGAAGTCTCCGGTCGCGGTATTGACTTGTCCCCCGCCGAGCTGGGCGACGTACACGCCGTACGGCGTCTGCGCAATTATCTCGTCGGCGCTGGAGTCGCCTTCGAGAAGATAGGTATTCGTCATTCGCACCATTGGCAAGTGCTGGTAACTCTGGCGCCGTCCGTTACCCGACGATGCACGACCTTCCTTTCTCGCTCGCAGGTAGTCCCACATGTAGTCAGTCAGCACTCCGTTTTCGATCAAGACGTTGCGACCGCTCGGGTGACCCTCGTCGTCGATCGCGAGGTAGCCCCACTCGCCCCGAACCGTGCCGTCATCGACCAGGGTGACGAGCGGACTCGCCACCTGCTGGCCGACCTTGCCGGCGAAGACCGATGATTGCTTCAAAATCGCGTCCGCCTCAAGTCCGTGGCCGCACGCTTCATGAAAGAGAATGCCCCCCGAACCTCCCGCCAGGACGACGGGGAGATCGCCCGATGGTGCGGGTCGCGCATCGAGCTTGGTGATCGCCTGGCGCGCCGCTCCGCGTGCGGCGTCGGCGATCGCGTCAGGTGTCAGCAGCTCAAATCCGCGGGTGCCGGCGATTGGTCGATAACCAGTCTGCATCCCAGTGTCGCCGGACGCGACGCAGGACACATTGAATCGGGTGCGAACCTGATGATCGCTCGCGAAGACTCCCTCGGAGTTTGCGACGACGAATCGGCGCGACGAATCGCCCAGACCGACCTGAACTTGGCTGATCGATGATCCCTCGGAACGCGCCACGTCATCGGCGTGGAGCAGCATCTCAATTTTTCGGGCCTTCTCGACGTCACCGGGCAAGATACTGGCGAGCGTCGGGTAGTTCGTGGATTCTCCGAGTGCCACGGTGCGAACGCCGCCACCGCCGCTTCTCGCAACCGCCGCCGCAGCCTGGGCTGCCGCCAACAGTCCCTGCTCCGAGAGATCCGCGGTGTGCGCAAAACCCGTCGTGTCGCCGACCACCACGCGAATTCCCGCTCCACGATCGCGCCCCGAGCTCAGTTCCTCCACTCGGCGTTGATCGAGAATGGCCGACGACGTCGTGCGATCTTCGACAAATACTTCGGCGAACTCGGCACCACGACCCATGGCATCGCCTAAAACGCGTTGGAGAACTTCCGGTTCGACGAGGGTTGATGTCATGGTGCCGAGCGTACCGGACGATCGATTTGTCGCAGACGGCACTTCGGTATCGCGCCGGTAGGCTGGTCGAATGATTCTCCCGTCGATCGAATCGCCCACAGACTTACGCGGACTTTCGTACGACGAATTGAACGATCTCAGTGGGGAAATTCGCGGCTTCATCATCCAAACCGTGACGACTACTGGCGGACATCTCGGATCGAATCTCGGTGTCGTAGAACTCACTCTGGCGTTGCACCGCGTCTTTGAGTCACCGAACGACATCATTCTGTGGGACACCGGGCACCAGACGTACGTGCACAAATTGCTCACTGGCCGGCGTTACGGCTTTAAACACCTGCGAGAGCGCGGTGGTTTATCGGGTTATCCCAATCGCTCCGAAAGCGAACACGACTGGATCGAGTCCAGTCACGCGTCGACCGCCCTTTCCTACGCCCACGGGCTTTCCGTCGCGCTCGAGCTGCGAAAAGAACTGGTGGGCCACGGTGGGCAACGTCACGTGGTCGCCGTAGTGGGCGACGGATCGCTCACCGGTGGCATGGCCTACGAAGCCCTCAACAACCTGGGTCATTCGGGGCAACGAGTCGTGATTGTGCTTAACGACAACGGGCGTAGTTACGCACCAACCGTTTCGAAGCTCTCGGAGTCGCTGACGTCACTTCGACTCAACAAGACCTATTTGACGCTGCGCGATCGCATGCGCTCAACGGTGCCCCACCTGCCGCGTGTCGGCAAGGAAGCCTATCGCGGCATCGATGCCTTTACTTCAGTCGTTCGTGAAATGGTTACGCCCCACACGTTCTTTGAGACCCTGGGCGTGCGCTACATCGGGCCCATCGACGGGCACAACATTGAGTTGCTCGAGACGACCTTAAAGAGCGCGTCGAACTGGGACGGGCCGATCATTGTTCACGTCCTCACTCAAAAGGGTCGTGGCTACGCACCGGCAACGAATGACGACCTGAAAATGCACGACTATAAACTTCCCCCTCGCCTCGACAATGAAGCCGTGGCACCCCAGTCGTTCGGTCAATCGTTCTCTGACTCGCTGGTTGCGCTCGCGAGCGCCGACGATCGTATCGTTGCGATCACCGCGGCGATGGCGGGCCCGACGGGCCTGCTCAACTTCCAAGAACGCTTTCCCTCTCGATTCTTCGATGTGGGCATCGCGGAACAGCACGCCGTCACGGCCGCGGCTGGCATGGCCATGGGCGGACTAAAACCGGTCGTCGCTGTCTACTCAACGTTCTTTTCTCGCGCGTTCGACCAAGCCCACCTCGACGTGGGACTGCTTGATCTGCCGGTGGTATTCGTCTTTGATCGTGCCGGCATTACCGGCGACGACGGACCAAGTCACCACGGCGTGCTGGACATCGCGTTGTGCCTGGCCATACCCAACATGACGATCTTTGCGCCCTCGACCGCCGAAGAGATCCCCGGAATGTTGGCGACGGCAATTTCGATGAGTTCGCCCACCGCTATTAGGTTCCCAAAGACGCTTCCCAAACCATTCGACGGTGGCGTGGGTGACGGACTCGAGGCCCGTGAAATCGTTCGTGGCGACGGCTCGCTCTGTGTACTGGCCGTCGGAAAAATGGCACCGGCCGCGTACGCGGCTCTGGCGCTCCTGGGAGACCAGGCATCTCGGATCACGCTCTACGACGTGCGGGTGCTGCCCCCCGACCCCGCGATGATTGATGACGCACTCACCCACGAACGAGTAATTACCGTGGAAGACGGTACTCGCCACGGTGGCGCGGGAACGTTGATGGTGTCCGCAATTCGTGGACGGGCCCAGGATCTGTCGAGTCAATTTCCGTCAACGCGCATTCTCGGGGTGCCGCGGGCGTACCTCGAACATCACCGACCAGATGCGTTATTGGCAGAAATAGGGCTCGACCCCGAAGGGATCGCCGGCGCGTTCAGCCGCCTGCTGGACGATAAGCCCGAGTTCGCCCGGGTGTTGCCTGAAGCGCCTCGCCCGCACTTCCTGTAGTTGTTCGTTGATTGATCGACGACCGGTACATTGACACCATGGCGTACGACATTGAAAAGACCGACGACGAGTGGCGCGAGAGACTGACGCCCGATCGCTACGCGGTGCTGCGCCAAGCGACCACCGAGCCGCCATTTACGGGCTCGTTACTGAGCGTCGACGCGGACGGCGTCTTCAGCTGTGGCGGGTGTGGACAGCGCCTCTTTACGAGTGAACAAAAGTTCGACTCCGGATGCGGTTGGCCGAGTTTTGACGCCTGCGAGCCGGGCACCATTGTTGAACGTTCCGATGCCTCGCTC
>JBBQGY010000054.1:0-10035 GCA_038323435.1 Acidimicrobiales bacterium
TTGATCCTTCTTAATATGACGTCGGCAATTTGGGGGGCGAACATCCGCTCGTACAACATGAAGATCGAGCAGGTCTTACACATTGGGCCATTCCTCTTGACGAAGAATCAACTGATCATTATGGGGATCGCGATTGTGATGATGGCGGGCGTGCATTTGATGTTGAAGACAACGCGCCTCGGCAAGTCCATGAGGGCGATGTCCGATAACACCACGCTCGCGATGACGAGTGGCATTGACACCAAGCGGATCACCACCATTACGTGGTTTATGTCGGGCAGCTTCGCCGGGCTCGCCGGCACAGTTCTCGGCATCTCCGAGGGCAACCTCACACCGGCCGCGGGCGAACTCTTTCTCTTCGTGATTTTCGCCGCGGTCATCGTCGGTGGTGTCGGAAGTATCTACGGGGCAATGGCCGGAGCGGTCTTGATTGGTCTCTCGACGGAGGTCTCGGCGGCGTTCATGAATCCGGCCTACAAACTGGACGTCGCCTTCATCATCTTGATATTGACGCTGCTGTTCAGGCCGAGCGGCCTATTCGCGCGGCCCGGAAAGGCTTAGCCATGTCGGCATTCTGGTACTACGTCTTCACCCTCGTGTTCTTCTTGTTCGACTACTTCATTCTCGCGATGGGGCTCAACATCCAGTACGGCGAGACGGGCATCCTCAACTTCGCTTATATTGGGTTCGTGGCCATCGGTGCCTACGTAACCGGCGCGACGAGCATGCCCGATTCGGCCGGCTCGGGTCAGCACTACATCCTCGGACTCTCCCTGCCGTTCCCGATCAATCTGCTCCTGGGCGGCGTCGCGGCGATGCTGCTCGCGTTCCTCGTGGCGTTGATCTCGCTTCGCCGCCTGCGCACCGACTACCTGGCGATGGTCCTCATCTCGTTATCACTCGTTCTCTACGACATCTGTAACAACTTCGTGCCGCTCTTCAACGGCGCCGACGGTCTCTACAACGTTCCTGAGCCGTTGGCCCACTTCTTCCACCTTTCGACGAACGGATTTGTTCCCTTCTTCGCTGTCGTGTCGGGGCTCGTCGCGGCGATCCTGTGGTGGGTCATGAGTCGCGTTACCCGCTCGCCGCTTGGTCGCACCTTTCGGGCGATTCGCGACGACCCGGGCGTGGCGTCCGCGCTCGGTAAAGGCGTCTTTCGCTACCAACTGACGTCCATGCTCATTGGCTCGTTCTACGCGGGCGTTGGCGGGGGACTCATCATCCAGTTCGGTGGATCGTTCAACCCATCGGCGTGGCTGCCCGGCGAGACGTTCGTTGTCTTCGCGGTCATCATCGACGGTGGCGTTGGTAACAACATCGGTCTATTAGTGGGCTCGCTGGTCGTTGAAACTTTGCTCGTCCACCTGCCGGCGTTCCTCCCCGCGATTCCGGGCCATCCCGGGCTTATTGAGTACATCGACGCAATGGTCATTGGCGCACTGCTGATGGTGTTCCTCTGGTTCCGTCCCCAGGGCATCGTGCCCGAGCGACCTCGAAAGACGTCGCTACTGCTGCCGGGTATGTCGCTCGGTGAAGGACCACCGGTCGCCCCGCTCTCTTCGGACGTGACCGTGGGCGCTGTGTCGGCACCGACCACAGAAGGACAAGGCGTCTCATGACCACGAGCGCGACGTCGTCGTCGACGTCGACCGAAGAAATGGTCCTTGGTTGCAGGGACATCCACAAGTCGTTTCTCGGCGTGAAGGCCGTGAACGGCGCGACGTTCGACGTGCCCAAGGGCCAGATTACGGCCCTCATTGGCCCCAACGGTGCCGGCAAGACCACCGTCGTCAACATCCTCTCGGGGGCCATGAAGTCCGATACCGGTTCGATGTATATCGGTAATCAGGACGTCACCAATTGGGAGAGCTACAAAATCGCTCGTCTCGGCCTGATGCGTACATTTCAGCTCTCACGCGAGCTCGGGGACCTGACCGTGCTTGAGAACCTTCTCGTCGCGCCCAAGCACCAGGCCGGTGAGTCACTCATAAACATTTACTTTCGCCCTGGAAAGTGGAAGATAGAAGAGAAGCAGAATATCGAACGGGCCCTCGAGATTCTTGACACCTACGGCCTCTACGAACTGCGCGACAGCCGCGCTCGCGAGCTCTCCGGTGGTCAGAAGAAGTTGCTCGAAATCAGTCGGGGCGTGATGGCGGCGCCCACCGTTTTCTTGCTCGACGAGCCAATGGCCGGCGTCAACCCCGTCCTCATCGAGCGGATCGGCGGGTACATCATGGACCTGAAGCACCAGGGGGTCACGATCCTCATGATCGAGCACAACCTCAACGTCGTCGAAAAGATCTGCGATCACGTCATCGTGCTCGCCGAGGGCAAGACGTTGGCGACGGGCCGCCTCAGTGAGTTGCGCTCCAACCCCGACGTCGTCAAGGCCTACTTAGGAGAGGTGATCAATGCCAGCACTCAGAGTTGAGAACGTTACGGCCGGCTACGGTCGCACGCCGATCATCAACGACATCTCTCTAAGCGCCGACGTCGGCCAGATCACGACGATCGTCGGTCCCAACGGAGCCGGTAAATCGACGTTCGCCAAGGCCCTCGTCGGGATCCTTCATCCGACCAAGGGCCGGATCATGGTGAACGAGGTCGACATCACGAAGATGCCTGGTCACCTGATCCCGCGCAACGGCCTCGTCTACGTGCCCCAGGTCGAGAACGTCTTTCCACGACTCACGGTGCGCGAGAACTTAGAAGTCGGGGGATTCGCCGCCAAGGGCAACACGAGCGCTCGGATGGAGGAGATCCTCGACATTTTCACCGACCTCAAGAAGGCGCGCGACAAGAAAGCCGGATTCCTCTCAGGCGGCCAACAGAATCTGCTTGCGATCGCGCGTGCGCTGATGGTCAAGCCGATCGTTATTGTCCTCGACGAACCGACTGCGGGACTCTCGCCGGCGTACACCGACATTGTCTGGAACGAGATCAAAACGATCGCCGCGTCCGGCACGGCCGTACTCGTCGTGGAACAGAACGTGGAGCGGGCACTGAAGGAGTCGGATTTTGTGCATATCTTTGTCGCCGGAACCAACTTGATGCACGGCTCGAGCGAAGAGATCGCCAAGCACGACTTGGCCGCGATCTTTCTCGGACGCGCGGAGGCCACCAATTCGTAGGAGTGGGAGATTCCCACGTTCACGTAGCAGGAGAAAAACAAAAAGGGGGAAGTACCGAATGAAATTCTTTAAACAGCAATGGGGCCGCATCGGCGGTACCCGATCAATGGTCGTGATGGCCATGGTGTCGACGCTCGTCGGGGTGGGCTTCAACAGCGCCACGGCGAACGCGGCGCCGATGAAAAAGGCGCCGATCGTTGTTGGCGGCATCTTTCCATTCACCGGGTCGAAGTCGCTGCTCTCGAATTGGGCGACCCACGGTGTGGGAGTCGGCATCTATGAGGTCAACTCGAACGGCGGCGTCTTGGGCCACAAGCTCAAGAGCTCGTACGTGGACGACGCGGCTGACGCGGTGGACGTCCTTCCGGCGTTTCGTAAGTTGGAGCTCAGCCACCCGACGTTCATTACTGGGCCGTTCTCGCCGACCATCGAGGGCGTCATCAACCAGTTCCAACCGAACAACGTCGTGGACTTCATGATCGGTGGTCTTACGACCCTCGACAACATGAGGCAAAAGTACGTGTTCCGTACTACCTCGTCGGACTCCAACGAGTCGATCGCCATGGCGCAGTACGCAATTAGCCAGGGTTGGAAGACCGCGTCATTCATTTTCGACAACTCTGACAACTCTCAGGGCTTCATTGCCCCGCTGAAAGCAGCGTACGAAGCACTCGGAGGAACGGTTCAACTGAACATCACCCTGACGCCCGGACAGTCGTCGTACAGCTCGGAGCTGACGCAGGCATTCGCCGGCAAGCCACAGGTGATCTTCGACTCGATGGACTCCCAGACGGCTGCGACCCTCTTCACTAACGGTCAGCAGTTGGGGTACATGAGCACGCCGTGGATCGGTGACGACTTGCAGTCGGCCTCACAGGGCGCCTACGCCAAGGCCTTCGGCCCGACGGCGTCGACCGACATGTACGCCGCGCTTCCGTCGACTCCGACGTCCAAAGACAATGCGTTCAACCATTTCCTCGTTGACTACCAGCAGAAGTGGCGCACGACGTCAATTCTGCCGACCACGTTTGCGTTCTACGACTCCATTGTGATCGCGTCGCTCGCGATGACAATGGCGCGCTCGACCAACCCCAAGTTGTGGGTTAACGATGTGGTCAAGGTCTCGAACCCTCCGGGCACGAAATGCCAGACGTACAAGACGTGCGTGGCACTGCTCAAAGCGCACAAGAAGATCAACTACGAAGGAGCGGCTGGAAATGACAACTTCAACCAGTTCCACAACGTCTTCTCGGGCTTCCAGATATTGGGCTTTGACTCGAGTTTGAACAACGTCCAAAAGGCGTACGTCACGTCCGCCCAGTTGGCCGCCGTTGTCGCCAAAGAGAAGTAACAATCCCCGCACGTACGTGAACTAACGACCTTGTGGCGGGCGGTGGCGGCGCCTCCGCCCACCACAAGGAGCCGTTAAGGGGATCTCTCCGCGAGGGGAAGGTCGCGCTGTTCGCCACGACGAGGTGGCCGATTGAAGACGCGTTTGGCTCGTCGCCAGACATTCATGTGAGGACCGAATTGTGCCAGAGTTGCTGAAGGGCGTGCGGGTGCTCGACCTGACGACGATCCTCGCCGGTCCGTTCGCGGCCTACCAGTTGAGTCTGTTGGGCGCCAACGTGACCAAGTTGGAGATCCCCGGAACTGGTGACCTGGCCCGAGAGATCGGCGACGACCCGACGCTGACTGACGCCGCGATGGGCGCGTCGTTCCTCGCTCAAAACGCCGGCAAGAGGTCCATGACCATCAACTTGAAGAACGCGAACGGTCGCGAAGTCTTCGAACGACTGCTCGTCGCGTCGGACGTGCTGTTGGAGAATATGCGTCCCGGAGTCCTCGAGCGTCTGGGCTATCCGTGGGAACGGATCCACGAGGTCAATCCCCGCCTGATCTACTGCGCCGTGTCGGGCTTTGGTCAAACCGGCCCGCTCGCCGGTCGCCCGGCCTACGACCAGATCATCCAGGGGCTCGCGGGAATGTCGGACGTCACTGGTCTGCCCTCGAGTGGCCCGCTGCGCGTTGGTTTCCCCGTGTGCGACACGCTCGGCGGCTTCGCCGCCGCGATGGCCATCTGTGCGGCGCTCACCAGGCGCGCACACGACGACGTGGGCTGCTTTCTCGACGTGTCGATGCTCGAGACCGCTCTCACCGCGATGGGTTGGGTCGTCTCCGAGCACCTCATCGCGGGACGGATCGCCGAACGATTTGGCAACGACAACGCGGCCTCGTCGCCGTCGGGGACGTTTCGTACCGGTGACGGACTGCTGAATATCGCGGCCAATTCGCAAAAGCAGTTCGAGTCCGTCTGCGAAGTGTGCGATCGTCTCGATCTCATCACTGATCCTCGCTTCATCACCCGCATCGATCGTAAACAACATCGCGCTGAGCTGACCATTGAGCTCGAAGAGGCGCTTCGCTCGCGCCGTGCCGACGAGTGGGAGGAACGCTTCGCGGAAGTGAGTGTGCCTGCCGGACGCGTCTTGACCCTGGAAGAGGCCCTCAGCCAAGAGCAGGTTCGCGGACGCGAACTGTTGCACGAAGTTGAAGTCGGACTGCCCGATCGTCGCACGGTCACCGTCCTTGGTAGCGGCGTCCACGTCGACGGACGGAGCCTGGCGCCCACCGCGCCGCCGCCGAAACTCGGTGAACATACCGACGTGATTCTCGGCGAACTCGGCTACACGCGCGAACAGATTGAGTCACTGCGCGCGCACGAGGCCGTGTGACGTGGCGAGTCGAACCCGTGTGAGGGACCTAGAAGTAGGGGAGAGCAATGGCGTATCCGAAGGTTGAAATCATCGAAGAGGGGATGCGCGAAGGCATGCAGATTGAAAGCGCGTCCATTACCGTGGACGACAAGCTGCGCCTCCTCGACGCGTTGTCCACTACTGGCCTGCACACGATTGTCGTGGGTTCGTTCGTGAGTCCGAAGTGGACGCCGCAAATGGACAGCGTCGACGAAGTCGTGAAACGTTTTACGCCCGCCGACGGTGTCAAGTACACGGCCCTTGCGCTCAACAACGTTGGCCGCGAGCGTATGGGTGAATTCATGCCGCCACTCAGCGAATCGACGGAGTTCCCGCGCACCTTCGTCCATCTCTGTGACGTCTTCGTTCGTCGCAACACCAACCGGTCCCAGCAGGAGGAAATCGATGCGTGGCCCGACGTCATTGCCCGCGCCGTGGCCGAGGGGGCGACGACCACGGGCATCGCGATCAACGCCGCGTGGGGATCGAACTGGCTGGGACCGTTCGACGAGGAGTCTCGAATGGCCATGCTCGAGCGACAGCACGAACTCTGGACGAAAGCCGGCGTGACGGTCGATCGGGTATGGATGGGTGACCCCATGGCGTGGAACGTGCCCGATCAGGTCGGATCGCAACTTCGTGCGATCAAGGATCGCTGGCCAGCCATCAACAAGTTCCACCTGCACTTGCACGACGCGCGCGGCACGGCGTTGCTGTCGGCGTTCGAAGCGCTGCGCGTGCTCGACGGTACCGACACGCTCACCCTCGACACGTCGATTGGGGGAATGGGGGGATGCCCCTACGGCGGGCACGGTCGTATGACGAGAATGATCCCCACCGAAGATTTGGTGGACCTTCTGAACGAACTCGGAGTCCCCACCGGCATTAATCTGGCCGCTCTCATCGAGGCGTCGTTGCTCGCCGAAGAAGTCGTCGGTCACCCCCTCTACGGACACGTGGCGAAGGCCGGACCACGACCCCGCGGTGAGGACCTCTACCCCATGGACTTGCCGTTCATCGAGACCGAAGAGCAGGCGCAACATTTTCGGGTGGGCGCTCGCGCGTACGAAGGTGCCCGTTCGCCCTGGGCCGCGCCCATCGAGTCGCCGGTGCGCACCGCGCTCAATTTGAAGAAGGACCAGCGCGATGGTACGGCCTAAGAACCCCTTCGCTCTTTGGTCGCGACGCGCGCGTAATTGTTCGGTCGGACGTCGAGTGCTGTCGAAGTCCTATCGCGGAAAGTGCAACGAGGTGCGTGCCCGATCCGTAGGGTGGCGCGAACGTGGAAATCGAGTCGAAGCCAGTGTCTGACGTCGGCGTCAAACAGACCGCGAGCACGATGCGCTCGCTCGAGCGGGCGTTCGCGATTCTCGCGATCATTCGCGAACGCCGCGTACCGCTTCGACTATCGGACATTGCTCGCGAATCGCGCCTTCATCTCGCCACCACTCAGCGCATCCTCAACGTGCTCGTCGAACAGGGTTACGTGGCCCAGGAGGGTCAGGGCTACTCCATGGGCATCATGTCGTTTCTGAACTCCTACACCTTTCTCGTGACCAATAACATCAGCCAGATTGCGCTGCCGATTATGCAAGAACTCACGACCCAGAGTGGTTGGACGTCGTCGCTCTCGGTGCGGGTGAATCTTTCCCAAGTCATGATCAGTCGAATCGAAGGTCTTCCGGCACTGCGTTATGCGTTGCCGATCGGCGAACCAATGCCGCTGCACCTTGGCGGGGCCAGGATCTTAGCGGCCGCGCTGAAGCCCGACGAATTGCACGCACTCCTCGACGCCGTACCTGAAATTCGACTGGCGTCGGGTGAAGTGGTGACGCGCCATGAGTTCGTCGAAAGTCTCCAAGTGATTCGCGAACAGGGCTACGTCTACGGATTCAATCAGCGTGAACTGGGCGCGGCCTCGGTCGCGGTACCGGTATTTGGACGCGACAACGACGTTGTCGCGTCGTTGCAGATTTCCTTCCTGGCCGAAGAACTCGCTCACGACAAGGTCGAGTGGGCCATCGTCGAATTGAAGCGGGCCAGTCTCGCGATCACCAAGCGCATCCCGTGAACGACGCAAATCGTTCAGGCGGGTTGGGGAGAGGTACGTCGTGATTGATCACGTCGTTCGCACGTTTACGAGTGATGAGTATCTGGACCGCGAGGATCAATTAGCGTGGAAACTCGCGGGCGTCGCGATTGATCCCGTCGAAGTCACCGTCGAGGTCACCGAAATGGTGATCAATCGCATCATTGACAATGCGTCAGTCGCCGCCGCGTCGATCATGCGCAGTCCCGCGGTCGCCGCACGCCATCAGGCGCTGGCGCACCGCGCCTCGCCCGGCAGCACGGTGGTGGGCGAACGTAGCGACGTACGCGTCTCGCCGGAGTGGGCGGCCTGGGCCAACGGCGTGGCCGTACGCGAACTCGACTTTCACGACACGTTCCTCGCGGCCGAATACTCCCATCCCGGCGACAACATTGCGCCTATCGTGGCGGTCGCCCAACACGTGGCGCCGCGATTCACTCTTTCGGGTCGCGACATTATCCGTGCCGTGGCGACGGCCTACGAAATACAGATTGCCTTAGTGCGCGACGTCAGTTTGCACAAGCATCGAATCGACCACGTCGCGCACCTCGGGCCGAGTGTCGCCGCCGGACTCGGCACGCTGCTCGGCCTCGACCAGGCCACGATCTTTCAAGCGATTGGCCAGGCGCTGCACACGACCACCGCGACGCGTCAATCACGCAAGGGTGAGATCTCGACGTGGAAGGCGTACGCCCCCGCCTTCGCGGGCAAGGTCGCCATTGAAGCGGTCGATCGTGCCATGCGCGGACAGACGTCCCCGACGCCGATCTACGAAGGTGAAGACGGCGTCATCGCGTGGCTCCTCGATGGACCGACGGGGAAGTACACGGTGTCGCTGCCGGCGAGCGGAGAGGCGAAGTTGGCAATTCTCGATTCCTACACGAAGGAACATTCCGCCGAATATCAGGCGCAGGCGTGGATTGATCTCGCGCGCCGGTTGCACCGCGAACGGCCCGAACTGAGCGACGGAGCAGCCATTGAAAAGGTCGTCATCTATTCGTCGTACCACACGCACCACGTGATTGGATCGGGTGCGAACGATCCCCAGAAGTATGACCCCATGGCCTCGCGCGAGACCCTTGATCATTCGATTCCGTACATCTTCGCCGTCGCATTGCAAGACGGGAGGTGGCATCACGTTGATTCCTACACGAGGGCGCGCGCTACTCGTCCTGACACCGTGGCGTTGTGGCATAAGGTCACCACGCAGGAGGATCTCGAGTGGTCTCGCCGGTACCTCTCCACCGATCCCAAAGAAAAGGCGTTTGGTGGACGGGTCGAAATAACACTGATTAACGGCCGCACCGTGGTCGAGGAGATTGCCTTGCCCGACGCGCATCCACTCGGTGCGCGGCCATTCGGGCGCGAACAGTACGTTCAAAAGTTCCGGTCCCTCACCGTCGACGTGCTCGAGGACCGTGAGATTGAGCGATTCTTGGACGTCATCCAGCGCCTACCGACATTAGGTGCCGACGATATTGGCCAACTCAACATCACCGCGCGTGACGGACTGCTCGACTCGTCAACGTCGACGAAAGGAATCTTTTAATGCTGCATTCAACGGTGACACCAGCAGCCAAACGCGACGCGATGCGTCGGCGCCTGGCGACGGGCGACCTCCTCATTTTCCCCGGTGCATTTAATCCTCTTTCGGCGAAATTGATTGAACGCGAAGCCTTCGACGGTGTCTACGTGTCGGGTGCGGTGCTCGCGGCCGACCTCGGACTGCCCGATATTGGACTCACTACGTTGAGTGAAGTCGCGACACGAAGTGGTCAGATCGCTCGGGTGACCGATCTGCCCACGCTGGTCGACGCCGACACCGGGTTCGGTGAACCAATGAACGTCGCGCGTACGGTTCACATTCTCGAGGACGCCGGCGTCGCCGGACTCCACATAGAAGATCAAGTCAATCCCAAGCGATGCGGACACCTCGACGGCAAACGGGTCGTGGACGAGACAGTGGCCGTTCAGCGCATCCACGCGGCGACAACCGCCCGACGTGACGCCAATTTCCTCATTATGGCGCGCACGGACATTCGCGCCATCGACG
>JBBQGY010000055.1:0-10013 GCA_038323435.1 Acidimicrobiales bacterium
AGCGACGAGCGCGATATCGGGCTTGCCATTGAGGGTCTGGTCGAGGGTGACCATTGCCTGCTGATCGGCCGCGTTATGAATGACCCCGACGACCTGTAATGGACCATTGAAACCCGGCCCGAACCCCTTCGCGAGGAGGTCGTAGGCCTGGCGCGTGGTGGTGCTCGCCGGATTTGATCCCTGGTCCGAGCTGCCGAGGTGGAGTGAGAAGAAGGGAATGGAGAGTGCCGCAATAGCAACGAGCGCCGCCAGCGAGAGCAACTTTGGTCGGCGCGAGACGAAGTCGGCCCATCGCTGCCACGCGGTGGCGATGATTAAAGGCTCGGAACCGTGCTCTTTGAGCGCGCGGCGCTCTTTGCGACTGAGCACGTGATGCTTCTGAAATCCAAGTAGCGACGGCAGCAACGTGAGCGACGCGAACATGGTAATTAACACGGTCAGTGACGCCGAGATCGCCACACCGTTTAAGAACGACAGACGAAGCACCAGCATGCCGAGGAGCGCAATGCACACCGTGGTACCGGCGAAGAGCACCGCGCGACCCGACGTATCAATGGAGGTGATGATCGAATCTTCTACGCTCATGCCACGTTTCAACGCCTGTCGACTTCGAGTGACGATGAACAGGGCGTAATCAATACCAACTCCTAGCCCAATGAGGGACCCGAGGATCGGAGCGAACTGGGCAATGCTGAGCCAATGGCTCAGTAGCGTCGTCGTTGCGGTCGCGATGCCGAGTGCGAAAAGCGCGACGCCGAGTGGCAAGAGCATTGCGAAGAATGACCCGAAGGCCAGGATCAACACAATCGCGGTGGCGAGCAGACCGAAGATTTCGCCGGGGCTCCCTTTAGGTGAGTCGAGTTGACCGAACGCGTCGCCGCCGAACTGGACGTTCAGCGAACTCGATCGCGCCGTCGCGCCGACCGTCTCGACCGCCTTGATGTGGGCATTCGTTAATTTGTTGGCGGTCTTGGCGAAGTACACGACCGCGTAGGCGATCGTGCCGTCCTTACTGATCTGGAACGTCCCTCCGGTGAACGGCGACACGACGTTCGCTACGTCGGGCAACTTGCTGATCTTCGCCACAACACTGTCAATCTGTTGTTGGTGACTCGCGATAGTTCCTGAGGTTGCCTGAAAGACCACCTGGTCGACGTCGCCGGCCTTGCTCTGAAAGCCCGACTGCAGCAGGGCGAGTGCGTGGGTGGAGTTGGTGCCCGGCAGGGAGAACGAGTTGCTGTACGCCGAGCCCAGTGAGGAGGCGGCGACATTAATACCGAGAAAGAGGACGATCCACAGAGCGAGGACGATCCAGCGACGGCGAAAACTGAGTCGAGCGAGTGACTTCATAGCGACGAATTCTCCTGAAATGGGCGCAAGAGGGTGATTGAATAAAATGCGATGTGAACGATTTGTGCTCTCTCAGCGTAGGGGGAATTCAGAATGGCACGTAATCCGCGGTGGCCGGCACGCTTCGAAGGACACGTGTACCCCCAAACGCTCCCCGATCCGGCAGAGATATTGCCGGGCGGCCCGTCGCCGTGGTCGACCCTTCCATTATCCGAGCGCAGCGGTCTGTCGCTGGACCTCGTGCTGGAGCGATTAAGGATCGCGGCACGCCATCTGTCCATTTCGCCGATGCCCAGTGACACCGACGAAATCGAAGCCGTCGGTGACGCCCGTCGCCAGCCGGTGACCGACTCCTCGGCGGTCCTCGTCGCACTGTTCGAAGAAGGTGGCGAAACGCACCTGGTCTTGACGCGCCGGTCATTCGATTTACGCCATCACCGCGGGGAAATTGCCCTACCCGGAGGGCGAAGTGACGTGGGTGAGACACCGAGCGCTACGGCGCTGCGCGAGGCCCGAGAAGAAGTGGGTATACCCGAGAGCGGCGTCGAGGTGGTGGGCTGGCTCAGTCCGATCGTCACGTTCGCGTCGGGTTCGGCGATCTGGCCGGTCATTGGAGTGTTGCGCGCTCGCCCCACCATGGTGATCGACCCCGCGGAAGTCGAGCGGGCGTTCACGGTCTCGCTCGCGGATCTTTTGGCGGACGGCGCGTTCCTCGAGGAACGGTGGCGACGGGGCGACAATCGGCCCGGCGTTGACGCTGACGGCTATTTTCCGATTTACATCTTTCGAGTTCCCGGCGACCTGATCTGGGGGGCCACCGCTCGCGTGCTCACCGAGTTGCTGTGTGCGGTCACCGGCGTGGCGTGGCCCGAAGCGAACCGAGTTTGGCTGTAGGTCCTTCCAGTAGAATGTTCCTAATGGATTCGCGGTTTTGGGTTCGAATTTCCTAGGCGGAGGACGAAATGGCAGAAGTAGAAATTGGCATCTACAAATCCGCGAGGCAGGCTTACGGCTTCGATGACATTGCCATTGTTCCTTCGCGCCGGACCCGTGATCCTGAAGACGTTGACATTTCGTGGCAGATTGACGCCTACAAGTTCGAACTGCCCGTCCTCGGTTCGGCGATGGACGGGGCCATGTCGCCCGCCACCGCCATCGCACTGGGTCGTCTCGGCGGCCTCGGCGTACTCAATCTCGAGGGCCTGTGGACGCGATACGAAGACCCGGTGCCGCTCTTTGACGAGATTCGCGAACTCGACGACGACAAGGCGACTGCCCGGATGCAGCAGATGTACCTCGAGCCACTCAATCTCGACCTCGTGTCCCAGCGCATCAAAGAGATGAAGGCGGCCGGCATCACGACCTCGGCGTCGGTCACGCCCGCACGAACCGCCTGGATGGCCAAAACCATTCTCGACGCCGGTCTTGACATTCTCGTCATTCAAGGCACCGTGGTGTCGGCCGAGCACGTGTCCAAAACCGTCGAACCTCTCGATCTGAAGAAGTTCATTCGCAACTTCGAGTTACCGGTCATCGTGGGTGGCTGCGCGAACTATCAGGCCGCACTGCACCTCATGCGCACCGGCGCCGCGGGCGTGCTCGTCGGTGTTGGTCCCGGCAACGCGTGCACGTCACGCGCAGTGCTCGGGATTGGCGTGCCCCAAGCGACCGCCATTGCCGACGTCGCCGGTGCTCGCATGCGTCACCTCGACGAGACCGGTGTGTACGTGCACGTCATTGCTGACGGCGGTATGAGTAAGGGCGGCGATATCGCCAAGGCCATTGCCTGCGGAGCCGACGCAGTCATGATTGGCTCGCCGCTCACGAGCGCGGTGGAAGCACCCGCACGCGGATTTCACTGGGGCATGGCGACGTTCCACCCGACGCTCCCGCGCGGTACGCGCGTGCGCACTCAGGTTCGCGGCACCCTGCAAGAGGTGCTGCTCGGACCGGCCCACGAGAACGACGGTCGCCTCAACCTTTTTGGCGCGCTGCGAACCTCGATGGCCACCTGCGGGTACGAAACCCTTAAAGAGTTTCAAAAGGCGGAGATCATGCTCGCCCCGTCGCTGCAGACTGAGGGGAAGCAGTTGCAGCGATCGCAGGGCGTAGGCATGGGCCATTGACCTCGAACGTTCTCGTCGTCGACTTCGGCGCACAGTACGCACAACTCATCGCCCGACGGGTGCGCGAAGCGCACGTCTACTCAGAGATTGTGCCGAGCACGATCAGTGCTGAGGACGTACGGGCGAAGTCCCCGTCGGCGATCATCTTGTCGGGGGGACCAAAGTCGGTCTACGAAGAGCCGGCACCCTCGCTCGACCCCGCCATCTACGATCTCGGCATTCCGGTACTGGGGATCTGTTACGGAGCTCAACTCATGGCCCAGCAGCTGGGTGGCGAGGTCGCGCACACCGGCGCGGGCGAGTACGGGCGCACCGAATTGACGCGTCAGGGTCCGTCGGTCCTCATGGCGAAGTGGCCCGTGGCGGGAACCTGCTGGATGAGTCACGGCGACGCCATCGCAACGCCACCCGACGGATTCGTCGTGAGCGCGTCGAGCCTGGGCGCGAAGGTCGCGGTGATGGAGGACGTCACGCGACACCTCTACGCCGTGCAGTTCCACCCCGAGGTCGTGCACACCGAGCACGGCCAAGAACTGATCTCCGATTTCCTCCACCACATTGCGGGCATCGCACCCGACTGGACGAACTCGTCGATCATCCACGATCAGATCGCGGCGATTCGAGCCAAAGTTGGTTCAGAGCGGGTGCTCTGCGCGCTATCGGGCGGCGTCGATTCGGCGGTCGCGGCGGCACTCGTGACGAAGGCCGTCGGCACCCAACTGACCTGCGTCTTTGTGGACACCGGTCTCATGCGCAAGAACGAGGGCGATCAGATTGAAGAGACCTTCACTCGTCAGTTCGGCGTCGAACTGATTCACGTCAAGGCGCAGGACCGTTTTTTTGACGCTCTCGCGGGCGTGACCGATCCCGAGACGAAGCGAAAAATCATCGGCGAACTCTTTATCCGCGAATTTGAAACCGTGGCACGCGACCTCGGTAAGGGTGGCGACGGCCCCCGCTTCCTCGTGCAGGGCACGCTGTACCCCGACGTCATTGAATCGGGATCGGGTCACGCCGCGAACATCAAGAGCCATCACAACGTGGGTGGACTGCCCGAAGATCTGTCCTTCGATCTCATTGAACCGCTGCGCAGTCTTTTCAAGGACGAGGTGCGTCACGTGGGCGAAGAGCTGGGTCTCCCCGCCGAGATCGTGTGGCGTCAGCCCTTCCCGGGACCGGGACTCGCGGTGCGAATTGTGGGAGAGGTGACGCGTGAACGCGTCGAGATTCTTCGCAACGCCGACCACGTCGTGGTCGACGAGATTAAGAAGGCTGGACTGTACCGAAAGCTCTGGCAGAGTTTTGCCGTGTTACCGGCCGTGCGTACTGTGGGCGTTATGGGCGACGGACGGACTTACGCGTACCCGATCATCATTCGCGCGGTAACGAGTGACGACGCGATGACCGCGGACTGGGCCCGTCTGCCCTACGACGTGATTGAGTCGATCGCCAATCGGTTGATCCGTGAAGTCGAAGGCGTGAACCGCGTCGCACTCGACGTCACGAGTAAACCACCGGGCACCATTGAGTGGGAGTGAGCGGATCCTCGTTCTCTGACGAGGCGCTGTGGGGAGAGCCGCAGTCCTCGGCGCCGCGGCTCGATCCCGATTCGCTGCTCGAAGGCCTGACCGATCCACAACGAGAGGCCGTGGTCCAGCGTGGCGGACCGTTGCTCGTTATCGCCGGTGCCGGGTCGGGCAAGACGCGAGTACTCACGAGACGCATTGCGCATATTCTCGCCACCGGTGACGCGCGACCGTGGGAGATGATGGCGATCACCTTTACCAATAAGGCCGCCGACGAGATGCGACGACGGGTGGTCGATCTCGTAGGTGACGACGCTCGCCAAATGTGGGTCTCAACGTTCCACTCGGCGTGTCTGCGCATGTTGCGCGCGCACGCCGAGGTGTTGGGTTACCAGCGCGGCTTCACCATCTACGACGCGGGCGACGCCGAGAACGCAGTCGAGCGCATAATGAAGGAACTCAACCTCGACACCAAACGCCTGTCCCCGCGCAGTGTTGCGTCCGCGATCTCGGCGGCGAAGAATGAGATGCAGAGCCCCTCGACCTACGAGAGTCGCGTGGGCGACGATCCCCATCATCGTCGCATCGCCCAGATATACGCCCTCTACGCCGAGAGGTTGAAGTTGTCCAACGCCATGGACTTCGACGACCTGCTGTTGAACGCCGTCGCAATGATGCAGGCCGACGCTGACGTCCTGCAGTCGTACCAGCGCCGGTTTCGCTATTTACTCGTCGACGAATTCCAAGACACCAACGGCGTGCAAAACCAACTCGTGATGATGCTCGCCGAGCAGCACCGAAACCTCTGCGTCGTCGGTGACTCGGACCAGTCCATCTATCGCTTTCGCGCCGCCGATGTTCGCAACATTCTTCAGTTCGAACAGCGCTTTCCCGACGCAGTGGTAATTCTTCTCGAACAGAACTTTCGGTCAACGCAAACAATTCTCGATGCGGCGAACGCGGTCATTTCAAAGAACGCGAGTCGCCACGCGAAGAATCTCTTTACCGATGACGTCCAGGGAGAGAAGATTCGGCTCTATCGCGCGGGTGACGAATACGACGAGGGCCGCTGGGTCGCGAGTGAGCTTCGTCGGTTGCGCGCGAGTGAATCGCTGGACTGGAATCAGATGGCGATTTTCTACCGCACGAACGCTCAGAGTCGGGTGCTCGAAGAAGAAATGCTGCGCGCGTCGATCCCGTATCGGGTTATTTCAGGGATGCGGTTCTATGATCGCAAGGAAATTCGCAACGCCCTCGCCTACTCACGACTTATCGTCAATCCCCGTGACGAGGCGTCGGCCCGCCGAGTCATCAACGAACCGAAACGGGGCATTGGCGCCGCGGCCCAAGCGAAGCTCGGCATCTACGCCGCCCAGCACGCCATCTCCTTCGCCGAGGCGACGCACTACGGGTCGGAAGCTGGCCTCACCGGCCGCGCCCTGAGTGGAACGCAGAAGTTTTCTTTCATGCTTGATCAACTACGAGCAATGGCGAACGACTTATCGCCGCGCGAAATGATTGGCGCGATCGTGACCGAATCGGGCATGGGCGACGCACTGCGCGCGGAGAGTTCGGACGAAGCATTCTCGCGCTTGGAGAACCTCGGCGAACTGGCGTCGGCGGCGTCGCAGTACGACACGTTGCTCGACTTCGTCGAGCGAATGGCTCTCGTCGCCGATTCCGATCAGCTCGATGGCGGCGCCGGCGCGGTGTCGCTCATGACGTTGCACGTGGCCAAGGGCCTCGAGTTCCCGGCGGTCGTTATTGCGGGACTCGAAGAGACCATATTTCCTCACAATCGCGCACTGTCCGATGACGTCGAACTCGAAGAAGAGCGACGACTCTGTTACGTGGGAGTGACGCGGGCTATGCGTCACTTGGTGCTAACCCACGCGTGGACGAGGACGGTGTGGGGTCGACCGACCAACGAGATACCCAGTCGCTTTCTGCAAGAGATTCCCACTGAACTTATCCAGGACCTGTCGGCGACATTGCCGGCACGTCGCTCGAGCTTCGTGAACGACAGTGACGGATTTATGGGTCGCGGATCAGAGTTCACCGAGGGTCGCGCCTTCGGTGCCGGTACGGCCCCGCCCGTGCGCTCCACCGGCGCCGAAAAGTTAGGACTCGCGATCGGTGACGTTGTCGTGCACGACCGTTACGGTCGTGGGGTCGTCACGAGCGTGGACGACGCCGGCGGACACGCTCGCGCGAGCGTGAACTTCGATGAACATGGATTAAAACAACTCGTGCTCGCAATGACGCCGCTTCGACGATTAAATCCTTAGTAAGAATCCCTGATGACCGCGGGAAGGACTGGCACGGCGAAGTGTCAGAATAGTGGTGCATGGTAATTTCACGGCCGGTGTATCGGCCTCCCTCCGCCCCGCGTCACGCCCGGCTGCCCTCAACGGTCTACTGGCGACGGCGCGCGATCGTGGTGCTCGCCGCCGTGACCCTGGTCGTCGTCGGCTACTTGGGCGTCACTCTCGCCTTCGCCCTCAACAACCCCTCCTACGGCGGGTCCTATTCGGCGCGTGCGGCCGAGTGGGGCCGCCAGCACGGCATGGGCGGTTTCGTCACGTGGGCCGAAACTGAATGGAACAAGTTGCACCCCGCCAAGACTGGTGGTGCGCCCGCACTGACCGAGTTCGGAAGTGGAGCGACGAAGGTGGTTCTCGCACCGGGATTAAAGCATCTGGCGGCGCCGACGACGATCGCGACGCCCGCCGGCACACCGCTCACCGGCGAGGGCGTGTGGCACGTGGCGGGCCGCACTACCGCGTCGGGAATCCCGACCGTCTACGAGGCGTTCGTGCGTCCCGACGCAGTTCACACGAGTTACGTCGTGGGCGTCGCGTGGATGGACCCCACGCTGTTGCGGGCTCAGCTCTATTCGGGATCGTTCATTCCCGGTCACGGTCCCTTTACCTACTCCGCGCCGATCTCGGCGTCGAGTTCAATGACGATCGTCGCAGCGTTCAATGCCGGTTTTCGGATGCAGGACGCCAATGGCGGTTACTACACCCAAGGACGAACAGTCTTGCCGTTACGGGTCGGTGCCGCGTCGGTTGTGATTTTTAAAGACGGCACCATGACGGTCGGGGCATGGGGGTCGAATGGTCTCTCGTTTGCCGGCAATCAGATCGCTTCGGTGCGCCAGAACCTCGATCTCATCGTCAATAACAGTCGGCCCGTACCGGGCCTCACCGCCGCCAACACGATCAAGTGGGGAAAGACCCTCGGCGGATCGTTCAACGTCTGGCGCTCGGGTCTCGGAGTCACCAAGTCCGGCGCCCTCGTGTACGTGGGTGGACCGGCTCTGTCCATCAGTGACCTCGCCAACGTGCTCGCTCGCGCCGGTGCCGTGCGCGCAATGGAACTCGACATCAACACTGACTGGGTGTCGTACTCCACGTTTACCGGCCCGATTAATACCGTGATTAACGGATCGACCGGGAAGAATCTTCTTAACACCGCCGTCGAAAGTATGACGGAACCGCCCTCGCACTACTTCGCGAGTTACTGGGCCCGTGACTTCTTCACCATGTCGCTGCGCAACACGCAGACAACAACAACGACCTCCAACGGCTAGCGATCGGTAATCGCTCGAAAGATCGGTTTGGGTAGGTGACGCAGGAGAGCGAAGACGTAACGCAACACCGGTGGACTCCAGATCGCTCGCTCGCTCGTCGCCATGCCCTTAATGACGGTGTCGGCGACTTCATCGGGCCCAGTGGTGAACGGTGGCTCTTTATGACCGGTCGTCATCTTCGTGCGCACAACTCCGGCGCGCAGGATCTGCAATGTCACGCCCGTCCCTTCGAGTGAGTCGGCCAGACCGTCACACAGTCGGTCGAGACCGGCCTTCGCACCGCCGTAGAGATACATCGTGCGTCGTACGCGAATGCCCGATACCGACGTGATGACCAAAATTCGGCCACTGCCCTGTGCGACGAGTCGCCGTCGCACTTCGGCCAGTGCCGCGACCGGCCAAGTGAGATTGACCGTCATGATACGAGTGGCCGCCGCCGCGTCGTCCTCGTCGGCTCTCTGATCGCCGAGCAGTCCTACCGCAATGATCACGAGATCGACTTCGCCGCCGACCTTTTCAAAACTTTCACTGACCGTGCGCGCGGCGTTCGACGGATCTTCGGCGTCGAAGAGCACGATCGCGGTCGACGCGGCGCCGAACTGGCGGGCTTCAGTTTCGGCCTCGGCCAGGAGAGTCGGGTTGCGGCCAGCGAGCACGATGGTGCGTGCGCGCGCGGCGCAGAGTTTCTTGGTGATGGCGCGAGCAATGTCGGAACTTCCGCCGAGCACGACGACATTTTGAGGTTGGCCAAAGGCGTTTTCCATTTACGATCCCGTCAGTTGAAGGCGGCGAGCGAGGTCGCTCGTGAGTTGGTTGTTCGGGTCGACGCGCCACTTCACGTCGAGGAAGTCATCGAGTCGCGGGTACATGGCGCGCACCTTCGCGGGGCTGAGGCGCGCATCCTTGGCGAAGTAGATTCGTCCCCCTGCGGCGATGACGATCTCATCGAGTTCGTCGAGGAGGCCGGGCAGTTTGGCCGGTCCCACCGGCAAGTCGAGGGCGAGTGTCCAGCCCGCCACTGGAAAAGAGAGCGGTCCAGGATTGGCGGGACCGAATCGTTTGAGTACCGCGAGGAAACTGGCCACACCCGACTGCGAAAGTCGCGAGATGGCGTTAGTCACCGTCTCACCGGCACCGTCGGGAACGCAGAACTGATACTGGACGAAACCGCGCGACCCGTAGAGGCGATTCCAGTCGCGTACACCGTCGAGTGGATGAAAGAACGTCGACAGCGACGTCGGTTCGCGCTCTTCGTGGCGTGGCGCCGAGCGAAACCAGAGTTCGTTAAATGCCTTGACCGATAGTGAATTGAGCAGTCCACTCGGGGCGCTGAACGGTACGAAGAGTTTCGGCTTCTTCGGTTCGCGCAGCGACGGCGTCGCGACGTCGGACGATGCAGCGTGGTCGCCGCGCGTC
>JBBQGY010000056.1:0-9959 GCA_038323435.1 Acidimicrobiales bacterium
CACCAACGCAGAACAAGTCGGGGTCGTTGCCAGCCATCTGGCGCAACATCATGAACTGGAGCGGATTCATGTCCTGGGTTTCGTCGACGTAAAGCGATTTGTTGCGATGTCGAAACGAAGCAAGGACGTTGGGTTCGTCGCGCAGCAGCCCGATAGCTTCGCTGAGGAGTAGATCAAAGTCAAGAACGCCACGACTGCGACAGAGCCCCACGTAACGGTCGAGGACTTCGGCGAACTGGGCCGGTGGCAGCGGCGCCTCGCGTCGCAACTTGCGCGCACTCTTCGCGTAGAGCGCACCGTTGAAACCCTGGCTCAGCGCCCAGCCGATCTCTTGTTCGACGCGAGGAAGTTGCCAGTCTTCGAGTTTCAGGTCACCACTGGATCGAAGCTGAACGGCGAGGGCTACCACTAATCGTCGCCGGCTCGGTTCGAGGGTGAGTGGCTTAAGGTGATGGTCGTCACGAAACTGGGTCACCAGTGTGAGCGCGGTGCGGTGGAACGTCCCCGCGCGCACGTCGCGAATTCCGGCGCGAAAGAGTCGTTTTCGTAGCTCGTCACCGGCTTTACGCGTGAAGGTCATGGCCAGTACCTGGTCGGCGGCGATCTCCTGGTCGGCGACGCGCCGCTGAATGCGTAGCGTCAGCACGTGGGTTTTGCCCGAACCAGCGGTTGCGCGGATCAGTAACCGCTTCGCCGGTGACATCACGGCCTCGCGCTGCTCGGGGGTGAGCCCGACGAGGAGCGTGTCAGAGAAGGTGGTCTCGTCACTCATTGTGCTTACGACGCTACCGGTACGGCGTGACAGGTTCTCTCGCAGAAGTCCATTGTCGGTAGCCTGAAGGACGTGCTGCGAGCCTACGGCGACGGAAGACTCTTTGGAGAATCCTACGGGAGCGGGCCGATTCGTGTGGTCTGGCTTCACGGATGGGGCCGCCGGGGACAGGACTTCGCGAGCGCGGCAACGCAACTGACCGAGAGGGGGATTGCGTCGGTGGCGTTGGACATGCCGGGATTTGGCGCCTCGCCCGCGCCCTCGCTCAGTGGGGGCGCGCATCTTTATAGCGACCTGTTGAACTCAGCACTGACCGGGATGGGTGACGAGCCCTTCGTACTGGTGGGTCACTCCTTTGGTGGGAAAGTGGCGACGGTGTTCGCCGCCGAACATCCCGAATTGATTCGGGCCCTCGTGCTCACTGGCGTGCCCTTCGTGCGAACATCCCCGACTCGAAAGGCATCAACCGGTTTTCGCTTACTTCGTTGGCTGCATCACCGCCGAGTTATCAGTGACCAGCGTATGGAGTCCGCGCGTCAAAAGTACGGATCGCTTGACTACCGTCGTGCCAGTGGCATCATGCGCGACATCTTCGTCACTGTGGTGAACGAAAGCCACGAAAGTCAGCTCGCACAGCTCACCATGCCCGTCGTGATGGTATGGGGGGCCGAGGATCACGAGGTTCCCGTCGATGTGGCCCGCCGTGCCGGTGAACTGATACGGGGCGACCATTCGCTCACGTTGGTGCCCGGTATTGGGCATCTTTTGCCAACCGATGCGCCCCACGCGTTGGTGGACGCCGTAGTAACGGTCGCAACCTGATGCAGGTGGTCGGCGACGTCTTCGCAGGACTCGCGTTGGCGGGCGCGTTCGTAGCGCAAATGCTGCGATGGTTGCGCGTCCTCCAGCGAGAGCATTACGAACCGAATTCGATGAGTCGCTTTCTCGGAAGGTGGTCGACACCACAGGTCGGTTCGGCGAAACGGTCGCCCCGTCTTGGCTCGAAACGGCCCATCACGCTGAGTCACGTCCTCGTGGTCGCGCTGGTGGTGACTGTCGTGGTGCACCTCGACGGTGCGGTGATATGTGTGGCCGTACTGTACGGGCTCTTCTGCCCCTCGGGTCTTTCACTCAAGGGACGCACCGGCGAACTGCAATGGACGCGACGTCTCACGACCGTCGCCGTGGTGGCGACGGTCGGCTCCCTCGGCGTCGCCGTGCTCGGCGCTTTCACCGTCCGTCCCTGGCTCGCGGGTGTGGCGATGGTGTGGGCCGTGCCAGTCACCTTGGACGTCACGGCGAGGGTAGTGGGTCCCTACGAGCATCGTCGGGCTCAGAAATTTGTCGACCGGGCGGTCGCGCGCCTCGACAGCGTTGCGCCACGCGTCGTCGCGATCACCGGTTCGTACGGCAAGACCTCCACGAAGAATCATCTGCTCGACCTGTTGCGCAGTGAAGCGGGCGTCGTGAGCTCACCACGGAGTTTCAACAATCGTGCGGGGCTCTCGCGCGCCATCAACGAGAACCTTGCCGACGGGACACGGGTATTCATCGCCGAAATGGGTACCTACGGACCCGGTGAGATCCGCGATCTCTGCGCGTGGTGCGTACCTGAAATTGCCGTCGTCACCACCATTGGCCCGGTGCACCTGGAGCGCATGAAGACGCTCGACGTCATTGAATCGGCGAAGTTTGAGATTACCGGGAAGGCCGCCACGGTTGTCGTGAACATCGACGACCTGCGCCTCGCGCGCTGGCCGGAGCGACTTACCCCGCAGGGAAAGTTGGTGCGGACCGTCGGGAGCGCGAACGAGGCTGCGTCGGTTCGCGTCGTGGTGAGCGGTGACCACTGGAGCATCATTGTTGACCACGTCGAACTGGGAACTATCCAGCCGCTCGTGGGTGTGCAACCGACGAATCTCGCGTGCGCCATCGGCGCCGCGCTTGAACTTGGCGTGTCGGCGACCGATCTCGTTGCTCGGGCCCAGCACGTGAGTACGGTCGCGAACCGACTGAATGTCGTGACGGCACCATCGGGGGTGGTGGTGATTGACGACACCTTCAACTCGAACCCGGCGAGCGCCCTCGCGGCGTTGTCGACTCTCACGAAGGTCGCACTCACCGGTCAAAGGGTGGTCGTCACGCCCGGAATGATCGAACTTGGTCCCGAGCAGTATCGCGAGAATCTCTCGTTCGCGCAAAAGGTGGCCTTCGCGGACGTAGAACTCGTCATCGTGGGCCGCACCAACGTGAAATCGCTCGAGGCCGGTTTCGGCCGACCGGCTCGAAGGTTTGACACGCGCGATGACGCGGTGGCGTGGGTCCGTACGACCCTCGTGCGTGGAGACGGCGTCTTGTACCTCAACGACTTGCCCGACCACTACCCTTGATTGCTTGACGACCGCACGACAAGGAGTGACGTGACAACTGGTGTGCTCTTCGGGGGACCGACACCCGAACACGACATCTCAATTCTGACGGGGCTGCTGGCGCTTCGTGAGTTGGCCAAGACCGAGCGTGGCGTCGTCGGGATCTATTGGACGAAGACCGGCTCATTTTATTCGGTCGCGTCCGACGTAGAAGCGGAGTCCTTTCTCGATGGCGTTCCCAAGGGATCAAGTGCCGTAAGTTTGCGAGTCGGTAACGATGGCGGTTTCTTTTCTGGGGGCGGTCGATTGGGTAAGGATCGGCGACTGGACGTGACGACCGTGGTGCTCTGTGCGCACGGCGGACCGGGCGAAGATGGATCGTTGCAGGCGGCACTTGATTTAGCGAATGTCAATTACACGGGACCGTCCGTCGCGAGCGCCGCGCTCGGGATGGACAAGTGGGCCTTCGGAGCCGTCATGGTCGCGACCGGACTGCCGACATTGCCGCGGGCGTTGTTGACAGCGACGACCACAGCACTGCCCTTTGACGGTCCCTACATCTTGAAGCCGCGGTTCGGTGGATCGTCCATTGGCATCGAAACAGTGGTGGACATCGCGACCGCGACTGCTCGCCTTACTTCGAACGTGCATTTGTCGCGAGGTTGCGTTATCGAACCATTTCGCAACGACCTCACGGACCTGCAAATCGCCGTGCGCACGTACCCGTCGGTCACCCTGTCGGCGATTGAAAAGCCAATCCGCAGTACGTCGTCCGCCGAAATCCTCAGCTACACCGATAAGTACGTGGGTGGTGAAGGGATGGTGTCGGCTCCTCGCGAACTGCCGGCGGTATTGTCGTCGCAACAGTCCCACGACATTGAACGCATTACGCGGACCATCGCTGAGGTGGCGTCGGTGCGCGGAGTCGCACGAGTCGACTTTCTCGCCAACGACCACGAACTCTACGTGAACGAGATCAACACCATTCCCGGGTCGCTGTCCAAGCATCTCTTCGTCGATCCGCCGTTGGCGTTCTCTCAGTTACTGAGTGACCTCGTGGCTGAGGCCGTGGAGCGACCAGCTCATCGATTCAGCTCGGCGGGAGCTGACGGACTCGTCTTGCGAAAGGCCGGTTCGATCGCGGCCAAACTCGCGTAAACGCGGCACTCGCACGGCGGCTTCGCGCAATACGTCGCTGTACGGGTCGATGAGGAGTCCCTGTTGCAGCGCCCAGAACGCGAGTTCGTACTGATCACGAACCAGCGCGTCGTGATGCAACACGAGTGCCGCCCATTCGCCGTCGCGCGACAGCCGCGCACCGAAGCCTTCGGCGAGAAACCATTCGAAGCCCCGCAACGCACTGGCGAGTGGCTCACCCTTGATGAGAGTGAGTGCCTGGCGCGCCAATGGCGCTGCGTCGGCCGTAGGCAACTGGCGAGCTCGATTGACCAACGTGGTGAATATCTCGACATCGCTCGTGACGCCGTGCGTCACGTAGAGTCCCGACGACGTCACTTGGTGTAGTCGCGGACCCCGCTCGTCGGCGCCCAGACTACGACGGACCGCGCTCGCGGTATTCGCGAGGGTACGAATCGAAGCGTCGACGTCGGCGTGGGTGAGTACTCTCGTTCGCAGTCGATCCCCGGTGATGGGTTCATGACGGTGGAGGGCCAAGTAGGCGAGCATCTCTACGCATCGGCGACGAAGGGTCGGTGTGAGTGGTTCGTACAGTCCAACAATCTGAGGGTCGGCGCGCAGCATGTCGACGCGGACCTCGTGAGCGCGCGTCGGACTCGAGCATGCGGGCGCCACGTTTTCCCATGCGGGATTCGAGGAGGAACTATCGCCGTCGCTATACGACCCGACCGTGATCGAACAGGCGGTGAGTTCGTCGTCGAGTTCGGCGGCGGCCCCGAGGTAGACGACGAGTGTGTTGCGCAACGAACGCGTGGCGAGGGCCCGCATCAGGTCGGGAAGGGTGTCGGCGAACACCACCTTGCCGTCGTGGAGCGAGACCACGGCCCGCCGGATCTCGTCGTTGCTCCAACTAGGGACAATGGCCAGGCGGCCGCCTTCACGCGCGAATGCCACGAGCGATCCGGTGGGTGATTCGCCGAGCCAGCACGCCACCACTGGATCAGTACTCGACGACGACGTATGCGCCACCGCGCCGGGAGCGACGTGTAAGACGCCGTCGCTCTTGGTGCCCACGAGTTGACGCAACGTAGCGATGAGATCAGGGTCGAGTGAGCGAAGAAGTGCAACCGTAGCGTCGACGTCGTCGTCAGTGTCGACGAACTGGTGTTGACGAAGGAGGTCGCTTCGCCGCTTTGCCATGAGAGCGAGCGGTACGGCACCGATCGATGATGGCGGTACCGGTAGCGAACCACCCTTTGAACCAATCGTCCGTTGGTCGATCGGTGCCAGTAGTACCTGCGTCGCATTCACCGTGGCGACGTGTGACGTTGAGTTACTGGGAAACGGTGACGCGGGCGACGAATGGACGAGAAATGGGAGGAGAGCAACGACGAGGCCCGCGAGCCACGCACTACCACCACTACTTGGTCGCTTCCCGTGGCGTAGACGCCACACGTTGCGTACGAATTGAAAGAGAAAGGCAACCCAGAGCAGCGCGAGAAGCAGGAGGAGTGACCGCACGAGGATTGCATCGTGATGGCGCGCCGCGAAGGACCATTTCGTGATCACCACGAACGGCAGCAGGACGAAGTAGATCGCGAGGGCCGTGCCGTGCAGGGGTCCGTCGACGAGCCTCTTTACGTCGAAGGGGTGAGCTGCCACGCGACCGACATCCCTACTGCCGTTACGGTGATGTCGAGTTGGCAACTCTGGTTCACTCCAACCACCACCTGGGAGGTTGATGGGACTGTTTGACCGGCGCAGTTCAGCGTCTGTCGAGTTGGTCCGCTGGTCGTGAGGTGCCACGATCCGGGGCCAAGTAACGGTACGTCGACGACGCCGAGCGCCGCCGTCAGCTCTCCGGCTATCACGCCGTTCGGCACGTGTGCGATCGGCACGGGTTCGACTGACTTCACGGTCGAACTGGTCACGTTGGAGGATGTGGGCACGATCGGCACGAATGCGATCCTGGCGGGAAATGTTGTCGTCGATGTCGTCGACGTTGTCGACGACGTGCTGGGAGCGTTGGTCGGACGAGATGTGGTCGTCACCGTTATCTGTTTGGATGTTGCAGGCATTGACGTCGACGTCGTAGAAATCACCACGTGGTCTTTGGTGATCGGCGGACTCGTCGACGACGTCAGAGTGAATACGAGGACCACGAGCAAAATTGGACTCGACCACATCAGCAGTTGGGTACTGCGTAGCGATGAATGCATTGGGACCTCTTGATTCAAAGGGTAGTGGCGATTGGTCCAAATTGCGATTCGTCATCCGTTGTCCTTTAAACCACCTAAATCAAGAATCGAACGGCGAAGTACTGTAACTCTTTTTGCAGCGACCCGGGCGACGAATGATCGTTGGCGGCGACCTCTCGAAGCGACAGTCCTTCGAATACCCGCGCGTACGTAATGCGAGCTATTCGGTCGTATTGACTCCCACGAAAACTGTTCAGGCGCGACAGCAACGGCGATGCCTCGATTGCCGGTGGTTCAATGCGATCAAAGTTCGACACACTTCGAAGTGCGACCTTTTCCTTGAGCAGCCAGCGACGTACTCTGCCGCGCAGCGCCGACAACAGGTCGGGTGCGGCGTACTGTCGCGACTGCCCCGCCCAGTCGACGAGAAGTTCGCTCGCCAGACCGAGCGCCATCGAAACAGTGTCGCTCGGATCACCAATGATGCCCTCTCCGAATCGAAGTTGGCGGCAGACGCTCACGATGCCGGGGATGAGCGTCTGAAGGAGCGTACGGTGAATCTCAGGGTCACCGGCTTCTTCGAGCAGCGCGGCCACAATTTGCGCGCGCTCGACGACACTTCGACCGCTTCGGGCCTCGAGGAGGTTGACGACGTCACAGAGGTCGTGGATCGGTTCTAAACGAAGGTCCGGATGGCGTTGGCAGAAGTTCGCGAGAGATCGTCGGGCCGACGCAGTACGGCCCACGTGTCGCCACTCGTGCCGCATTGAACCAAGAACATCAAATTTGTCTGTCATGGCGCCCAGTAAAGAGCGTCGGACGCACCGTTCGACAACCGCTCGCACGCCGTTCACCAGTACGTTTCTCACATCGCTCAGCATGCCGTCTTCAACGCACCCCACCACGCACATACCGGCGACGTAGGCTGTAGTGATGGACATCGAATCCTTTTACGCACAGAACGAAGCTCGACGTGAGAGCGCCGAATTCGAATTCGGTAGTGAATGGACCGACGTGTCCGACAACGAATATGAACTGTCCTGGGTCGAGGCGACGGGTGAGTTGTACCTGATGGTCGAGCCCGACGCCATGGTCAATGAGGACATTTTCGGTGACTTCACTGTCTCTGATGAGGTGGTGAGTGACTTGACGGTTGTCATCGTGGGCAAAGTGGCGTCGCTCCGGGCACTCGAAGACACCTTGCAAGGCTGGGAGGACGCGATGCTCGAGGAAAACTCGCTCGCGTGGCTCTACGAACGCTTCGCTCAGTAGCGACGTCTAAAGGTACGGCGACGTTGATTGCGCGACTTGGCAGAGACGCGTCAAGGACGGCACAAGATTCTCTAACGGCACTCGTTCAGCCTCGTTGATCGTCGTCATCAGGGCGTTCCAACTACCGTCAATGGACGTCGCTGCGGCCGCCGACGGAGTGGCTTTCAGTAATGTGCTCATCGCGTTCTGACGAAGTGTTCTTCGCTGCGACGCACTGATATTAGGGGCGTCGCTTCTCTTTTGTAGTGTGATTGCTCGATCGACGCTCTTACACGAGGTGCGCGTGTCAGCGATCGCTCCACCGTTGCCGCATGAACTTAGTGCGACACCGGCCAGCGCTAACACCGCGATGACTCTGCTTCGACGCGCTACGCGAGCCACGAGTCAGCGGCCTGCAACAAGAAGTCGCTCACGCTGTGACCTCGATCGAAGATATCGCACAGGGGGTCCTCACCCTTGGCCACCTGACTTAAAGAGATGGCTCGGCGGGCAACAATCGAAATCCGTCGTTCACTGCTTTCGGTCGGCGATGCAAACGAGTCAGTCGCCGTCACTTCGAGCGGCATCTCAATTCCGCCAATCGGAGCCAGGTCGATGGCGAGGCGAAGTAGGTCCGGACCGTTGGGCATTGGCGGAAGACTCCACGTGAGCACCAGGGGGAAGTGGAACTCGTCGGGAGGGTCCACGTCGTCGGGCAGGCCCAGTACGGCGTCTTCAAAAGCGAGCAACATTCGAGGATCGACGTCAAGTTCAATGTGCAGATCCACCGGGCCACCGCAGCCATCTTCGGGATGGAGGTCGACTTCCCAGGCCTGTCGCAACGAGTACGTCTCGACGAAGTGCCGCTCGTCATGGACGTGGAAGCCATGACTCACTGCATGATCCTTAAGGTCTGCGACGAATCCAGCGACATCAATGGCGGCCATTAAGTCTCAGGTTACTCTCCAACGCCGCTACCGTTGCTGTGTGACTGACGCACTGCTGGCCCCACTTCGTGAATGTGCGCTGCAGATTGGCGAGGCTGTAAAGGGCCACCAGGGTCGTGGATTTTCGGGCCAACGGGCAACGCAGTATCACCTCGATCTCGTCGCCGATGAGGTCGCACTTCGAATTCTCCTGGCAGCTGGATTTCGAGTTGTCAGCGAAGAATCAGGCGTGTCGGGTGACGGTGACCTGACCGTTGTCGTCGATCCAATCGACGGTTCGACGAACTGCGACCGCGGTATTCCGTTCTTCGCCACGAGCCTCGCGGTAATGCGAGGAGAGGAGTTGATCGCCGGACTCGTGATGAATCAGGCCACGGGGACCGTCTTCGAAGCGATGAAGGGGAGTGGCGCGACCCGTGACGGAGTGACCATCCACTCCAGTAACGAGCACGAAATTTCTAAGGCCCTCATTGGATTTTCCGGACTTCCGAGCCGTCGACTTGGATGGGCTCAGTCTCGTTCACTCGGAGCGGCGAGCCTGGAGATCTGTTTGGTCGCCGACGGATCACTTGACGCGTACGGCGTCGCACAAAATTCCACGCTCAACACCTGGGACTATTTGGCGGGACTTCTGATTGCTCGTGAGGCAGGATGCGTGGCAGGCGATTACCGAAATGAAGAGTTAGAAACGTCGAGCGACGAAGTGCGCCGTCCGATCGTTGCCGCAAGCGCAGAATTGCTGGCGTTCTTGTTGGAAGCGGGAACGATCTAGGCTGGTCATCCTCGGGCGCTTAGCTCAGTTGGTTAGAGCAGCTGATTTACACTCAGCAGGTCGGGGGTTCGAGTCCCTCAGCGCCCACCGAAACGGACGGTGCGGGGTCAGGTACTCAGCATCATTCCTAATTGCCATAAGTCGGACAGTGTTCGGTTTGGAAAGAATCTGTGCGGCTATACCAACCTCAGTGCACCGGACTCGAAAAAAATGGACCAATGTCGCCGCCAAATGCAATGCGACCTTCCCTTCTTCCGCAGTTACTGTCAAGGGAGTGCTTGCGTCGTCAGTTCCGTGTCGGTCTAATTGTGCCTTCCACAGAATACGCATCATCGCTGGCACGGTTTCAACTGGCGGTTTCAAGGGGTGAGTGCAACGTTCCTGTGAATCAACCACGATGTGTTGATTGACTTAGGAGGTTGTGATGGGCGGACTTCGTCTCACCCAGGAACAGAAAAGCATGGCATTGCGGTTGAAGCGCGCTGGAATGAAGAATCCGGAAATTGCGAGACA
>JBBQGY010000057.1:0-9951 GCA_038323435.1 Acidimicrobiales bacterium
CGTGGGCACGGTCGTCACCAAGAGCAATTCAATGATGCGCGGTTTGGTCAGGGCGACGTATCCCCTGAGTACGGCCGTGAGTGAAGTGGCGCCAGGGGCCGTCATTGTCATAGGGGGCATTCTACGACCGGCGCAAATACCTAGGCTGCTGATGTGAGATTCTCAATACCCAAGCGCATCACCGGTCCGGTCTTTCGTTGGTTTGCCTTCGCCGCCTTCCTCTCGATGATCGTGATTGTCCTGTCCGGAGCGGCCGTTCGCCTCACCGGTTCGGGTCTTGGATGCCCCGACTGGCCAACCTGCTTTCACCACCGCCTGACGGGATCGTGGAGCATTCACCCCCTCATCGAGTACGCCAATCGCGTGGTAACCATTCTGCTCGTGTGCGTCACCGCGCTCACGTTCATCGCGGCCCTTCTACGCGAGGTTCGACGCCGGGACCTCGTCGTTCTCTCGGGACTGCTGGTGCTCGGCGTCGTCGCTGACGCGGTGCTCGGGGCGTTCGTTGTCTACAGCAAGCTCAATCCGTGGCTGGTCGCGTTGCACATGTTGCTGTCGCTCTCGATGGTCGTTGTCGGCGCGGTTCTGTATCACCGTTCAAAGTACGTTTACGGACCCGGCACTCGCAGTGACGTCCGCGACCCTCATTTTCGCCTCATAGCGCGACTGCTGTGGATCCCCTTCGTGGTCTTGCTCGCGACCGGCACGATGACGACGGGATCGGGGCCGCACGCGGGCTCGTCCCAGGGTCAACTCGTCGCGAAGCGTTTGCCGTTCGCTCTGTCATCGGCGGCGTGGGTTCATTCACTGACCGCGGTGCTCTTTGTTGGTCTCGTGACCGGCCTCGTCTTCGCCATTTGGAAGAGCAACGCGCCAGCGGCGCTGCAGTTGGGAGTGCGACGACTCGTCATCATTTCACTCGTGCAGGCGGCCATTGGCGCAACCCAGTACCTCACCCACCTGCCCGCCTGGTTGGTAGAACTTCACGTCGCGGGCGCGGTGTCATTGACCATCGGGGTCACCCAATTTCACCTTCGCCAATCTGCGCACGACCGAGAACCGGGGACAAAACGCGTCGTTGCGGGGTAAATCGACCAATGTAGGCCTTTGGGCCCTACCGCTGATTGTTCAATCACTGTGACACTTAAGGTCAAAGAAAACCGGCGGGGAGCACGTATGGGTTGGATAGGTTCGATAGTACCCCTTGATCATTTAGGGCATTACATCCATTGGCACGTGATTTTGATCAGTGTGGCCAACACGGTCGTGATCGGTTTGATGGTGGTGACCTTCATCGGCGCACTGTTACTTCCGTTTCCCGGGCGCAAGAGTCGTAAGGACAGCAAATGAGTACGACCGAAATCGAACGTCAGTGGACGACGCGCCTTCGTAAGCGCGCGGCTGGCAAGTTGCCTCCGGAAAAACTACTCCCCGACACGCAACCGGCCTACGTTGCCTCGTGGATCTACGTCTTTGGCGTCGCCACGTTGGCGTCGCTGATCGTCGTCATCGTGACCGGTTGCGTACTCGCCATTCGCGGTCCGCTCTGGTGGCACCAATCGTTCATTGGCCACTTCGTCAACTCCTTGCACCTCTGGAGCGTGGAGATCTTCTTCTTCACGATGATCATTCACCTTTGGGGCAAGTTCTTTATGGGCGCGTGGCGCGGCGGCAGGACACTTACCTGGATGACCGGGTGCGTGACGTTTTTCGCCTCAATCCTCGCCGGTTTCACCGGTTACGTCTCTCAGACCAACTTCGACTCCCAGTGGATCTCGACCCAGGCCAAGGACGGCATTAACGCCACCGGCGGCGGTGCCTACTTCAACGTGCTGAACCTCGGTCAGATGTTGATGTGGCACATAGTTCTGTTGCCGCTCGCGGCGATTCTGCTCACTGTTTTGCACATCCTTTTGGTTCGTATCAAGGGCGTTGTGCCCCCGTACGAGGAAGATTCGGAGATATTGGCATGACCACGAAAGCATTCCGCCCCGACGTTGACGCACCGCAATGGCGCGGTGGTCACACGCCTTACGACATCATCAAAGAAGGAACCATCGCCATTGTGGTCGTGGGACTCTTGACGGTTGGTCTCGCCGTCTTGTTCGGTTCACCCGACGAACATGCCGTGACCGTGAAGTCCTGGTCGAACACCAACCCGATTGACTTTGCCCAAACTGCGGTCGCTGAACTCAACGGTTCGTCGACGACCGCGAGCTACGGCGCGCCGTACAACAACGCGTCGACGGGTCAGCAACTCGGACCCCTGAAGTTGGCTCACTGGGTTGGCGTGCGCATTCCCATCAATCCGGTGCGTGACTTCATTATCAATCCACTTTCGTCACTCCCAAAGACGCCCGAACTTAGTCAAAACCTCGCGATGTGGAAGAGTGCGTCGTCGTCGACCCAGGCCGGTTGGGTAGCGACCTACACCAAGGCCGCCGCGACCATGACCTACGCCAATGGCCACATCGTCGTGCCAACGACGAACGCCGGTCCGGTGCCGGTCCTGATAAACAACCTCACCTCGATGGCCCAATCCGGCGCCCTCGACCAGGCGCTCATCACGGGTAGCGATTACTACACCACGGACTACACCAAGCCCCTTTTGTTCTTGGCCGATAGCGGCTACCTCTCAAATCTGGCCGACAAGCAGCACTTAACGGGCAGCCAGTGGGGAATGATGAACGAGACCGGTCAGTACCCCGGTCAGGCGTGGCTCTGGCTCTACACCTTCTGGTATCAGGTGAAGCCCTACAGTGCCAGTTCGAACGGCGACGTACTCGTGTGGGGCACAATGATGCTGCTCTCGGGCGTACTCTTGTTCATCCCACTCATCCCGGGACTACGCGCCATCCCTCGAAAAACTAAGGTCTATCGCCTGATCTGGCGAGAGCACTACCGCAACTTGGCCTAACAGTTTGAAGCAGTTGCGAACCGTGGTCGTACGCACGTTGAGAATTGCGTACGCGTCGTACGACCACGTGGGCACCTGGCGAGCGGCGTTGAGTTAAAGCCAGGTTGCGATGTGCCGACACGATCTTTCTGCGCAACTTCGGCGCGCAATGCTCGCAGCCGTCAGTCCACTCGAAGCTCGCGCCGCGTACTTCGACGACCTGCTCGTCGGTGATGTGTCCGTCGAGCATGCGGTAGGGAACCTTCGCGAGGCGACAGCCCTCGAGGTGCAACACCCTGCGATGTCCCGGATCCGCCCCCAGTTGGCATTTCATTCAACTCCTCTCATTGAAGAGGCCGCGCCACCACTCTGACGTTGTTGAGGACCGAACGCAATGGCCCAAGCGGAGATTCATGACGCCGAACCCAACGCTGCGGATTGCTCCGGGGCCAATAGGGAGAGCGAAGCGAGTGGGACATATGTGGCGAAGCCACTGTGGCCGATGTGCCGATGTGCCGACGCCGATTCGATTAGTGGGACATACGTGGCGGACTCGCACACAAATCCTCGTACAAAAAATTGTGGAGACGATGGGGATCGAACCCACGACCTCAGGCTTGCAAAGCCCGCGCTCTACCAACTGAGCTACATCCCCAAGGAAATCCAGTCTAACGGAATAACAACTACTCGCGGCGGCCACGACGGTTCTTGCGGACCTCCTGGCGATCCGCGCGCAACAGTGCCCGCTCGACGTCAGCCCAGTAGAGAGGGGTCTCTTCTACCGCCACCCCGTGTTCTTCGGCCCTCGAAAAAATCGTGAACGCCGTGGCCCACATCGGAATATAGGCGCCGAATTTCGCAACGAACCCCGCGACCTGTTGATCGAGCAGCGGCGTCATATGCAACAGCGCGTACTGATGATGAAGCCCCGAGTAGAGCGAGTGGCGCGAGAAAATCCATACGAACGACAAACTCGTTACGACGAGTGACGACGCGAAGAGGTAGCCGGCTTGTCCCGTGGGCGACAGGTGTCGAGTCCCGGGAACGACACCCAATGCCGGAATCCAGAGCACGACGCCAATCGCCACGACGAACAACAAGACGACATCGCGACCGAGCGATGAGCGCGCACCCCAATTGATCGCCGGCGACGACAGTGTGAGTGTCCCTACTATCGTCACCAGCGCAATAGCGACGCCGGGATGAGCGAGCCAGCGCACGACGACGTCAATCGGAGTCGGTCGAGTGAGTTGCGCGAGCACCAACGTCGAAAGGCTCAAAAGTGCCAGGGGAGCCACGAATAGCATGATGACGAGTCGTTGCACCGTCGCTACGGTAACGGACACCGACGCCGCCAGATCGCCGAGGGGCCACGCGATCACGACGGCCAACGCCAGTAACGAAAAGATTGCGTAGCGTCGCTGCTTCGTTGATTTCACAACTCGCCAATGCCCGACGCCCGCGGCGACGAGTACCAGCAGCTCAACGATATGCGTACGAAACGGCAGCAACGAGGTCACGCCGTAACGGTAATTCGACCTTCCGTTGCCGCACGTTGCAGGTCACGGAAATCGTCCATTGTTCGATCACGGTAGGTGGTCGCAAATCCGGCAATCGCCTCGTCGGCAACCGTCGACTTACCGAGATAGCCGGCAATCTCGGCGCCGCGACCGCCGCGGGCGTGAGCGCGCGCGAGCACCCAGGCACAGATGCGGCCGTAGGTCACCAGCAGCGATTCGTCGAGTCGGTTCACCGCGATCGACGACTTATTGTCGTAGAGTTGGCGCCCGTAGTAGTAGCGCGCGGACTGACCCATTGGCTCGGGGTTCCAGCCGAGGAAAACGTCCGGTGTCGCTTGCATGAGCCGCTGTCCTTGCACCACCCGTTCGCCGTGAGGCACCTTCGACGTGCGACCAAGCGCCGTTGCCACGACCGACGCCGTCGCCTCCTTGATTTGAAGAAAGAACGGATCAAACTGGTCGCGGCCAACGAACAGCACGACGTAGCAATCTGTGCCGACCGATCCGACGCCGACCACCTTGCGAGCGGCGTCGACCGGCGCGAACTGGCGCAACAGCGCCCGTCGATCACTGTTCAGCGACGTGACGTAGCCAGCAGTGACTTCTATGAGCTCCTCGTAGGTGAGATGTGACTCGTCGTGCAGATTACCGACGGGAACGAGTAGGGGAGGATTCGAGAGAATTCGCGGACCGTCAGCGCCGTAACTAATCAACTTTTCCAAGTACTTGGCACGGCTCGCACCACTGGCGCGGTTCACCACGGTGCCAAATTTACGCATGACGCTTTCGGTGAAAAAGCCGTCGAGGTCGTGGAGCATCGCGTCAACGTCCAATGACGCGTACCAGACGCTCAATCGCGTCTCTACGGCGAATCGGCGCATCGAGAGCCGGTAGGCACGTGCGACGTCGAGGGCAATCGATTCTTGCTGGGTGGCGCTGTGACCCAAGTGATGTGACGCGATCACCAGCGACGTGACCAGTCGCTTCACGTCCCATTCGAAGGGGCCCTGATCGGTATCATCAAAGTCATTGACGTCAAAGACGTGACGACCCTCGGGTGAAGAGAAGAGATTGAAGTTCGACAGATGCGCGTCACCGCAGATCTGCACTTCGAGCGACGAACTTCGTCCGCGCGCAATGTCCTCAGCCATGAGTAAGGCCGATCCCCTATAGAACGACAGAGGGCTTTCGAGCATTCGCTGGTACCGGAGCTCCAGTAGATTTTGCACCCGCGACTCCCCCTGCCACTGCAGTCGCGCCACTGGATCGTACGATGGAGGACGCGGCGAAAGCTGCGCCAGTGATCTCCGAGGATACTGTTCGCGCACTGCGCGACCACGCTTCCTGCCCTCGTCGAGCGTTGGCAACGGCGCGCTCGTCATGCGCCAGCGACCTGCTCCGTGGGGGCGTCGCGCCGGACGCCTCGCATCCGCGGTCCCACGTGGCTCACGATGAGAATGGCGAGCACGAGGTCGGCGACCATGACGACGCCGGGGAAGAGCACGCCCGCCGTAGTGACGAACTTCAACGTGAGCAACGTAATGGCGCAGTTCACCGATCCGAGGAAGAAGACCCGCGACGATTCAGTATGTGGCGCGATCCACGCTTTTCTGATAGTTGGTAATGCCGCCGCCTGATCGGCGGCGACAAACGAGATCAGCGCAATCGTGGGCTGATTGATAAATGCCCAAAAGACGAGCCCGGCCACCGAAATTAATCCGCACACGACGTCGAACCTTCCAATTTTCCAGACGCTGTGGGAGTTGCGGAATGACACGAGCACGACGACGAGCGGCACTAATCCAAGCATCAGAGTCATGAGCGACGCCAGTCCCACGTGCTGTTGGATTTCAATGCTGAAGGCGAGAACGCCCTCGACCCCCCACAGTCCCCACGTGACGCGGTTCGGTGACGTTGAACCACGCACCGTGGCGTGGATGTAACTCCACGCACCGACGATCGACAGCAGTGCCGCCACGTAGACGAAGCGAGGGTCAATCATCCCCCAAGTCTGCCCTCTCACCTCGTGCGAGTCGACATAAGGTCCGTAACACCGTTAGGTAACCGTCCGGTAGCCTCGGCGTTCGTGAACGCAACGACATTCCTCGGTATCGCTCGCACCACGGAAAACACGTGGAATTTTGAGGTCACCGAGCGGCTCGTCACTCCCGGCAACTTCCTGTTTGGCGGCTGCGGTCTCGCCTCGGGGCTCGTCGCCCTCGAAGCGGCGAGCGGCCGGCCAACCATTTGGGCTACCGCCCAATACCTTTCGTACGCACCACTCGGTGCTGCAGTCACCGTCACGACTGAACTCGCCAACGTCGGTGGACGCGTGACCCAAGCCAGGGCGATTACGTCGTGCGAAGGTCGCGATGTCTTAACGGTGAACGCCGCGCTGGGGTCGGGCGAGATGTCATCGCTGACCCCATGGGTCACGATGCCCAATGTCGCGGCGCCCGAAGAGTGCCCGGAGCGGGTTCTCCCAAAACGGTTCGCCACTTCGATCTTCAATCACCTCGAAACTCGCATTGCGATTGGCCGGCCGTCCGATCAAATTGACGGCACTCCGGGATCGCCCGTATCGGCACTCTGGTCACGAGTACCGGGCCACTTCGACACATCCGCCGCGACCTTGGCAATTTTTGGCGATTACGTCGCGGGCGGCATCTCTCAACCGCTCGGGCGCCACACCATGGGACGAAGCCTCGACAACACCATTCGCATCGTGACCCTGGAACCCACGGAGTGGGTCTTGTGTGAAATTCACATGCACGCCTTAGCGGGTGGCTTCGCGCACGGCACCGCCTTTCTTTGGAGTCGATCGGGGACGCTGCTCGCCACGGCCAGTCAGTCAATCGCCGCAAAGTTGTGGGACGACAATGTCATTTAAGACCGGCAATGCGCTGGTGTAGATTGGAACCCCTGCGGGGCTATAGCTCAGTCGGTTAGAGCGCGTCACTGATAATGACGAGGTCGTAAGTTCGATTCTTACTAGCCCCACCACGTTCGTCACCGCTTATTGTGATTCTTCGGTATTTTTGTGTGCAGAAACTTTGACTCAACGGCCGACGACGTGAAGAGATCGCTCATACCGTCTGCGCTACCGTCTAAAAGGGCAATCAAAGGAACTTGGAATGGCAACAGATCGCACCTCACTATCGAGCAAAGAGCGCGAGAAGGCTTCGGTCTTTCACTCGTGGTCGGCGCAGGCAACAATAAACCCATTCATGGTGAAATCGGCGCGAGGCGTCTACGTCACCGACGAAGACGACAAGACCTATCTTGACTTCACGTCACAATTGGTGAACACCAATATTGGCCACCAACACCCCGACGTCGTGCGCTCCATTCAAGAGCAGGCGGCTCTACTCTGCACCATTGCACCTCAGCATGGCTACGTGTCGAGATACACGGCCGCTGAGATGATTCTTGACCGATCCTTCGAGGGGGCCGCGAAGGTCTTCTTTACTAATGGTGGGACAGAAGCCGTCGAGCACGCGGTGCGCATGGCGCGCGTTTTTACCGGACGTCACAAAGTACTCGCGGCCTATCGCAGTTATCACGGTGCGACGTCAACGTCGATGAACCTCAGTGGTGACCCACGTCGTTGGCCGACCGATACGGCAACCGCCGGTGCCGTTCACTTTTTCGGCCCCTTCTTCTACCGCAGTGAGTTTCACGCGACCACCGAGGAAGAAGAGTGCGAACGCGCGCTCCAGCACCTCGAGAGCACGATTCGCTTCGAAGGGCCGAACTCGTTCGCTGCGCTAATTCTCGAGACAGTTCCCGGCACCGCGGGAATTTTGGTACCACCGAAGGGTTACTTGAAGGGTGTACGCGAGATATGTGACCGCTATGGGATTGTCTACATTGCCGACGAAGTGATGTGTGGTTTTGGGCGTACCGGTTCGTGGTTCGCCTTTCAACAGCACGACATTAAGCCCGACCTCGTGGTGTTCGCGAAGGGGGTGAACTCCGGTTACGTTCCGCTCGGCGGCGTGATTTTAAACGAAGCTATTAGCGCCTCGTTCAACGACCGCGTCTATCCCGGCGGCCTGACCTACTCTGGTCATCCACTCGCGTGCGCCTCCGCCGTCGCCACCATGGAAATAATGGAGCGAGACGGGATCATTGAAAACGCAAAGCGGATCGGTGACGACGTACTTCGCCCCCGACTCGAAGCAATGGCTGAAAAGCATCCCATCATTGGCAACGTTCGCGGTCTTGGCGTCTTCTTCGCCCTCGACCTGGTTACCGATCGCGCGACCAGAGAGCCACTCGCTCCCTACGCCGGAACATCACCCGCCATGTCCGAAATTGTCGCCGCCGCCCGCTCCGATGGCCTCTTAACGTTCATCAATTTCAACCGTATTCACGTGGTGCCGCCTTGCATCGTCACTGACGACGAAGCGCGCGAGGGGTTAGACAAGCTCGATCGCGCCCTCGGCGTTGCGGACCGCTACTACGTTGGCTAGAAACCACGCTCCGAACGCTTCGCTCCTGTCAGTGATCGTCATTTGCTGACGATTGGTCCCGTGGGGTTGATTCGCAATTTCTCAACCCTCGCGTACTGACAGAATTTCTACTATGCCACTTTCGATTCGGCGCTCGTTTAGGTCCAGCAAAGTGCCGAATGTCGACCCGACGTTCTGGATGTTAAAAGTGCTCACCACCGCCATGGGGGAAGCCACCTCAGACTTTTTTGTCCACCATTACTCACCGGAACTCGCCGTACTTTGCGCGGGCGTTGTATTCGCTGCGGTCGTGTATTTCCAGTTGAGCATGCCTTCGTACCAGACGGTGACCTACTGGTCGGCGGTGGTGATGGTGAGTGTCTTTGGCACGATGTGTGCTGACGTCGTGCACATCGCACTCGGCGTTCCCTACCTCGTGTCCGCTATTGGTTTCGCCACCGCACTAGGAGTTGTCTTTTATTCCTGGAGGCGACTCGAACATACGCTGTCGATCCACAGCATTACCACCACCCGTCGCGAACTGTTCTATTGGCTGACCGTGACGGTGACCTTCGCGCTCGGCACCGCGGTGGGTGACCTGACGGCGTACAGCGCGCACTTGGGATTTCTCCGTTCGGGTGTGCTCTTCGCGCTTCTCATTTCGCTGCCGGCCATTGGATTCTTCTGGCTAGGCATGGACGCCGTCGCCACGTTCTGGACGGCGTACATTCTCACCCGCCCACTCGGCGCCTCCTTCGCCGACTGGATCGGCGTGTCGCACCTGCGTGGCGGCCTCAACTGGGGACCCGGCACGGTGTCGCTCCTGTTAAGCGCCCTGATTGTCATTGGCGTGACGGCCGACAGGGTTCGCGAACGTTCGGTCAGAAGTAGTTGATTTGTCACTAATATGGTCTGCATGCCCGCAATCACCGTAGAGAATCCGCTCGAACTACCTGGTGTCGTAAAGCCGCAAACGACTGATCGCGCTCGACGCGTGAAAGCAATAACGACCGCGCCGCGCGGCCTCGAGGGCGAGGGCTTTCCGGTCCGACGCGCCTTCGCCGGCATTGACATGGGTGAC
>JBBQGY010000058.1:0-9901 GCA_038323435.1 Acidimicrobiales bacterium
TGATTCGCGCGAACGGCACGACGCGCGCCCCCACGAAGAACGTCGTCCGCGGCCCGCCAGTGCCGGTCGGGCCGGACGTGATGGTCGCCCGTCGGCCCGTCCGACGAGCCGTGACGCTCGACCCAGCTATCCGCGCCGACCCGAATCCGATGTTCGACGCAGTCCGCGCAGCCCCGATCGTTACGAACGCGATGATCGCCCCCGCCCCGCCAGTGCCGGTCGGGCCGAACGTGATGGTCGCCCGTCGGCCCGTCCGACGAGCCGTGACGCTCGACCCAGCTATCCGCGCCGAGCCGAATCCGATGTTCGACGCAGTCCGCGCAGCCCCGATCGTTACGAACGCGATGATCGTCCCCGGCCGAGCGGCGGTCGCTTCGAACGATCTTCGGACAGTCGCCCCGGTCGCCCGTCGCGTGACGACGCATACAGCGATCGTCGGCCCAGTCTTCCGTCGCGTTCCGTCCGTTCCGGTGCACGTGACGGAGCACGCGACGAACGACCGCGACGTGACGGTGCTCGACGCCCCGATCGCCGAGCTCGTGAGCTGACGCCCGAAGAGATCGAAAAGGCGAAGGCCGACTCCTACGGTCGTGGCAAAGGTTGGGGAGGGGTTGCTCGCAAGGGCGGCGCCAATTTGAAGTCGACCGGTCAGGCAATGGAAGTCACGCCGAGCACCGGAAAAACACCCGATCCACTGTCCAAGTGGGTCGAAGAGATTCGCCCAGCGAAGCCAACGCCGTCGGCGAGTGTCAAGGTGAAAGCCAAGTACGCGTTGCCCGGCGACGTCGCCGCCGAGGTGCGCCGAGCCTTCATTGGTACGTCCTACATGCGCGAGAAGATGGTCATGACGCTCACCCGTGCCGCCGAAGCGTACGATCGCAAGCGCTACGAGGAGGCGTTGCGACTCGGACGCATTGTGTCCGACGCGGTGCCCGGCGTGGCACCGGTGCGCGAACTCACGGGGCTCGCCGCCTACCGAGCCGATCGCTGGAGCATGGCGAAAATCCATCTGCGCGCGCACTTTACGATTACCGGCGACCCCGAACACCTGCCGCTCGTCATGGACTGTGACCGAGCGAACAAGCGTTACCGCGCCGTGGAAAAGACCTTCGCGGAGATCGAAGAGAACGAACCCACCGCTGAGGTCGTTGTAGAGGGCCGCATCGTCATGGCGTCAACCTGGGCCGATCAGCGGATGTACAAAGAGGCGATCGAACTGCTGACCAAGGCCGGCGCGACCAAGCAGTTACGCAACCCCTCGTTTCGTCACGTCCGTCTCTGGTACGCGTTAGCCGACATTTTCGACCGCGCCGGCGACACGGCGTCCGCGCGCGAGCTCTTTGCCCGCATTGTCATCGCTGAACCCGACGCCTACGACGCCCAGTCGCGCCTGGCCGATCTCGGGGCCACGACGCCGTCGAAGAATCGCAAACGGCGCACGGTGTCGGTCTCCAAGAAGAAGGTCGACTAGGCCACTGCGGCGATCGCCGCGGAGGACGCAATGGCCGCTCCGCGAGCGTCACCCACGAGACCGCCGCTCATTTTGTTCATCATGTAGGCAATGGTGAGTTCGAGCTCTTGGTCCATGATGATCACCGAACCGCCGTAGCCGCCCCAGAAACATGCGCGGGGCCCCACGGGGACTGCGGAGGACGCGAGACCGTAACCCATCCCAATGTTGACCTCCATATCCAGCACGGGGTCAAAACCCTTCGCTTGGCTCTGAAAGATGAGGTCGCCGGTGGACTCGGTGAAGAAGCGATGACCGTTGGCGTGACCGTTGTTGGCAATGATCTGTTGAATTGTGGCAACGCTGCGGGCATTTCCGTGACCGTTCGCAGCTGGAATCTCCGCCGCGCGCCACCACCGTTCGCGGGGAAGCGCCGCGTCAATAACGGGTGAGGTCAGTGTCCGGTACGCAATCGACTTCGAATCGAGATTCGAAAGTTCGACGTGTGTGGAAGGAATCACGAGGCTGACTCGGTCTTCCTCACTCTCGGGTAGACCAATGAAGAAGTCAGCGCCGAGCACGTCGGCGATTTCACGCTGGAAGAACTGTCCAAGGGAGATGCCCGTGATCCGACGTACTACTTCGCCAATCAGGTGACCCTGCGTTATGGCGTGATAGGTCGGCACACTTCGATCGTCCCACCAGGGAGCCTGGGCCGCTAAACGTGACGTGGAGAACTCCCAGTCCCCGATCTGCTCTGGCGTGATGGGCTCGTGCCAGCCCGAGAGCCCCGACGTGTGGCTGAGGAGGTGGCGCACCTCAATCGAGCTCTTGCCATTCGCCGCAAACTCGGGCCAGTACGTGGCGACAGGAGCGTAGAGGTCGAGTTCGCCCCGATCGCTCAACATGAGCGCCACGAGAAAGGTCATCGTTTTGGTCGTTGACCACACGTTGACAATCGTGTCGCGATCCCACGGCGCCTGTGTGGTTTCGTCTTTGAGTCCGCCCCACACATCGACGACCAGTTCACCGTGGTGAATTACCGCCGCGGACGCCCCCACGTCCAAGCCTGCGTCGAGGTGCTGTTGGAGTTGATCGCGGACGCCGACGAAACGCTCCGTTGTTGAACCCTGGACTAGTGACATGCTCCTCCAACACTGGTGCGCGGTGCGCGTGTGGACCAAAACTAATATCTCGAGTCACGTCGCGTCGGTTCCGAGCCAGCGAGTTCGTGGTTTCTCGTGGGCGATTACGACCGGTCAAAGTACCGGAGGTTTTCGTGAGCATTTCTTGTAGCCTGCCACTATGGACATTGACTCACTTTTGGGTGACGACGCGTCACTCCTGCTCGATCACAAGGTCACGGCGTTTCCTAAGGAAATGCTGACAATTCCCGGACCCAATTACATCAACGACGTGTTTACGCTGACCGACCGCTCGCCCGTCGTGCTGCGAAATCTCGGCACCCTCTACGGCCACGGACGGCTCGGTGGCACCGGGTACCTCTCAATCCTTCCGGTCGACCAAGGTATCGAACACTCGGCGGCGGCGAGCTTCGCCCCGAATCCCGAGTACTTTGATCCCGCGCGTCTCTGCGATCTCGCGATTGAGGCGGGCTGCAACGCCATTGCGTCGACGCTCGGCACCCTCGGCTCAGTGACGCGTCGCTACGTGCACCGCATTCCCTTCATTGTGAAGATCAATCACAACGACCTGCTTCGTTATCCCACCTCGTACGACCAGCACCTGTTTGCCTCGGCACGCCAGGCGGCCGATCTCGGTGCGGTCGGTATTGGCGCCACGATCTACTTCGGTTCGGAGGGGTCGATTCGCCAAATTGAGGAAATCTCGGCTGCATTTGCCGAAGCGCACCGCCTGGGTCTCTTTACGGTGCTCTGGACGTACCTGCGTAACGACGCCTTCAAGCACGACGGCGTCGACTACCACCTGAGTGCGGACCTCACGGGCCAGGCGAACCACCTGGGCGTCACGATAGAAGCCGACATTATTAAACAAAAGCAGCCCGAAAACAACGGGGGTTTCAACGCCATCAACTTTTCGAAGACGAGTCCGCTGGTGTACTCGAAACTCACGACCGACAATCCGATTGATCTCACTCGCTGGCAGGTCGTGAACTGTTACGCCGGTCGGATCGGTCTCATTAACTCCGGTGGTGAATCAAAGGGTGACGACGACCTCGCCAGTGCAGTGCGCACGGCCGTAATTAACAAGCGCGCCGGCGGCCAGGGTCTGATTGTTGGACGCAAGGCGTTCCAACGACCGATTGCGGAGGGCGCCGCCCTCGTCAACGCGGTACAAGACGTGTACTTGGACGAGGCCATTACCGTCGCCTAGTAATACGCTTGGTCCGTGACGACAGACGGCGAGGACGCGGGTTGGTGGACGTGGGCGAATCTCATTACGCTCGTCCGTCTCGCGATGCTGCCCGTCTTCGTATGGTTGCTCTTTACGACCGACCATCGCGCCGTGGCGGCGTGGATGCTCGCGGCACTCGGCGCAACGGACTGGATTGACGGCTTCGTCGCACGACAACTCCACCAGGTTTCCAATGTCGGCAAGATCATCGATCCCGTCGCTGACCGGATTCTCGTGATCACCGGTCTGATCGCGGTCGCCGCCGCCGCGGGAGTGCCGTGGTGGTTCGCGGTACTGACACTGGTGCGCGAACTGATCGTGTCAACACTGACCTTGTTACTCGCCGCCCTCGGTGCGGCGCGTATCGACGTCCTCTGGTGGGGCAAAGTCTCAACATTTGCCCTGATGACAACGTTTCCCTTGTTTCTACTTACGTCCAATCCCGATCACGGTGCACTCGAGGCGTGGCAGCACGTGGTGCGCGACGCCACGTGGGCGCTCGGGGCGCTCGGACTCGGACTGTCGTGGATCGTGCTGTTCGGCTACGTGAAACCGGCGTTGGTGGCGCTGCGAGCAGGACGACAGGGCCGTCGGATCTTGTAGGTTTGGCGCATGCAGATTCCTGAAGAACTTCGATATTCCACGGACCATGAATGGGCGAAATCAAACGGGAACGTTGTTCGAATAGGCATCACTGATTACGCCCAAGACGCACTCGGCGACGTGGTGTTTGTAGAGCTACCGAAGGTCGGCGCAGCGATCACCACCGGCGCCACGCTCGGTGAAGTCGAGTCGACGAAATCGGTCTCGGAGATCTACTCACCGGTGGGTGGCGTCGTGAGCGCGGTGAACAGTTCACTCTCGAGTTCACCCGAAGTCGTCAACAGCGACCCGTACGGTGAAGGTTGGATCTGTGAGATCACGACGACGAACAACGACGACTTCGATGCGTTGCTCGACGCCCCGGGCTACCAAGCCCTCACGAATAACTGACCCCGACGAAACTACCCAAAACTAAGTAGTGTGAATCCGATGAACTGTCGACGCTGTGGTGAGATTTTGAACGCCAACGCTAATTTTTGCTGGTCGTGTGGCGCACCCCAACACGATGCGACGTCGCCCGAGACCGTCGCGACACCCATTGTCAGCGCACCCGACGAGTTGTATCCGGGTTCGGTGCAGGGGCCGCACGGCGGCCACTCCGACGAACTCGTGATTGCGTCGGGACTTGAAGCCGGAACTCGAATTGAACTGCTCAAAGAGATCACCACCGCCGGGCGACACGAAGAGAGCGACCTCTTGCTCGACGACGTCTCGGTCTCACGCCACCACGCGATCTTTACGCGAACGACAAGTCGACGAATTACATTGCGGGATCTGAACTCCCTCAACGGTACGTACGTCAATGGCACCAGGGTCGAAGAGACAACTCTGCACTCAGCCGACGAGGTGCAGATTGGCAAGTTTAAACTCGTGTTTTGGGAGGCAACGCAATGAGCGTAAATCCGGGAGTGATGCGAATTGGCGAAGTGCACAGCCTCTTGCGCAAGGACTATTCCGACATTGAACTCTCCAAAATTCGCTACTACGAAGATAAGGGTCTGGTACAGCCGAGTCGCAGCCGCAAGGGCTACCGCCTCTACTCCGAGCGCGACGTCGACTGCTTGCGCGAGGCGATTCGACTGGCCCAAGAAGAGTTCGTGCCACTTCGCGTGGTTCGAATACGACTCATCGAGCAGGGACTTTTGATTGATGGACCAGCGGCGTCCGCGCCGCGCCACGCCGCGAGAGAAGCGACGGTCAACGTCGTACAGATGAACGCGCCGGATCGGGTGCCGACACCACCCGCGCTGAAGGTCGTCGCCCCCCCAGCGACGGAATTCGAATCGGGCGAGCGACAGTACTTTCCGTTAGCGGAGTTCCAGCGTCGCACCGGACTGGACGCGGCGATGGCGAACCAACTCCAGGTCCTCGGGCTCTTAACGCCGGTATCGATTAATCGCCAGGTCTCGTTCACCGAGTGGGACGTTCGAGTCGCGGCGATCGTGTCACTCTTGACGGAACGCGGCGTGGAACTTCGCTTGCTCGGTTCACTTCGCCGAGTGGCCGAGCGCGAAATCGCGTGCGTGGACGACCTCACCCATCCACTTCGCGTGAAGGGCAGCTCCGTGAGTGCGGAAAAGGCCAACGCCGTCACCGCCGAAGTAGCGGCCGAAGTCGCCGTCCTTCGCACGGTGCTCTACGAGCGGGCTCTCCAGGAGTATCTCGACGCCTAGACGGGTACTTTTCACGCAACCGGGTCTAGGCTGGGACCATGGTGGAAGTGATCTTGCGAGCGGTTCGAGTTGACGTGGGCTCCTCAACACCGCTGTTGCTCTTAGAAGAAGTGGCGGGAGATCGAGTGCTACCGATCTTCATTGGCGCACCCGACGCGACGGCCATTGCGTACGCGCTGCAAGGTGTAAAGGCGCCGCGACCAATGAGCCACGATCTTTTAGGCAACGTGATCACGGCACTCGGTGCCCAGCTCTTCGCGGCCGAGATAACTGAACTGCGAGAAAACACCTTCTTCGCCAATTTACGTCTCATTCGTAATCACGAGGAGATCAACGTGAGTGCGCGTCCGAGCGATGCGGTGGCCCTGGCCCTTCGTATTGGTGCTCCAATTCTCGTCAGCGACGAGTTGATGGCCGCGGAGGGCAAGTTAATGGACCTCGACCCGAGCGATGATGATCAAGAGGTCGAGCCACCCAACGAGGCGGATCTCGTCGCGGAGCTGCGAGAGTTCCTCGACTCGGTGCGACCCGAGGACTTCGGTCAGTGAGGCGCGGTCTCATTTCGGTGGTGATCGTGGTGGCCTTCGTGGCAATATTTGCTCTCAGCCGCCACCACTCGACCCCCCCAACAACGACGACCACGACGACGTCGGCGACGTCAACTTCTTCGACCACGACGTCAAACCCGGGAACTGACTGTCCAGGCAGTGATTTCAAGGCAGTCTTCGTGCAGGGACAGGGTGCCGCGGGCACCGTCTACGCGAGCGTCACGCTGACCAGAACGGGCGCCGGATCGTGTACCGTCAAGGGCTTTCCGATTCTCACGTCGCAGGACAACAAGGGCGGGGTTTTGCCCATCAATCAAATCGACCTCGGATCAGCGTCCGCTCCCATCCAGTTTCAGCCAGCCAAGGCTAACGAGGCACCCAGGTCAATAACGCTCGTCAAGGGTGCGTCAACGAACTTCTCCTTCGCCTACAACGACGTGCAGACCGGTACGACCGCGTGTGAGAACGTCGTGACGCTCAATGTGCAGTTCACCAGTACCGGAACGTCGGTCCCGGTGACGCCGGCGTACCCTCTCCAGCCCTGTGACAACGGAAAGATCTGGGTCAGTCCATTCTACTAAGTCCGAAATTGTCAACGGGTCAGAAGTGACGCGGAGTCCCACATCTCTCACGCCTTCTCCGCTAGGTTTCGTTCCATCGTCAAAGTTGACGTGAGCGACTCCTACACCATTGGATGTCGGATAAAGCAACGGGAGCAAGTATGAGTGACTCTTTAGGTACTGATTACTTGGGTGCGAAACAGCCCCAACACGGTGTGGAGCGATTGCGTCGAGGCGAACTGGGTCCGTTAGACATCACGGCGGCGACGATGGCCAACATCGGTCCGGCAATGAGTTTTTACTTCGGATTTGGATTTTTGGCGTACACCGCGGGAATTGCGTCGCCGCTTACGATCATTGCCGCGGGAATCGCGATTGCGTTCCTCGGTAATACGCTTTCTGAATTTACGAAGGTACTGCCGTCAACGGGTGGATTCATCTCGTTCATTGGTAAAACTTTTGGAGCGCGAGTTGCCGTCACTACGGCGTTCATGACCGGTGCGGGCTACATCGCAGCCATGGCGTCAGTCATTGCCATCTCTGGAGGTTTCTTCCAGTACCTGTTGCAGTTCTACAACGTTGGTGGACTGAAGAGCGTGCCGTGGATCATCTGGACGCTCGTGTTCCTCGCCTTTGGCGCCATTATGATGATCCGTGGCATTTCAATCTCCACGAGAATTGCTGGACTGTTTTTCGCCTTCGAAATGGTCGTCATGCTGATTGTGGCGATCGTGGCTCTTATCAAGTTCCACGGGTACATCACCTTTAAGCCCTTTGAGCCGAGGCTCATTCACAATGGGCTGAAGGGGTTGGCGGCGGGTTTCCCGCTGGCCGTCTACCTGTTTATTGGATGGGAGAACTCGGCCGCCCTCGCCGAAGAGACGCGTGATCCTCGAAAGAATGTTCCGCGCGCGGTCTACTCGTCGATCGCCATCATGGTGTGCGCGTACGTCCTCTTCGCCTTCGCTACGATCGTTGGTTTTAAGAACAACGTGAGTGCACTGAGTTCAGCCACGGTGCCCTTCTTGAGCGTGGCTCACGGCGTTATTGGCTGGGTCGCCTTCTTCGCCTTCTTGGCGGGCATGACCTCAACGGTCGGTGCCTTGATTGCGGGAACTAACTCGCAAGCACGTTTGGTGTTTAGCGCGGGCCGAGAGGGACTACTGCCAAAATTCATTGGCAAAGTGGATGAGAAGCGCCGCACGCCGGTCAATGCGCTGATGACGTATTTAACAATTTCGATGCTAATTATTGGGGTGTGGGGACTACTGCACATCATTGGCGGACACGCGACCTCGGGCTCAATGAGTGCGACCAACTTCTTCTTCGAGTCCTCGACGTTTGGAACAATCTTGGTGCTGGTGGTGTACGCACTGAGTAACGCGGCGTTGCCGTTTTACTATCGCAAACACCACCCCGATCTGTTCAATACATTTCGCCACGCGATACTGCCCTTCTTGGGTTTCTGCGTGATCGTGGTGCCGATGTACTACCTCGCGAAGCCCGGCCAGCCAACCCCCTACGACTGGTTCCCGTGGGCGGCGCTCGCATTCATTGTGGTCGCCGCACTGTGGGCGACGATGTTGGTGTCGAAGGACCCCGGTCTCGGCGACCGCGTCGGTTCGATTATCGCTGACGAGTAGAAGTCCGTTGTTGGATCAGCCCGGGGTCGGAGAAACAAGAATCCGACCCCGGGTTTTTCCATGTCGAATGTCGTCGAGGGCGCCGAGGATCTGATCTAGATCCGCGACTCGGTCCACGAGCGGTTCGATATCGAGTGCGGTTATCGTGTCACCGAGCGCACTCCACACCCGACTGCGCGTCGCTCCCGTCGCTTCGACACAGTCAATGCCCAGCAGCGCGATGTTGCGGGTGATGAACGGATAGACCGTCGTCACCAAATCGGCACTCGCGACGAGCCCGCACGCCGCCACCGCCGCCCCGTAGCGAAGCGACCGGAGAACGTGGGCGAGGGTCTCTCCGCCCACGCAGTCAATGGCCCCACTCCACAATTCGGACCCGAGCACCCGCTCTAGTTGGTCGGTCACGTCACTGCGACTGATCACTCGATCGGCGCCACGTGCCGTCAGCCACTCTGATTCGCCAGCCGAACCGGTGGACGCCACCGGGCGGTAACCACGAATTGCGAGAAACGCCACCGACATTGACCCGACGCCCCCCGTCGCGCCAGTGACGAGTATTTCGTCGTTCATCTGCACCCCGCGATCTTCGAGCGCCAGAACACTCTGCATGGCGGTAAAGCCCGCGGTACCAATGATCATGGCGTCTCGGGTCGATATCGTCGCCGGGAGCACCGAGAGATAACGGGCGGGGGCGTAGATGAACTCCGCGAAGCCACCGTCGCGCCCGACGCCAATGTTGCCGCCGTGCACCGCCACCCGAGCGCCGACGGGCAGATCGCCGTGGGAGGACTCTACGACGGTGCCCGCAGCGTCAACGCCGCCCACGAGCGAAGCAACTCGACGTACGCGGCTCTGGGGCGCGGCGACGAGGGCATCTTTGAAGTTAACTCCGCTGAAGTCAACGTGCACGAGTACGTCGTGACCGTCTTTGGCGACCGGCTCAACGTCGTTCACGGCGCACGTCAGTACTTCATGGTCTTCGCTAATGGTGAACGCCCGCATGGAGAAAGTTTACGATGTCGCGCCCAGGTCGCCACGCCGACGCCTA
>JBBQGY010000059.1:0-9849 GCA_038323435.1 Acidimicrobiales bacterium
CCCATGTGGGTCCCCCTGGTCATGCAGTCAACCCACGCGACCGAGTAGCGGTAGTCGTCGTCGCCACTCGCCATGGCATTCATTACCTCGTCGAGGTTGTCGAACCGGTCGGTGTCGACGAGAACCTGATCGGTCTCAATACGAAGCAAACGCATCGTCACTGACGTCACGACGCCGGTGAGGCCCATGCCACCACACGTCGCCCAGAAAAGTTCGGGGTCGCTCGTCGCCGAGACGGTCGACGCACCGCTCGGAGTGACGATGCGCATGTCGAGCACGTAACGAGCAAAACTACCGTCCACGTGGTGATTCTTCCCGTGGACGTCCGCCGCAATTGCACCACCGATGGTCACTTGGCGCGTGCCGGGCGTCACGGGGACGAACCAGCCCTCGGGAATGGCGACGTGTAGTAGTTCATCAATGGAGACGCCGGCGCCCACGGTCACGACGCCCTGCTCGCTGATGGCGCCGATGCCGCCGAGTTCACGATTGATGAGCACGACACCCCCGCCAAGTTGGGCCGCGTCGCCGTAACTGCGACCGAGTCCGCGTGCGATTATTTCGCGCGACGTGGAGAATAGTGACTCGATGGCGTCTTCGTTGGCGGGTGAGGTCACTTCGGCGACGCTGCCCGTCGTGTGGCCCCAGCCGTAGAGGGTTTCGCGGCTCATCCGTAGACGCCAATCGCGAGGGCCGCCGCCCACAGTGCGACGAGCAACTGGACCGTGCGATTATGCAGCAGCAGCTCCTCGGGCGCTGCACCGTCGCCGGCGTCGGCCGAGCGCATGATGAAGAGTACGGCGAAGACAACTGGTACGACACTTAGTCGTATCGCGAGGGCGTTGTGGTGGAACGAGAGCCCGGTCGACGACGAGTCGAGGGCCCACAGGCAGTAGCCGGTGACGACGACGGTCGCGGACAACGTGAGGGCCGAGTGCAAGAACTCGGCCGTGTACTCCGCGAGCACCTTGCGCGTTGCGCCGGCACCGAGCTCACGCAACTCACTGGATCGCTTACCAACGACCAGAAAGAGCGCGCCAAATGAGATCACCACGAGAAACCACGTGGAGACGAAGATGTGCGAGGCCGCGGCACCGGCGTAAGCTCGCAGGAAAAATCCGCTCGCCAGCACGCCGAGTTCGATCACCGCGACCGTCTTTAGCCAAAAGATGTAGGACAACGTAATAACGACGTAGAGCCCGAGGACGAGGAAGAGGCCGCCGGGGCGCCAGAGGGCGAAGGGGATTGCGAATCCAATGGTCAACAGGACAATTGAGGTCGTGACGGCGAGGCGCGGACTCAGTTGTCCCGCGGCAATCGCCCGGAACCGTTTCGTGGGGTGCTGACGATCGGCGTCGATGTCGCGAAGATCGTTAAATAGGTACAGCGCCGAGGAGACGAAGCAGAACGACACGAAGGCGGCGGCGGTGTGGCGAATGATGTCAGCGTGGGTCGCGACGCCGGCCGCGCCGGGCGCCACGATGATAAGTCCATTCTTTACCCACTGGCGAGGTCGCATCGCCGAGACGAGCGCTCGCAACGGACTTCTGGCGCGAAGGGTGTTCGTCGTCACGACCACCAACGCTACTCGGGGTGGATTGCGGAACTTTCGAGTCCGCGGCGTCGAAAAAGGAGCCGCTGCTACGGGCTCTATGATTGGGATTTAATGGAGCGCACGTACCGAGTCGTAGTCGCCAAGCCCGGCCTCGACGGTCACGATCGAGGCGCCAAAGTGATCGCCCGAACCCTTCGCGACGCCGGCTTCGAGGTCGTCTACACCGGACTGCACCAGACGCCCGAACAGATTGTCCAGGCGGTGATTCAAGAAGATGCCGACGCACTGGGACTCTCGCTACTGTCGGGAGCCCATCTGGTGCTCGTTCCTCGCGTTATCGAACTCTTGGCGACCCAGGGTCGCGAGGACGTGCTGCTGGTCGTAGGCGGAATTATTCCCGACGCCGACATTGCGCCGCTCGAGGCGACGGGCGTCGCGCGGGTCTTTACACCTGGCGCGTCGCTGTCGGAGATCGGCTCGTGGCTCGAGTCCGCACTCGACGAACGGGCTCACCAACACTAAATCGCACGGTTTGCATTCGACAACCAATCACATGAAAGAAGAAGTTGATGGATCTCTTTGAGTATCAGGGCAAGCAGTACTTCGCGCGCTACGGAATCTCGGTGTCGCCCGGTGACGTTGCGGACACCGTGGACCAAGCAGTCGCCGTCGCCGAACGGGTCGGCTACCCCGTGGTCGTGAAAGCTCAGGTGAAGGTCGGTGGTCGCGGTAAAGCCGGCGGCGTCAAACTCGCGGCGAACGTCGACGAAGTTCGCCTGCACGCGGGCAACATTCTCGGTCTCGACATTAAGGGTCACGTGGTGCGACGACTCTGGATTGAGCGCTCGAGCGATATCGCCAAGGAGTACTACGCCTCGTTCACCCTCGACCGGATGAACAAGGTGCACCTGGGCATGCTGAGTGCTCAGGGGGGCGTCGAGATTGAAGTGGTCGCCGAAGAGAACCCCGACGCGATCGCGTTCCTCTCCATCGATCCGGTTCGCGGACTCGACCTAGCGACGTCGCGTCGCTGGGTCGCGGAGGCCGAACTCGACGAGGTGGCGCGCGAACAGGCGGCCGAACTACTCGTACGTCTGTACGAGTGCTACACCAAGGGCGACTGCGACCTCGCCGAAATCAATCCACTGATTCTCACGCCCGAAAACAAGGTTCACGCACTCGACGCCAAAGTGACGCTGGACGAGAACGCGGCATTTCGTCACCCCGAATGGGAGGAGTTTCGCGCCGACGAGTTCGAGGACCCTCGAGAGAAAATGGCCAAGGAAAAGGGTCTCAACTACATCGGTCTCGACGGGACGGTGGGCATCATTGCCAACGGGGCCGGTCTCGCAATGTCGACACTTGACGTAGTGAACCAAGTCGGTGGCAGCGCAGCGAACTTCCTCGACATTGGCGGCGGTGCGAACGCCGACGTCATGGCCGCCGCGCTCGAGGTGATCAACGCCGACCCCAAGGTCAAGGCAATATTCGTCAATATCTTTGGTGGCATCACTCGCGTCGACGACGTCGCGAGGGGTGTGCTCGAAGCGCTCGACCGCGTCACCATCACCTCGCCCATTGTGTTGCGACTCGACGGCACCAACGCCGTCGAGGGTCGCGCGATTTTGGCGCCGCACCTCAACGCCACACTTATAACCGAACCGACCATGTTGGACGCGGCCCGTCGGGCCGTCAGCCTCGCGAACGCGTAAAGGACGATTGATGAGCATTTTTGTTGATGAAAATACGAAGGTGATTGTGCAGGGTCTCACCGGCGGTCAGGGCCGTTTCCACGGACTGCGCAATCGTGATTACGGCACCAAGATTGTCGGAGGCGTCACGCCGGGAAAGGGTGGCACCGACGTCGATGGGGTTCCCGTCTTCAATTCGGTAAAGGAAGCCGTCGCCGCCACTGGCGCGAGTGCGTCGTTCGTCGTGGTGCCGCCGAAGTTCGCGTCCGCGGCGATCCTCGAAGCCGCCGAAGGCGGGATCACCTTCATTGTCTGTATCACCGAGGGAATTCCGGCTCAGGACGAAGCCGTGGTTTTCAATCGACTCGTCGAAGAGTTTCCTGGCGTGCGACTCCTTGGTCCCAACTGTCCCGGGATCATAAGCCCCGGCAAATGCAACATTGGGATTACGTCGGGCGACATCGCGCTCGCCGGTGGACCCGTCGGCATTGTCTCGCGTTCGGGAACGCTGACCTATCAGGCACTCTACGAACTGAGCCAGCAGGGTATTGGCCAAACCACGTGCGTAGGGATCGGCGGCGATCCGGTACCCGGTACGAACTTCATTGACTGCCTCGCGGCATTTGAGGCCGATCCCGAAACCTTGGCGGTGATGATGATTGGTGAGATCGGCGGCGCCGAAGAAGAGCGCGCCGCCGACTGGATCAAGTTGCACATGACCAAGCCGGTGGTCTCCTACATCGCCGGCGTGACGGCGCCCCCCGGTCGCAAAATGGGTCACGCCGGCGCCATTATCTCTGGATCCAAGGGGACCGCGCAAGCAAAGATGGACGCGCTCGCCGACGCGGGCGTGCACGTCTGTGCCAATCCCACTGAGGCCGGTCAAAAAATGGGCGAGATCGTTAGGGCGCTGTAGCGCGTTGGACCCGGTTCGTCTCTGCGTGTTGGTGTCGGGATCGGGCACGATTCTCGAAGCGATGCTCGACGCCGGTCTCGACGTGGCACTCGTCGCATCAGACCGTCCGTGTCGAGCCCTCGACGTCGCCAGGAGTGCCGGGGTTGAAGAGGAGTTGCTAGCGCGCGCGAGCTACGGGGGATTCACCAACTCGTTTGAACGCGAACGCTACAGCGCGCAACTAGCGCGTGCGCTACAAGATCGGTCGATTGATCTCATTGCCATGGCCGGTTTCGGCACGGTATTGAGTGCGTCGTTTCATTCGGCCTTTCCCGGTCGCGTACTCAACACCCATCCCAGCCTCTTACCGGAGTTCAAGGGATGGCACGCGGTCGCCCAGGCTCTCGACGCCAAGGTGAGTGAATCGGGTTGTACGGTGCACATCGCAACCGAAGAACTCGACAACGGACCGATCCTCGCGCAGCGACGAGTGCCGGTCCTCGCGAGTGATGACGAAGGCGCACTGCACGAACGAATCAAGACCGTGGAGCGAGAGCTCTATCCACTGGTGGTCGGTAGGGTGATGTTGGCGCTCGCCAACGGACGTGAACCGGTGTCGGTGGTGGGCACCATGGAAGGGAATCAATGAGGGCGCTTCTCAGCGTGTGGGATAAGACGGGCCTCGTCGATTTAGCAACCGAACTGGTCAATCAGGGCGTCGAACTCGTGGCCTCGGGCGGTACCGCGACCGCGCTGCGCGACGCCGGTATTGACCATCGCGACGTCGCCGAGGTGACCGGATTCCCCGAGATGCTCGGTGGACGGGTGAAGACCTTGCACCCTCGTCTTCATGCCGGAATCCTCGCCGATCGCTCGAAGCCCGATCACCTCGCCGCACTCGCGGCGCACGATATTACGCCAATTGACCTCGTGGTCTGCAATCTCTATCCCTTCACCTCTCAGCCGTCGATCGAACTCATCGACGTTGGCGGACCAACAATGGTGCGCGCGGCAGCGAAGAATCATGAACACGTCGCTGTCGTAACGAACCCCGCGCAGTACCGCGGGGTCCTCGATGAACTAACGGCAACGGGAACGCTCTCGGATGCCACGCGCCACTCGCTCGCGAGAGCTGCGTTTGCCCACACCGCAACGTACGACGCGCAGATTGTTCGCTGGATGGACGGCGGGGGCGCGATTGGCGCCGCACCCAGCGACGTTGACGACGTCGTACCGCCGACGTTGCACCTCAGCCTGGAGCGCGCGGACGTGACGCGCTACGGCGAGAACCCTCACCAGACCGGCGCTCGGTATCGAAACGTCGGCACGACGCCCTGGTGGGACGGGGTCACCCAGCACGCCGGCACGTCGCTCTCGTATCTCAACCTCTTTGACGCCGACGCGGCCTGGCGGCTCGTGCATGAACTCCTCGACGACGCGCCGACCACGTCGGCGGTGGCGATTATCAAACACGCCAACGCGTCGGGCGCCGCACTCGGCACGTCGTTACTTGACGCGTTCACCAAAGCTCTCGCTGCGGATCCCCAGAGCGCCTTTGGCGGCATCGTCGCGGTCGCGGGTGAAGTGAGTAACGAACTCGCCGCGCTTATCGCGGGCGGACCGCAGGCCGACGTGATTATCGCCTCGTCATTTACCCCCGAGGCGATTGCCACTCTCGTGGCGCGCCGCAAGGCCACCCGACTATTGAGCGCGCCCGGTCCCGAGCCCCTCGGTCTCTCGTTGCGCACGTTCGGCAATACGGCGCTCGTGCAGAACGCCGACGAACTTCAGGTGCCCGCGAGCGAGTGGCGTTGCGTCACCAGGGCCCAACCGACGCCCCAACAACTGGCGGACCTCGTGGTGGCGTGGCGGGTCTGTGCTCGCACCACGTCCAACGCCATTGTGCTGGCGCGAGACGGGGTCGCGGTCGGTATTGGGGCCGGCCAGCAGTCCAGGGTCGTCGCCGCCGAAATCGCTATCGCCAAGGCCGGCGACGCTGCGGTCGGCGCAGCCGCAGCATCTGACGCCTTCTTTCCTTTCGCCGACGGACTCGAAGCACTGACGGGCAGTGGCGTCACGTCGGTGGTCCAGCCCGGGGGATCGGTGCGCGACCAACAAGTGATCGACGCCGCCGACGCCGCCGGCATTGTGATGATGCTCACCGGCGAGCGTCACTTTCGTCATTAGGAGGATCATGACTGCCCAACTACTCGACGGCGAACGTCTCGCCGGGAACATCAAAATGGAACTGGCCGATCGTGTGGCTCGACTCGCCTCGGCGGGCCACCACGTTGGTCTGGGCACGATCCTCGTCGGTGACGACGGACCGAGCGCCAAGTACGTTGCCATGAAGATCGCCGAATGCCGCGAAATCGGCGTGCAATCGTTTGACGAACGCCTGCCAGCCGACGCGACCCAGGCCGACGTCGAAGCGGTGGTCGACCGGTTCAACGCCGACGAGCGCGTGCACTCAATACTCGTGCAACTGCCGTTGCCCGCGGGAATCAACGAAGAGGAGATTCTTCTTCGCGTAAATCCCGCCAAGGACGTCGACGGACTGCACCCCACCAACCTCGGTCGCCTCGTGATGGGAGCTCCCGGACCGCTGCCGTGTACGCCCGCCGGCATCGTGGAACTACTTTTGGCCAATCACGTACCGGTTGAGGGTAAGCACGTCGTCATTATTGGACGCGGTCTCACGATTGGCCGCCCGCTCTCGCTGCTACTCGCAATGCGCCGCCCGGGCTGTAACGCGGCGGTCACCGTCGTTCATACGGGCGTCGACGACATGTCGGCACTCACGCGTACTGCTGACGTACTCGTCGCCGCCGCGGGCGTGGCGGGGCTCGTGAGCGCGAACATGGTCAAGCCCGGGGCCGCGGTCGTCGGCGCCGGGACGAGTTGGTCCGGCAAGCGATTGATGAGCGACGTCGCGGACGACGTGGCCGACGTCGCGGGATGGATCACGCCGCGCATCGGTGGCGTGGGACCAATGACTCGTGCAATGCTGTTACGCAACGCCGTAGCGGCCGCGGAGAAGGTGCGATGACAATCACAACTGATGACAAGGGGCGAGAGTTCGACGCCCGACCGTGGGGAAGTTTCACGGTACTCGACGACGAGTTATTCGATCACAAAGTCAAGCGCATCGTCGTCGCGCCGGGCAAGCGACTGAGTTACCAGCAGCACGCCAAGCGCGCCGAGCACTGGTTCATTGTGAGCGGCAGCGCCACGGTGATTTTGGACGGACACGAGCACCAACTCAAGGCCGGCGACAGCATCGACATTGGCGTCGGACAGGCGCACCGTTGCGAAAACCGCGGGACGATGCCGGTGGTGTTCATAGAAGTCCAGCACGGTACGTACTTCGGTGAGGACGACATTGTGCGACTCGAAGACGATTTCGGTCGAGTCATTTAACTTCGTGCGCATCGACGAACTGCTCGCGGCGGGCCCGACGAAATCCTTCGAATTCTTTCCCCCCAAGTCCGACGACGAGAGTGTCATACTCGAAGCGACGCTGCACGAACTCGAACAGTTGAATCCCTCCTTCGTGTCGGTGACCTACCGCGGTGGTCGCGAGTCGCGCCAACGGACCTACGACCTCGTGACGAGGATTCAGCGCGGTGGTCAGATCACCGCCATGGCCCACCTCATCTGCGTGGACCACTCGCGTTCGGAGATTCGCGACATCTTGAAGAACTACGCCGATTCGGGCGTGCAGAACGTCATGGCGTTGGGCGGTGACATTCCTGACGACCCCGAACTCGTCGCCTCGGAGTTCACGTACGCGCTCGAACTCGTCGAGTTGACGCGCGAAGTGGGCGATTTTGCGGTGGGCGTGGCGGCCCAACCCCAGGGTCATCCACGGTCGTCGGACCTTCGATCCGACCGGGAGCGACTCGCGGAGAAACTTCGTCGGGCCGACTTCGCGGTTACGCAGTTCTTTTTTCACATCAACGAATGGACCGGCCTCGTCGACGACCTTGGCGCCTTGGGTGTGACCAAGCCGGTACTTCCGGGCATCATGCCGGTTACCACACTGAGCGGGATTCACCGCATGGCGCAGATGGGTGCGAGCGTGCCCGATACGCTCGTCCAACGACTCGAGCGGGCTCACGACCGCGGGGGTCCGCGAAGCGTACGCGCCGAAGGAATCGCCGCCGCGACTGAACTGTGTTCAGCGCTTCTCGCCGCGGGCGCGCCGGGGCTTCACTTCTACACGCTCAACCGTTCGACGGCCACGCGCGAGATCCACGACGCGCTTTTTGCGTAGTTGGTAACGTCGAATTGGGCACTTTGGCCCAAAAGTCTGCATCACGAATTGCCGTAGGATGGCGATCATGGCTGACAAAATCACAATGAAGGCCGATGGCGCACTCAACGTCTCGGACAATCCAATAATCCCCTACATCATCGGCGACGGCATCGGTATTGACATTTGGCCCGCGGCCCAACTCGTGCTCGACGCGGCCGCCAAGAAGAACGGCAAGAAGGTGGAGTGGAAAGAGGTTCTCGCCGGTCAGAAGGCTTTTGACGAGACGGGCGAATGGCTACCCGAACAGACGATCACGGACTTTCGCGAGTATCTGATTGGTATTAAGGGCCCAATGACGACGCCAATTGGCGGCGGTATGCGCTCGCTCAACGTGGCGTTACGCCAAATCCTCGACCTCTACGTGTGCCTGCGACCCGTGCGCTGGTTCCAGGGCGTCCCCTCACCAATGAAGCACCCCGAACTGGTCGATATGGTGATCTTTCGTGAGAACACCGAGGACGTCTACGCCGGACTCGAATGGCCGGCCGGGTCACCCGAGGCGGAGAAATTGCGGACTTTCTTAGTCGACACGTTCGGATGGAACGTGCGCGAGCACAGTGCGCTCGGCATCAAGCCAATCTCTAAGTTCGCGTCCGACCGTTTGATGCGCGAAGCCCTCAAGTATGCGGTGAGTCACGGCCGCGAATCGGTGACGATCGTGCACAAGGGCAACGTGCAGAAGTACACCGAAGGTGCCTTCATGAAGTGGGGCTACGAACTCGTGAAAGAAGAGTTCAGTGACGTCGCGATTGGCTGGGACGACTGCGGGGGCAAGCCCGGCTCGAAGATTCTCGTCAAGGACGTCATCGCCGACATTGCCTTCCAACAGTGCTTACTGCGTCCGGCCGAGATGGACGTGATTGCCACGACCAACTTGAACGGTGACTACATGTCCGACGCTCTCGCCGCCCAGGTCGGCGGCATCGGCATCGCGCCCGGCGCGAACATTAACTACGTCACCGGTCACGGTATTTTCGAGGCGACCCACGGCACCGCACCGAAGTACGCGGGCCAGGACAAGGTCAACCCCGGTTCGGTTCTGCTCTCGGGCGTGTTGATGTTCGAGCACCTCGGATGGCAAGAGGCCGCCGACGACATCGTGCGGGCGCTCGAAGCAACCATCGCGGACAAGATCGTCACCTACGACTTCGCACGCCAGATGGAGGGCGCAACGCAAGTGAAGTGTTCGGAGTTCGGCTCCGCCATCGTTGATCATCTGTAACTCAAATTTCAAAGGAGCACCATGACCACCCCCGTCCACGTCACCGTGACCGGCGCCGCCGGCCAAATTGGTTACCAGTTGCTGTTCCGTATTGCGTCGGGGCAGTTGCTCGGGCCTGACACGCCGATCGTGCTGCGCTTGTTGGAAATTGAGCCCGCGATGAAGGCG
>JBBQGY010000060.1:0-9832 GCA_038323435.1 Acidimicrobiales bacterium
TCCGCTGCCTGCGCGCCCCACTACGAGGCGACCATCGAATGATAGTTTCACCACGCACTAACCGTCGCCGGAGTCGTAGTCGTCACTAACGATCACCGCGCGCGGACTGTCCCGGCGCTGTGAAGCTAGGTCGTGATTTGCGTCCTCGACAACGACGACGGCCGACGGAAAATAGAGACTGGCAATCTGGGTCGCGGCGCTTCGAGTCGATACGGGATCCTTGCTATTGACGACGAGGGTCACTACGTCGACGTCGCCGTTGACGAGGTGACTCGTGCCAATGTTGAGCACGCCGGGCAACGACCGAAGTTCGAGTTCAAAATCCTCTTCGGTTCGCGAAATCATTGTGGGCGCGCACCCTTCTTTTCGTAGAGGCGACCATCAGCTATCCGAAGTAGTTCCGATGGATCGGTTGAATCACGGGGCGAACTGGCGGCGCCGACGGAAAATTCGACCGAATTGCCGACCGACGCGAGGTGTCCGCGTAGCCGCTCGGTAAAGCCGGCCGACTCGTGACCCTCGGCGTTGCTCAAAATGACGGCGAACTCGTCGCCACCGATTCGAGCGGCGGTATCGCCTTGGCGCACGGTCTGGCGCAAAGCGAAGCCGAACTGTCGGAGAATACCGTCGCCGTACTGATGGCCGGAGTGATCGTTCACGATCTTGAAATTATTCAGATCTAGCAACAGGACCGTGAACGCCCACCCGTAGCGCGCACTTCGGGCCGAGGCGACCTCAAGCGATTCGTCGAAGCTGCGACGGTTGGCAATGTTGGTGAGAGGGTCGTGCGCGGCGCTAAATCGGGCCACGTGAAGTGAGAACGACAACGTGGCCGCGGTGCGCAGTGCGTCGCACTCGACGTGGGGTACGTGATCAGGTTCGCAGTACACCCCGGGCTCGGTGCCAATGCGGGCCACGATCTCTGGCGCAATCACTTCACCACCGAGACGAAACATCTGCAGTCCGAACGATTCATGCGTGAGCACCACGATTACGTCGCTCAGACCATGTCGCTGCGCGAAAAAATCGAGGACTGAGTAGATGAAACCGACGCCAAGTTCTCGCTGGGAGAGTTCGGTCATCATCACCTCAAAGAGCCACGGTTCGTACGAACCTGCGCTCGTCGCCGCGCTCTGGGGCATCTCGCTTCGTATTGACGTGACCGTCGCTCTAATGTCGGGCTCGCGCTCAGGCGTGACTTTTGATTCCGTTGGAGTGGTGGCGACGCCGTTATCCGATATCACTACAGCAAGTCTGCCAGTTCTAGCGGCTCTACCTTCGTTGGATGCAGCACTGATTTTGACACTGAACCTCGTTCGAGCAACGCCGTCAGCTCGTTGGCCGCAACGGGTGGGTTAATGAGGTAACCCTGCCCGCGATGGCAGCCGAGTTCGAGGAGCTTCTCGACGATGTCACTGGACTCAATGCCCTCGGCGATGACGCCGAGGTGGAGTGCTTTGCCGAGGCGAATAATTGATTCAGCGATTGCTCGGTCGTAGTTATCGCTCGTGATTCCACGCACAAAACTCATGTCGAGTTTCAATAAGTTGACGGGAAGGTCCTTCAAATGGGTCATCGAAGCGAAACCCGTGCCGAAGTCGTCGAGGGCGACCTCGACGCCGAGCGCCTGGAATCCTTTCAGAATTTGAGCAATCCGGTCGGGCTCGTCAACGACGGCGTACTCGGTAATCTCAATGCAGACGCGATTTCCCGGCACCTTATTCTCGCGCAGAGTCCGTTCAACGAATTCGACGAGATCATCCATCTTGAAATCGGCCGGCGACATATTGATGCGCATGATCAGCGGTAGGTCACGGAATTGCTTCCGCCAAATTCGGAGTTGACGACATGCTTCGCTAAATACCCATCGACCGATCTCGGTAATCAGACCGGTGTCTTCGGCGACTTTAATGAACTCGGACGCGGCGAGCAGTCCCCTCGTCGGGTGCTCCCAACGCACCAGTGCTTCAACCGCGAGTACCTGACCGGAGTGCAGATCAACTTCGGGCTGGAAGTGGAGTCGAAGTCCGCCCTTGTCAATTGCCTCGCGAAGCATCAACTCGGTGCGAGAACGTTCGTTGACCTCCTGTCGCAATTCGTGGTCAAACACCACGGCCCGATTCCTACCGCGATCCTTCGCCGCGTACATCGCCACGTCGGCCCAGCCGAGCAAGTCGAGACCGCTCTGTTCGCCCGGCTCGGCGAGCGCGATACCAATGCTCGCGGTGTGACTGACCTGCTGGCCGAAGATTTCGACCGGTTGCGAGATAACGTCGAGCATCCGGTAGGCGGTGGCGAGGGCTTCCATCTCACTCTTCGCCTTATCGACAATGAAGACGAACTCGTCGCCGCCGAGGCGCGCGGCAAAGTCATTGGCGCGAATGCTCGTGCGAATTCGATCGGCGATCGTGACGAGAAGTCGGTCACCACTTCCGTGACCCAGGTAGTCGTTCATAATTTTAAAACGGTCCAGGTCAATCACCATGACCGCGGTCTCGCGGCGCGCTTCGAGTCGATTCCTTAGCTCGCGTACGAGCGCGCGACGATTCGGTAGGCCCGTCAAATCATCGTGGTTGGCGTTATAGCGAGTCCGCTCTTCGGCTTCAATGCGCGCCTGGAGTTGCACGAGCATCGACGCAACAGCCTGGAGGGCATTCACTTCTGCCGGGACCCAGTCGTGGAGATTGAAGTGGATGAATCCAAGAACGCCCCACGTCGAGTCCCCGAGCAGCAGCGGCACCGCGGCTCCCGCGGCGGGCGTCGGTTGATCGGCCGACTTCGCGCGGTCCTTGTATTCGTCGGTCACGTCGTCGCCGCCCGTGAGGTATGGCGCGCGCATATCTCGGGTGGCCATAAAAATTGGATCAACGTCGAAGGCAACTTCGCCGAGCGGATCGGGGTCCGGTTTATCGAGTCGTAGTGGCCACTCCGCTTCGAGAATGGAGAGGCCCCGAGGCAGGTCGTTGCGGCGAATGAAAGCGACGTCGGCGACGAGGAACTCGGCCAATATTTGACAGACCCAGTCGAGCACCTCTTGACGATTTTCCGCCGAGGTCGACATGAGTCGCTCGGCCACTTGCGCCACGAGTTCGTCCAACCGGCGCTGGTGCAACAAGAGACTTTCGCGGGTGGCGAGCGTCGCGACGTGACTGAGCAAACTGCCAAAGGCCCTCGTCAGTGAGCGTTCCCGGGCCGACCAGGCCCGTCCGTGGCGCGACACCACGAGTGCACCAACAATGTCGCCGTTTTGCAGTTTGATGGGGTCAACTAACACCCCCCATTCAATTCCTTGGACAACGGTGGAGAACGACCCGAGCGGACTGTCGCCAATGAGCTGGCCGCCGACGCGCTCGCTGATACGTTCGAACGCCGTCTGGGAATAAGCGCTGACCAGGGGTTCGAGTTCGATGCCGGGAATGGGCCTCGCGAGATTGGTCAGTACGGCCACAATTTGGGTGCCCGGCACCACCTGTAAAAGGGTCTCGACGACTAGGCGTGTCTCTTCACCGGTGCGGTCCAAGTACGAGTGCGTGAGACCTCTCATAGAGAATCAACCTTTACCGACAAAAGTTTGCCAACGAGCGTCGCTTCATCGCGACCAGTCCCTCGATGTTTTGTTTACCAATGGCTTATTATTACACACTGGTAATTCAGTGTAAATGGGCAACTTTCAGGCTTTTTACGCTTTGATCACGACTTCTTCGTTGAAATCGGTTGGGTGGGCGCTGAAACGTTCGATTCGCGACTGAGAACGTGCGCAAGTGGCATACGTACACTGTGGACCGACGGCGGTGGTGCCTGGAATATCCGAAAAACCATTATCGCCGTCTCCCCATCGCCCATTCCCCAGAAGTCATGGAAACGCTCGAGTAATTCAAACATTTCGTCGCGGTAGCGCTCGCCCGAGAGTTCTTGAATATCCAATTCGTCGATGGCGTAGAGAAAGACCGGTGACGCTGGCTGCAGCGATAGACCGTGCATTTCGCAGCTGAGCCAGAACCGCTCCATGGCGCCGCCACCACGGACGTACCACATGGGCTCGGGCCTCGGCACGGTCACAACGGCGAGCGCCGAACTCGTCATGATTGAAACTCGCATCCGCATTCCGAGCGCCTGGCCGGCACGCCAATCGGCGAGGTGACCCATAACGTCAGGACGACTTACGAGGTCGAGCGCGGCGTAGCCTCCGGCGTCCATTTCGAGCGTGCGAATATCGAGACCCTCTTCGAGCGCATCTCGTCCGGGCCAACGAATTTCGCTCAGCATCTCGCCGTGCACCTGCGGCAACAGAAATCGCAGGCGGTCCGACGCCGCGAGCAAGTCCGCACCGGCGTCAATCTTCACCCGATCGGTCACGATGTGAAGTTGCGCGCCTTCGCGCTCGACACCGCGAGTGAGTACTTGGAGGGTTTCGGCAGGAATCGGCGCCGGTTGGCCAATTCGCCGGTTAGTAGAACGAGCGAGTAGGTACGGGTCGAGCGGCGCAACACTGACGTCGGTCGCGGAGCCGAGTTGCATTGTTGCAATGTGGTGCGACGAGCGACTCTCGGGGAAGAGTTTGACCGACCCGAGCACATTCAGTGACGCCGCACGTACGCGAGCGTTGAATAGCGCCGCACCGATGCCGACGTACGTTCCACGATGCGCGACGTCCATCGTCGATGATCGTTCGGGATTCATGAAGAAGCGAATCTCAGCGTCGTTGGCTTCGAATCGCCACGGCTGGACGTTGCCACCCGACGGAGCGCGACGAGCGGCGTCGACAATTAGTTCGATCGGATCGTCGCTGTCGAGAGGCGGATCTTCCGGGGGCGTCGCAAAGAGATCAGCCTCGGCCTCGAGATTGACTTCGACCGGACCGAGGGCTGAGAGAATCTCTTCGACGTCAAACCGGACACGCCCGGACGGCAAATCACCCGAAAGTCCAATCCGACGAACCGCGGCGGCGACCGTCGCGGCACCGAGCGTGATTTCGCTGCCAAGTTGAGGCCACCCGGTGATCGTCTGGCCCACTTCAAGTAGTGATGCGGCACCACGCGACGAAGCTTCGCGCGCGCCCACGAGACGAATAACGAAGGGTGACTTCTGCGCCTGGGTGAGCCCGGCGAGTTTTGACGAGTCCATGTCGCCGAGCAGACCGTGAAAAATTGGCCGGTCCGGTTCAAGGTCGAACCGCTCCACATCCAACACCCCCCGGTCACTGGTCTCCATCAGTACGGGGATCCGTCGCTCGCGTGCGGCTTCGCGCACCAAGAATTTCATGTCGAGCGAATCGCACTCTTCAATCACGAGGTCGAGACCGTCGAGAAACTCCGCCAGGTTGTCGGCTCGAAGGCCGTCGGGCTCGACGACCACTCGTAAGTAGGGGTCGATCTCGGCGATTCGTCGCGCCGCGACCACCGCCTTATTGATCCCGAGGTCCAGCACACTGGCGGGAATCCGGTTGAGATTTGAAAGATCAATCGAGTCAAAGTCAGCGAGACGAAGCTCGCCCGCGAGTCCTTCCATTGCGATCACGTGGGCGATGGAATGACCGGCGCTGAGACCCACAACACCAATACGGAGTGATCGAACCCTCGCCTGCTCGGCTCGCGTCAACTTATTTCGGTTGCGGTCGAGGCGAAGCGTCGAGAACGAGCGTGGAGCGAGGAGGCGCACGACCGCTCGGCGCCACGGGTAGTAGACCCACCTCGATCCCTCGTCGCTCAAGGCGGCGTTCGGCGGGGGAATCATCGTGGCGAGTTGCTCCAACTGTTCGGCGAGTCGATCAATAACGTGCAGTGAAGGATCTTCTCGTAGGACTCGCAGGACTTCACGATGAGATCGTCCACCGACGTCGAGTACCAGGGGTCGGCGAGCGTGGGTTCGCGTGGACGCGGGCTCGGGTCCACCGATACCTAGTCGTGCCGGACCGCGACCCAACTCTTCGGCTTCGCGTCGAAGTGCCTGTTGATGGGGTGGAGTACACAGTTCGTAACTGCGGCTTCGGTCCCATGACACGCACACCGTCTTGTAGCGGTCGTCGGGGAAGGGCACCGACGCGGTACCAACCATTCGTCCGCCGGCCGGCGTGCCAACCGCGACGAGAGTGTCGGACACCGCGGCGATCGCGAACTCCGCACCTAGCCAGTTCATGGCGTGGGTTGCCGATCGAGTAATGGCCGCAATGAGGCGCACGCCCGTCACGGTGGCGCCCTTCGACCAGGCGCCCTTTACTTCGAGCGCGCCCAGGCGGATCTCTTTGTCGATCATTGCTCGAATGTCGTCAATCTCCGAGGAGGCCGCCATCTCTTCTATAAGGAAGGCCTGGTGGCTCCCTTCTAAGGGACCGTGAAACCTTACGCCGGCGACAGGTTCACCCTCGGGACTAAATCCGAGAAAAAAGAGCGGCACACCCTCACCGTCTTCGAGTTCCTGACGGCGCAATGTTCCCTCGAAGCCGTGACTGCGATAGGTACCCTCGGCCTCGTTGAGGTACATCTTCCATAGGTCGGGTCGCTCGAGCGGATGATGCCCCTCGAACCGAACGCCCGAGTCCTGGTCGACGAAGCTCGAGCCGTACCGGTATCGGCGACTATTTGAGCTACTCACTGATTACCTTTTCGAAAACGAGACGAAGGTGCGACCGACTGAAGAAACCATTCATTTATCAAAAAAGCATAGTGACTATCCTTCGTCACATTGGGGAACCTCGTCGCGCTCGTAGTTGAGGTGTCCACCACGGCGATGGCTCGGTGCTGACGCAACCAATCTGGCATCAATCTCCCGAAATATTTTCGCGAACTCCGATGCCCCTTGCTCTGCGTTTCCGTAGAATGAATTTTGTGTACGAAACCATTGTGAAGTAATGGGTCATGACGGACCCTGGCGCGACGAACCGGCACGAGCTTCTTTGATGCACACAACGATCGCCGTGGTGCGCATGGTGAGAGTCACGTGACCTCCGTGCTCATCGTCGAAGATGACGCCGACAACGCCTCACTCTTGGAACGGTTCCTCGTCGGCCAAGGATTCGACGTCACCGTCGTAGGCAGCGGTGCGTTGGCGCTATCAACAACATCGTCAACACCGCCCGACATCATCTTGCTCGACATTGGGCTCGGCGACGAAGACGGTCGCGACGTACTTCGCGAACTGCGCCTATTGAGTGACGTGCCCGTAATATTCTTGACCGGGCGCGGGCTCGAGTCCGAGCGCATCGCCGGGCTGAAAATGGGAGCCGACGACTACATCGTGAAACCCTTTTCCCTCGCTGAAGTGGCGGCGCGAATTGAATCGGTACTTCGTCGCACCGGCTCCAGTCTCGGCCAACATCGGGACGATGTATCGACGATGCAGTTCGGCGATCTCACTATCAACGAGAAGACCCATGAGGTACATCTCAGCGGCGAATTACTCGAATTGACCTCCAAGGAGTTTGCCCTCTTCGCCTTTCTCGCGCGCTCTCCGCGCCAAGTCTTCTCGCGCGAGCAACTGCTCCAGCACGTGTGGGAGTCGTCCGGTGACTGGCAGAATGATGCCACGGTGACCGAACACATTCGACGACTCCGAGCCAAGCTCGAGACTGATCCCGATCATCCTCACTTAATTACGACGGTGCGCGGTGTTGGCTATCGATTCGAACTGGAATCCGACATTCCCAAACGTTGATCGCGCTGGGTCCACCGTTAATGGACGATGCGAAGCAACTCGTGCACTGTGTCGATAAGTTGACTGGGTCGAAAGGGCTTTGCCAAGAACGCGCTCGTGCCCGGGCTCAACTCGTCCACGACTGATTCGTGTGCAGTCCCCGAGACGAGCAAAACTCGAAGATCGGGATAGTCCGATTGGAGGGTGGAGGCGAGTGTAGGACCCGACATCTCCGCCATGACGACGTCACTCAGTAGCAACGCAATCGGTCCACGAAATTCGTTCGCCACGATAAGGGCCTGTTCTGCCGAATCGGCTTCGAGTACGTGGTAGCCGTTTCGATTCAGGATTTGGCTCATGAATCGGCGAAGGTCATCGTTGTCTTCGGCGAGCAGCACGGTGGCGCCACCTGAGGGCGGATTCGTCTCCACCACCACGGAAACCTCTTGCGCCGGTTCGCTGACGACGGGTAAGAGAATCTCAAAAGTCGTCCCGTGCGCCACTTGCGTGGTGCACCGAATGGAACCACCGCTTTCTTGAACGAGGCGGCGCGCCGCCGCGAGGCCCAAGCCGGTGCCCTTGAACGGTCCCTTTGTCGTAAAGAGCGGGTCGAAGCAACGTTGACGAGTCGACTCGTCCATACCAACGCCCGTGTCGGCGATCGAAAGTTGTACGAAGTCACCGGGAACAACGTCGACGTTCTTCGCCCTCGCATCATCGAACGACACCGCGACCGACGAAATAGTGAGTTGACCGCCGTCGGGCAGAGCGTCACGGGCATTGATGACGAGATTGAGGATCATCTGTTCAAACTGGTCGGCGTCGACACGAACGTTGCCCGCGTGACGGTCCAGGGACCACGTGACTTCAATAGAATTTCCGAGAATTCGTTCGAGAACCTCGGCGTTGGACTCAATGATGACCGCGGGATCAAAGACCACCGGCGCCGGTGTCTTGGTGCGTCCGATCGTCTGCAGCTGGGTCGTGAGCATCGACGCGCGTGACGCAGTGACCTGGATGTCGTGCACCATTTGCACTTCACGATCACGACCCTCGAGATCGTGGGCCAACATCTCGGCGTAACCAGAAATGAGGGTAAGGAGATTATTGAAGTCGTGGGCAATTCTGCTCGCGACTTGCCCACGGACTTCCATCGTGTGCGCGTGTCGAAGTTCAGCCTTCAATTCGCGGTGATTCGTGACATCGTCAATCAGCGTCAGTATTGCGGGCGCCTCGCTCGCGGCCGCCGGTAACAAAGTGGCTGACGCCGTCAAGACACGAATCCGACCCGCAATCTCTACGTCGACGAAGTCACGGCCTGCGACGTCGCCGTCGCCTAACACTTCTTTCCAAAGTTGGCGAAGCCCTTCCACCGTTGCTTCGGGGAACGTTGGCCTTGGACTCACGTTCGCCTCGTCAAACACGGGCCACGCAAAAACGCCGCTCGCGGCGCGATTCCACCAACGCACATCACCATCGGCGTCAACTTCCACAATGCCAATGGGGGCAGTTTCTACGAGGACCCGCAGTCGCGCCTCGCTACGTTGCACGGTTCGATTGAGCTCTTCGGCACCCAGGGCCGACGTCGCCATCTGAGCCAGAAGCGCCAGCACCTCTCGCTCCTCCGCACCGAACTCGGTGCCCGGGATTCGACGAATAGCGATGACGCCACGCGTCACGTTGCGCCGTTCGAGCAGTGGCGCCACTAACCAATCACGATCGGTCCAGGGCGTGGTGAATCCGGGCCGAGAAACCGGGAGATCGCTGGGGACCGTCGGATCGAGCGGACTTAGACACACGGCGTCACCGCCGCGAAGGACTATGCCACAAAGGGGCGCAAAAGCGCCGGATTCCAGTGACACGATGGCGTCATCGACGCCGTAGACGTTGCGAGCACTGGTTACCAGTCGAAGCAATATATCTTGTTCACTGCGCAGTCCCGCGACGGTGATCGACGCCGCAATGAGTTGGTGGAGTTGGGTAGCGATGCGCTGGGTTCGACGAACCGCGCTGCGAGCGTCGCGCCGCAGCACGACCCGTTCAATGACATTCGACATAATCCATCCCACGTGTTCGGCCGCGGCCACTTCGGCGCTCCCGAATCCCCCGCGGTCGTGTTCCAGCGCAAAGGTGACGGTGCCAATTGCCCGATCGTTGACCGTGAGCGCGATCATCACGCACTGTGGATTGTCGTGGTCACTCC
>JBBQGY010000061.1:0-9818 GCA_038323435.1 Acidimicrobiales bacterium
CTCGTTGCCACCGAGGACGTAGCTAACCGCTAAGAAGATCTGGACGTTAGTTCTGATCGGCGGGAGATTCGATCGTCGTTTCATTGACGGCTTGAGTGACCTTTCTCAGCAAGCGTGCGAGGGTTCGTTGTTCAGCGTCGGTCAACATTCGCACCGCTTCGTGTTCGTGGCGATTGAACGACGGAAAAAGATCTTCAATCAGTCGTTCGCCGGCGTTGGTGAGCCCTATCGATACTCGGCGGCGGTCGTCCCTGTGGGGAATTCGACGAATGAGTTCGCGACTTTGTAGCGTTTTGACGACGCCGGTCAGCGTTCCCTTGGTGACCCCGGCTTCGTCCGCGACGTGACCCGTCTCTTGAACGCCCCAGATCCACAAAACCCACAGCACCGTGAAGGCCACCCAGCTGAGTTGGTATTCGGCGAGCACCGTCCGCTCCATGTGATTGCGTACGGCGGTGCCGGCGCGGTAGACGTTGGATACGGCGCTCATGGCCGTGAAGTCACAACGTTGACCCTTGAGTCGGGCATTAATGTCGCGCTCGGCCTGCAGTACTACCTCGGGCGACGGTGAACTAATACGCCTGCTCATCAGCGAGTACGCAGCGTCGTTCCGCCAGCGAACGTGGTACCGACGCTCCGAAAATAGCCGCCAATGATCTCAAGGGGCGCGAGGCGAGCGAGTTCTTCGGTGGGCGACTCAAAGAGTTCGAGCGTGGCACTACCGGCCCACACCGGTCCCAATTCGAGGTTGACGCCCGACATCGTGACCACCTCGTCCAGTGAATCGATACCGTCGAGTTCAATGCGAGGAAACCAGCGGTGGTGCAACATCGCGTGACCGTTCACAAATCCGTTCGATTTTGCAGTACCTTCGAGCGTCACCGTGGCGTTGGCGAGTCGACGATCGGCCGCGGCGAGGGTCATACCGAATTGACCACCCGATTCCAGTCGTGGACCGGCACTGCCTACCGTGATGGGTCGGGTCTGGTAAATAGATCCAAGTTTTTTGGGATAACCCTGGAGGTAGCCGCGCACGAGGGCAAAATCCTTGTCCACCCAGATGAACACGCAGCGACTATAGAGCTGTCCTTCGTAGCGGCATCGCACGACGACGAACGACTCTTTGTACTGCGAGCGGACCGGATCGAGGATCTCCGTGCGATCGTCACCGCAGCTCTGCCAGTCGGCCCAAATGAAGGCCACGGCGCCCGGATCCTCGTCGTCGTTAGCGAGTTCAACGTCGGGGGGAAGCACGGCACGAACGTTCTGCGAATCGGTGCGGTATTCAACTGTTAAGAGATCACCCGAGTAGTGCCACGGCGTCGGGGGCAGCAGTGACGCAGTACCGGACGCCGTGCGCGGAAAGGGAAGTCCTGTGACCATTATTTTTTATCCGTCCATCCGTTTCTCGGCTGGTCAAACCATACGTGGACTTGCCCGGTGCCAATGGAATTTTCGTACTGCGAGTACATCCGCCCCGGGGCGGTGCACGCGGCTCCACCGAGAGCGTGAATCATCATTTGGTAGTGGGCGAAGTGACCTTCGGGACGCACGTTCATGAACTGATCCATTTCGTTCACGACTTGGGCGTGATCCCCTCGGGCCAATGCGTCGATGACGCGATGATCCCAGTACCGAGCGTCATCGGAATAGATGTGCTCTTCGGGTGCCGCCTCGTGACGTCGCAGGTCGCGGAGTTTGTGGAAGGTGTGACTGACGGCGCCCGACGCGATCAACACCACTCGCAGGTCGCTCTCGGCAATGGCGCGCGCGACGACCTTGCCGACGGTTTCGAAGTCCCGACTCTCCGCTGTTTGGCAGACGCCCATTGACATCCACGCCTCGCCACCCTGGAGGAACGGTAAGAGGTTGAGCGTCGCGTAAGTAACCGGGAGGTGTTCGTTATCAATGGGAGTGATCCAGCACTCATCGGTGTCGTCAGCGATTGATCCGATCAGTCGAGCGAACTCCGGGTTGCCCGGCACGTCGTAGGGAACACTCGACATGCCTCGGGGGAGTTCATCGCTGGTAAACAGTCCGCGTCGCCGCGCCGCGGCGGTGACGACGAACTCGACGGTCGTGAACCAGTGACTGTCAAAGACCAACACGAGGTCGGGCTTGACGACGTCAAAGACGTCGTGGCGTAGTTGGTGCAGACCGGTAAAGAGCGTGCTTTCGTTACCGTCATTGAGTTGCCTGCGCAGCTCGTCCGGTAACACAATGGTTGGTACGTGCGCGAGCAGGCCAGCGCCAACGATCTCACCCATGAGTGGTTCCCTCCAAAATCTGTAACGTCTTTAGATCCGAATAGAAGTCGAGGGCGTAGTCGCCGCCCTCTCGTCCGATGCCGCTGATGCCGGTTCCGCCAAACGGTGCCGTGAGGTCGCGCACGAGAAAACAGTTCACCCAGATGGTGCCGGCGCGCAACTGTTCGCCGAGTCGATTCGCTCGTGCTTCGCTGCTCGTATAGATAACGGCCGAAAGACCGTACTGCGTGGAGTTAGCCAGCTCGACCGCATCGGCTTCCGTAGTGAAGGTCTGAAGCGTCAGGACTGGTCCGAAGATCTCGCGCTGGATAACTTCTGCGTCGTTGGACGTCGGCTCAATCAACGTCGGTTCATACCAGAGCTCGCCGTCGGCGTGGACGCGCCCGCCAAAGACCACGTTGTCGCCGTTCTCTCTGGCGCGTTCCACAAACCCACTCACTCGCGCCAAATGCTCGGGGTGGATGAGTGGCGAGATCGTCGTCGTCTCGTCGCGACTGTCACCCAATCGAAGAGCCGCGGCGGCGCGTTGGAACAGCACGACAAATTTTTCGCGGACCGATGCCTCCACGAGTAGACGCGTACCGGCCAGACAGACTTGGCCGGCGTCGTCGTACATGACGACGGCTTTTGCCGCGGCGGCCTCGAGATCGCTGTCGGCGAAGACCATGAAGGGTCCCTTGCCTCCGAGTTCGGCGGTAAAGGGAACGAGGTTCTTCGCGGCGGCTGCGCCAATGATGCGGCCCGTTTCGGGCGAACCGGTAAAGGAAATACGTCGAACGCGCGAATCGTTGACGAGGAGAGCACCAACTTCCTCGCCGTAGCCCTGTACGAGATTAAAGACGCCGGGCGGAAACGCCGCCTCGTCTACGAGGTCCATCAAGAGCGAACAGGTGAGGGGCGACCATTCAGCTGGCTTCAAAATGACCGTGTTGCCCGCTGCCAGAGCGGGCGCACATTTCCACGTGGACAACATGAACGGTGCGTTCCACGGCGTGATCACGACGGTGGGGCCGGCGGGCATGCGCAGCACCGAATTTGCGGTGCCGTTGGACGACCAACGCCGAGGGTTGTAGTGACGCGCCAGATCGGCGTAGGCCCGAAAGTTTCTCGCACCTCGTCCAATCACTCGCAGGCGCAGGCTCTCTTCCAGCATGGCCATGTCCAATGTTTCGACGTGCGCAATTTTTTCAACGTCTCGATCAATGAGATCGGCCAATCGGTCAAGATATTCGCCGCGTGCTTGAGTTGAGAGAGTCGACCATGCGCCGAAGGCGGTCTGTGCGGCGTCGAGGGCGGCGTTAGCTTCGATGTCGCCGCCGCGCGCAACGTCGGCGAGCTTCCATTGCCAGTCGAGCGGTGACCGATCCTCGAACGTTCGCTTCGACGAAACGCGTTCGCCATTGATGTAGTGGTCGGGAGAGACACTCACGCCGTCGACGTCGATGCGGTGGTCACTCATGATTGAAATCTCGGTCGAACCTTCGGAAAGATCAATTGGTCGTTCGACGTTGGGAGCGGGCGGCGTTGTCCACGAAACTCCCACTCGGCACCGAGAGCGGTGGAGAGTACTTCTTCGGTCGCAGTTGGTTGCGCGCCGACTTCGTCGCTGACCGGCGTTGGGCCTTCGACAATATGATTCGTGAGCGTGCCGAGACCTTCGACCTCGACCGAGACGGTGTCACCGGGTTGGACGGGACGCGACATGGCTGGCGTACCCGAGAGAATGATGTCGCCCGGAACCAGCGTGATGAGGCGCGCGAGGTCCGCCACGAGGTAGTGCATGTCCCAGGCCATCTCATTGGTCGAGCCGTCTTGGAAGACGACGCCGTTGACGGTGGTGGTCATGTGCTTGTCAGCGAAGTCCCAGTCCGTGACGATTCCAGGCCCAATCGGACACATCGTGTCGGCGCCCTTGACGCGCAGCATTGCACCGGCGTCGGTATCGCGAAAGTCGTGCAGTCCAAAGTCGTTGGCAATCGTGTAGCCGGCAATGTACGACGCGGCGTCGGCGACCGAGATATTTCGAGCAGTGCGACCGATGACGATCGCGACTTCACCTTCGAAGTTGAGGTATTGACAGTTCACTGGACGGACCACTTCGCCGCCGTGGCTGTTGAGCGCGGAAATAGGCTTGTGGAAGTAGGTCGGAGCGGGCGGAAGTTGAACACCGAATTCACGCACCCGTGAGACATGATTCAAGTGACAGCAGATAATTTTCGTAGGTGAAACCGGAGGTAGGTGAATGGCGACCGCCGCGTCGACCCGCCGCCCGTCTCGAGCAACGAGGGAATTGCCTTCGAGCACGACGTCAGTGGGAACGCCGCCCAACAGGATCCTTCGCAGTTCCACAATTCCCCCCAAGTCGTTTGCATCTAAATGATGTCTCTACGATAGTAAGTTGCTTGCTACGTTCCCACACTGCAATGTCGCAGTGTGCGGAGCCGCACGAGGGGGAAGTATGACGAGTGAGTTCAGTCGCCTGCGAGTATTGTGGCCCGACCATCTCGGTCTCGCGCGCGGAAAGTATGTTCCGGCCGCACTCGCGGACCACGGCGTCCGTCACTGCACCGGACTGTGGGCCCTTGGCTACGACCGGGTGATGACGCCCGAGACTCCCGGCTCGAACTGGAATGAGGGTTTACCCGACCTCGACGCCACGTATCCAATGGAGGACATTCGTCCCGGCTGGGAGCCGGGCACCAAGGTCGTCGTCGCTGACCTGATGCGCCTCGGCAGCCCCGTCGAGGTGTCGCCACGCCACGCACTCAAGCGCGCTATTGCCGACTGGCAAGATCTCGGCTACACGCCCTATGTCGGCATGGAGTTCGAGGCGTACGTGTTCGAGCCCGATGGCCAGGGCGGTTGGCGTCCCATCGACACACCTGGTGCCTACGTCTACGGCACGGGCCCGTCGGTTGACCCCCACGGACTTATTGACGCAATATGGCAGGCCTGCGACGAGGCCGCGATCCCGCTCGAATCGGTCAACTCCGAGTACGACACGCCCCAATTCGAGTTCACGCTTCGATACACCAATGCGCTTCGTGCGGCCGACGACGGCTTTCTCTTCAAGGTATTAGCTCGTGAGGTCGCTCACCGCCTCGGACTGTTACTCACCTTCATGGGTAAGCCGATCTCCGATCGTGGGGGATCGGGTCTGCACTTCAATATCTCGTGGCGCAACGACGCCAATGAGAACGTGGTCTTCGACAGCAAGGAGAGCGACGGCGTCGCCAAGCTCGCCAAACACGCGGTGGCGGGAATGTTGGCGCACCACCAGGCACTGGCCGGTCTCTGTGCACCCAACGTCAACGCTTACAAACGGCTTCGTCCGGCGTCACTGTCGGGCTACTGGGCAAACTGGGGCTACGATCACCGCGGCGCGACCGTGAGGATTCCACCCGATCGAGGCGAAGGATCACGTCTTGAACACCGACTGAGTGATGGCGCGGCGGTGGTTCATACCTCCATGGCGGCGGTGTTACAGGCCGCTCGACTCGGCTTCGTGAACAAACTGAAGTTGGGACCAGTGGAATCTGGCAACGGTCTCGACACCATCGACGCGACGGTCGGAGTGCCGGCAAACCTCGCCGCCGCCCTCGACGCACTCGAAGCTGACACCGAACTGGTAAATGCAATTGGCGCGCAGATCGCCGCCCAACACTTAGCAGTCAAACGAGCGGAGTGGGAAAGGTTTACTGCCGCGACGACGGACTGGGAGATGCGCGAGTATCTCCCATTTCTCTAGCGCCAGGTCACTCGAACGGGCAGTTTCTTGGTGCCACTAATGAAATTTGAACGAAGTCGTTCGGCCGAGCCGGCCGCTTCAATCGATGACCAGGCAGCCGCCATCTCTTCGAACATGACGCGAAGTTCGAGCCGGGCGAGGTGTGCGCCCAAACAGAGGTGAGCGCTGTGCAGACCGAAGGCGACGTGATCGTTGGGACTTCGTGACGCGTCAAACGCCCTAGGGTTCGTGAACTGGTCTTCGTCGAAGTTTGCCGAGACGTACCAGAGCACGACCTTGTCGCCCTTCTTTAGAGACTGGCCGCGCAGCTCGGTCTCCTCGACGACGGTGCGTCGAAAGTGCATAGTGGTTGATGACCACCGAAGAACTTCGTCGACGAGGGTTTTGCGTTGGCTGATGTCAGATGTTGGCAACGCAGTAAAGATTTCGGGGTGTTCAGCGAATACTTGGGTTCCGGCGGTCATCGTATAACGGGTGGTGTCGTTACCGGCTGCGACCATCAAAGCAAAGAAGTTCTTCAACGTATTGTCGTTGAGCGTTTCGCCATCGGTGTTTGGCTCGAGTAGCGCGGAGAGCACGTCGTGCGTGGGTGTGATGCGACGGTCTTCGAGGGCGTGTTGCGCGTACTCGAAAAGTTCGAGTGCCACGGGGCTTCGAAACGGCAGCAGTCGGTACTCGCTGGTGTCGGTTTGGTCGACGACGTAATCAGTGAAATCTGGATCGGTGTTGCCAATGAGGGCGTCGCCTCGACTGACGAGCCAGTCCAGATCTTCGTCGGGCAGTCCGAGCAACCGCCCCAGCATTTTCATCGGAAGTTCGCGGGCCACCAATTTGACGAAGTCGAACTCCTTTTGACCGTCGAGGTTGGCGATCACTTCTTTTGCGAGGTCACGGACGGAATCCTCGTACGCCGCAACGGTACGCGGGGTGAATGGACGCGACACCAAGCGACGAAGTCGAGTGTGCTCGGGCGAATCCATTTCCATCATGGTGCGACGAGCTTCGGTCTCTTCGGCGTCCATATCTTCCATGCGAATGCCGTAGCGACTGGAGAAGAGCTCGGTGTGCCGACTGGCGTAGAGGACGTCATCGTATTTGGTCAGACTCCAGAAGCCTCGTCCTCCGTCGGCCTCTTCGGTCCACGCAACCGGATTCTCGTCACGCATTCGAGCAAAGACTTCATGTGGTACTCCGTGCACGAACGTGTCGTGCGACGTGATATCAACTTTCGAGGCATCGTGTGGCATATTTCCCCCTACTCGAAGAGGAGTGTACTTGTTTGTCCCCAAACGAATAGGCCCGGCCCGCGCGGATTCTCTCCCTAGAATGAGGAAATGACCAAGCCACTCATTGGTATTTCGGGCCGACGTTGGCCGGTGTCGGCGGTGTCGAGCAGTGTGCCAAAAGCCATGTACGACCTCCAGTTCGATCTCCATTTCTCCGACTACCCGGCGTCGGTCGCCGCGGCTGGTGGCATTCCCGTGGAGTTGACCCGCGACGCGGAAGCGAGTGAAGTGCTCGACCGGCTCGATGGACTGATCTTGAGCGGGGGAGCCGACGTCGAGCCAACGCGCTACGGCCACGAACCGGACGAGAACCTCGGGCAGATCGAACCGGACCGTGACGAGTGGGAGTTCGCGCTGTTGCGCGAAGCTCGTCGTCTGGAGATGCCGATCCTGGCCATATGTCGGGGCATGCAGCTCGCGAACGTGTTTTTCGGCGGGACGCTTCATCAGCACGTTGAACTCGACGAGGGATCGGGCCATCCCCAGTGGGACGTCGACGGGCGAAAGAGGACGCACGACGTCAACGTCGAACCCGGTTCGTTACTTTCGACGATCTACCCGCCGTCACTCGGTGTCAACTCGTTGCATCACCAAACGCTCGCGGTGCTGGGCAATGACCTCGTGGTATCGGCGAGCGCACCCGATGGCGTCATAGAGGCGGTGGAACTACCCGGTCACGAATTCCTCGCTGTTCAGTGGCATCCCGAACTCCTAGAAAAGCCCGACCCCGCATTCCGGTGGCTCGTCGAGCGCGGCACGCAGTACCTTTCACTCAAGTCGTAGTTGACAACCTCGCCGAGGCGTCAGTGCAACGTGCAGAACATCACGAGCGAACTCGGCTGAGTGAAACCGCGAATCGGCACATCATTCGAGAACGGTCCTTGACAGAGGTCGTTTAAGTCCGTACATTCTTGAAATCACTCTGGAAGAGTGACGACGAATCGTTCGGGGGACTGATGGCCGTAGATGGTGGACGTACGACACTGGGTGGCGCGAAACGACTGACGTTGAAAGATGCGGTGGCCCAGTCGGTAGGACTCATGGGACCGGTGTTTTCGATTGCGTTTCTCGTGCCGCTGTTGGTTGGGCTCAACGCGTCAGGTAGGGGAGCGGGCAATGCCGCCGCCCTGTCGGTGGTGATTGCGGCCATTGGCGTACTCGGCCTTGGTTGGATTGTCGCCGAGTACACGCGCAAAATTCAGGCTGCCGGTTCTCTGTACGACTACGTCACCGACGGACTGGGCGCGCGCGTCGGCGCCGCCGCCGGGTGGCTGTACTACACCGGTCTCATCGCGCTCGGTTCGGCTATTTTGCCCATGATTGGTGGCACCATTCACGACACCGTCCTCGCCGAATTCAATGTCCAGCCATTCCCGCCATTGGTGTGGGATCTTTTGCTTCTCGCGCTGGTGGCGGTGACGATGTACTTGGGAGTTTCGCTCTCGACGAGGGTGCAGCTCATCCTCGCCCTCATCTCACTGACCGTCGTCGGGATTTTTTCGATATTCGTGATTGGCAAGAGCGGCGGAATCCATCACGTGGTCGCAGGATTTTCACCCAATAGTTCACCCACCCATTGGAGCGGCGTCCTCTTCGGTGTGCTCTACGGAGTTCTGTTGTTTACCGGATTCGAAACGTCAGCAAACCTGGGAGAAGAGACGATCGAACCGTCACGCGACATTCCGCGCGCGGTGCTGTTCTCGGTGCTCGCAATCGGCGGCTTTTACATCATTGCGACGTTTTCCCAGATCGCTGGCTTTCACTTCAATCTCACCACCCTGTCCAAGAATGCCGGTGCGCCGTTGTTCACGCTCGCCGGTCCGTCGAGCGGGGGAGGTTACGCGTCGGTCGCGATGCGACGCATCGTCGAACTCGTGGTGATCTTTGACATGATCGCGGTGCTGATTGGGTGTGCGGTGTCCGCGTCGAGGGGCGTGTTTGCCATGGCCCGTGACCGGCGCTTACCGCGTACGTTCGCCAAGATTTCGTCCAAGGGCACTCCCGTGGGCGCGAGCAATGTCGTGATGCTCGTGTACGCGGTCATCATCACGTTGACCGTCACGACATCCATTTTCGCCATTCCGAATCTGCCGCACTACGTCGCGATATTCAGCTGGTTCTCGACGTACGGTGCCTTCGCCATTGTCATCATTTACCTCTTGATTTCCGTCGGCGCTCTGAGGGGTCTCAAGGATCGCGGAAAGCCGGTGGCGTTGTACTTGGCCAGTCTGGTTGGAATACTCGTCACTGCGGGTGCCATCTTCGGATCGATATACAAGGTCACCAGGCCCACGATTGAGGCGCCGTACGCAGCGTTGGTAATTCTGGTTATTGGCCTCGTCGCGGCGTTCGTCATGAGAGATACATCGAAATTGGAATCAGACTTTTCGGGGCTGACGCCGTCAGAACAGGGACCGCTCAAGTTATAGCGGCTTCGTCGTGACGTAAATGACGGCCGGCCTCGACCGCATTCCATTCGTGGCGACCGACGTGACCGATACGACGTATCTAGTGCCA
>JBBQGY010000062.1:0-9800 GCA_038323435.1 Acidimicrobiales bacterium
AACCGCCGCTCACGCCGGCCGATGAGGCGGTGCTCACGGCAATTGCCCTGGAGAGTCAACGCCGGCCCGAACAACTCATCAACGTCCAGTTCCACGCCGACACCAATGCCACGAGTTCGGGTGACGTGGCGACCGACCTTAGCGGCGAAGCTGAGTCAGCCACGTAGCGAAGTGACGACCGTCGCTTCGTGATTTTTTTCTGACTCGCTCACCCGAGTGGTTACCGGCGTAACCAATCGGAAGTTCGTTGCGCCGTTCACTAGAATTCAGTAGTGCTCGCGACTTCCATTGCCCTGGGCTGGAGGATCGCCATCCTATTTGTCGCGGGCGTCGCCGCGGGTATTTCCAACGGCGTTGCCGGTGGGGGGACGTTCATCACATTTCCCACACTGCTCGCGCTCGGCATACCGTCGCTGCAGGCCAACGTGTCGTCGTCGGTCGGCGTCGTGCCGAGCAATTTTGGTGGCGTGCGCGGATTTCGACGAGAACTCACCGTGCACAAGAAGCTGTTTCGCGAACTTATACCGACCTGTGCTCTCGGCTCGATTACTGGTACCGCGCTACTGTTCTTCGGGTCCGAGTCAACCTTTCGAAGCGTTGTGCCGTGGCTCATTGGAAGCGCCACCGTTCTTTTCGCGTTTGCGCCAAGGTTGGTCGCACTTCTCTCGAAACCCGAACACCACCTCGATGGTCATCACATTCGTCGGCGATCACTCTTCGTCGGAGTATTTCTTGGATCGGTCTACGGAGGTTATTTCGGCGCGGGACTCGGAATCATTCTGATTGCGGTCTTGGCGCTGACGCTACCGTTTGACATCTTCGAGATTCAGGGCCTTCGCGTGGCGCTGGCCCTAGTGATCAATACGGTGGCGGCTGTCGTCTTCGTGATTCGCGGTCACCTCGCCGTCGTCGCGGTCCTCGTGCTGCTCGCCGGTGCGTTGGTCGGCGGATGGCTCGGGACGTTGCTCATTCGTCGATTGTCGCCGCGCATCGTGCGCGCGCTCATCATTGTTATTGGAGCAGCGACCACGATCAAACTGGCCGTCGGTCATTAGCGAAGAATAGAGACCGATCAGCGTCGAATCTGACGATGGAAACTTATCTCCGCACCCGCGACCACGAGTGCCAGCACGCCGAGTGGGAAGAGTGGCGCCACCATTGGTAGGTGTATCGCCAGCGCCGCACCGGCGGCCGCCCCACCAATGAGGGCCATCAAGATCAGGATGCTTCGGCCCTGAATGGGCTCGTTGCGCTTCGTCAAACTCGCGAGCAGTTGGGTCAGGGTGCCCGTGAGGTAGGTCGTCGAGAGTCCGCTGATGCCAAAGCGAAGCACGGCAGCACTCTGCACCCCCAGAGCGACCGCGTTGAGGGCGAGCAGCGCGTACGCTTCAGCGCTCGTGGGGGTTCCGGACACGAACTCCCACCACACGGCGAACACCAAAATTAACGCCAGTTCAACTCCGAGAGCGATCACGATTGGTCGCGGCCATAGTTGGTCGTCGTCGTGCGCATGGCCCGCAACTCGGGCTCCGGCCAAACTGCCCACCACGTAACCCACGAAGGCCACGCCCGTGTGATACGCGATGGCGGCATTCTCTTTCGCCGCGGCGAGGCCGAGGAGCACCATGTTGCCGGTCATAACGCTCGTGAACACGCCACCCAATCGAGTGAGGCCGATCGCGTCGATCGCACCCGTAACGAGCGTGAGCAGTATGACCAGCCCGTCACGTTGGCGTACGGGCGTCCAATAGCCGCTCGCGTCGGTGCTGATCGTGTTACCCAACATCAAATTGCAACCCGTCTCATGGTGTGCGAACGCCCATTACGTCGTCGCGCGAAGTCGCGCAATGACGTCGTCAACCACATCGCTCGTCAACGAATCGCCGGCGAGATCGAAGGTCCTAATGCCGGCAGCCGCGCCATCGAGCGTCGCGGCGCGAAGCCGCGTGCCCGCCTCTTTGAACTTGGGTTCGTGCATCCGCGCCGAGGCCTGGTCCAGCAGTGCCGCGCCCGCCAACAACATCGCCATCGGGTTCGCGACGTTTTTACCTTGGAGCGACGGCGCGGTACCGTGTGGCGCTTCGGCCATCGCCACTTTGGGTTCCAGGTTCTCGTCGAGGGATAACAGGACCGACTCCGCACCAGCGATCGAGCCGAACATGGCGAGTACGAGATCGCTCAAACAGTCGCCGTCGCGGTTGAGCGCGGGAATAACCAGCGTCTGATCGTGGATCTCGGTCATCAGCCCCGCGTACGTGGTGTCGATGAGGGCCGGATGATAGGCCACGTTAGGGTGACGGGCCGCCGCCGCGTCCATCTCTTCTTTCAGCATTCCTTCGTACGCGGGCGACACCGTCCACTTCGGTCCGCCGTACACGAGGCCGTTACTCAGTTGCGCCGCCACGAAGGCGTACTCGGCGACGCTGCGACAGACCGATCGTTCGATTCGCTCGGTGCGCCACGCGACTTCACCGGAGTCGCCCACCGTACCGGGGTCACCATCGCGGCCCTCGGCGGCGCCGTAGGCGTCGCCCACCGCCATGCGTACGACAATGATCGGGGCATTGGTACCCACGACCGGCGGCGTCACGCCGGGAATACGACGACCGGTGCGAACGATGACCGAACCACCGATGCCTTCGCGCAGTAGTCGGTTCGGCGAACCCACTCCACCGATCTCGGGCGGCGTCACGGTCGCGGCCTTGAGACCGAGTCCGGCGTCGACCATCGCCGCGGCCGCTTCGCGCACGACGTCGTTGTTGGTCGCCCGGCGATTCGCGAGCGAAAGGTCAAAGTTGATAAATTCCAGATCGACGCCGAGCAGCTCGGGCGTCATGGCTCGCAATGCTTCGACCAGAAGTTCCTGACCGGTTTCGTCGCCGTCGCAGACGACAATTGTGGCTGAGGGGTTTGTCATGGGTTCAGTGTACGTAGGCCGTGTCGACGGCGACGGCGTCGATCAGTCGGCCGGCGAGGGACGCGGAGCGGCCCCGCCACCGAGGAACGACTCCACGAACGCGGGGTTCTCCTCGAGGTCCTTGGGCGCACCCGAGAGCACCACCCGTCCGCCGCCGAGCACGTACGTCCAGTCCGAGATTCGTAGTGCGGCCTTCGCGCGCTGCTCGACGAGCAGGACCGTCGAGCCGTGATCGGCGAAACCGCGAATGTACTCCTCGAGCAACTGTGTGGCGACGAGCGGGGCCAGGTTGGCGGTCGGCTCGTCGAGCACGAGTACTGACGGCGACAGCATCAAGACTCGACCCATGGCGAGCATCTTGCGCTCGCCACCCGAGAGTTTGCCGGCCTTGCGCGTCATCATGACCTTCAACCTCGGAAAGAACTCCAGCACTGCATCAATACGGTCGGGTACCTCCTTGCGACTGAGCAGGTACCCGCCAATCTCCAGGTTCTCCTTCACCGAGAGCGGCGGAAAGACGTCGTCAATTTGGGGCACGTAGCCCACGCCCCTCTTCGCGACCTCCTCGGAGGCGAGATTGGTGACGTCGTCGTCGCCGAGCTTCACGTGCCCGTCAAGGACGCGCACGACGCCCACGAGCGACTTCAGCAATGTGGACTTACCCGAACCGTTCGGCCCGACGATTGACACGACCTTACTGGGCGTCGCCTCGATGTCGATTCCGGTGACGATCGGGCGCCCGTCGTAGCCGGCGCTGAGTCCGGTGGAGCTCAGTACTTGGCCCTTTTGTGAGAGTTCAACCGACAAGGTACGCCTCCACTACTTCGGTGTTCTTGCGCAGTTCGGACATCGTGCCCTGAGCGAGCACCCGTCCTTCTGCGAGGACGATCACTGGGTCACAGAACGCGTCCATGAGCGACAGCTCGTGCTCGACCATCAAGATGGTCATACCGTCCCTGGCCATCCTCGTCAACTGGTCGCCAATCTTGTGCGCCAGATTCGGGTGCACGCCGGCCATTGGTTCGTCGAGCAAGAGAACCTTCGGTTCGGCCAACAGTGCCCGCATGATCTCGACGAGGCGACGCTGTCCACCGGAAAGGCCGCCGGCATACGCGTCGGCGTACTGGGCGAGTCCGAATCCATCGAGGACTTCCTCGGCCCTCTCAATGTTGGCCTTGTCCTCGGATCCCCACTTGCGACGTCCCTGCAGAGAACCCCAGAACGAGTCCCCCGACTGATTCGGAATTGCGCTGACGAGGTTCTCCAATACGGTCAACTTCTTAAATTCGCTCGCGAGCTGGAAAGTGCGAACTAGTCCCCTATTAGCTCGTTTGTAGGAAGCGAGCGAAGTGATGTCCTCGCCCTCGTAAGTGATTGTGCCCCCCGACGACGGAAGGGTCCCGGCGAGCATCGCCAGCGTCGTGGACTTGCCCGCGCCATTGGGTCCGATGAGACCCGTGACTCGACCCTGCAGGATGTCGAAGCTCACGTCCGAGACAACGGTGACGTCGTTGAACGACTTGGTGAGCCCCCGGGTCGAGAGGATCACCCGACCGTCGTTCTTCAAATCCTTGAGACGCAGGAGGTGGCGGAAGTTGAGTTCATCGACGTTGCCGATTTTGACTAGCACCTCGTTGTCAATCTCCTCGGACGTTTCAGTCGGCGGTGGGGGTGGCGGGATCGGCGTACCGCTCAAGATGCGGCGACGCTCGGGAAGGATCCCGTCGGGGCGAAACCAGAGGAAGAGCACGATGAGCAGCCCGATGGCCACCCACTGAAGTGACGGGACGAGCGACGGGTTCGCCAGTGGCGGGATGTAACGCGTGATCTCCTCGAAGCCCACGGGCACCAGGATCGCACCGAGGATCGCGCCCTTGTGATTGCCGGCGCCGCCGACAATGATCGCGGCGAAGAACACGATGGTCTCGGCGTAGCCCCAGGCACCGGGCGCCCACAGACTGATGAAACCAACGAGTATCGCTCCACTAAGTCCGGCGATCGCGCCACCGAGCACCAGCATGCTGGTGCGGTTCTGTCGAAGATTCTTGCCGAGAGAGTCGGCCACAATGTCGTTGTCACGCATTGCGCGCAGCGAGCGACCGTAGGGCGACTCGGTGATGCGCTTCAAGAGGAAGTAGACAATCACCGTGAGCACGATGGCCACCCCGCCGTAAGCGAATTGGTACGCGAGACCCTGGGGATTCCAGATGCTCTGGAACGGCGCCGGGACGATCGACACGCCGGCCGCACCATTCAAGAACGGCACGAAGTCCTTGACCAGGACGTTGAGCAGCACCGCCGAGACGAGAAGTCCCACCGCAGCGAAGTCGCCGCGAAGGCGTTTGCCAACGAGGAACACGAAGGGCAGAGCGAGTAGCCCTCCGACGATCGCCGCACCGATCCAGGGAAATGGCCACGGCAGATTCCAGCCGAGCACGTAGGACTGGAAACCGCCATTGGAGGTCGCCGCCCTCGGCATCGAGAGCACGGCAGCCGTGTAGGCCCCGGCTGACTGGAAGATGATGAAGCCGAAGTTAGAGATCCCCGCAAATCCGAACTCCGTGTTGAGCGCGAGGCACGCCATGGCGTCGACGGCCGCGTAAATGAGAATCGTGGCGAGATAAAAGGCGTAAGCGTTCATTAGAGGGTCTTCTCGCTTCCAAAGATGCCGTAGGGGCGGAAGGTCAGCATGCCGAGCAACACGACGAATGCGATGACCTCCTTATATTGGGGATTGACGTAGGCGGCGCTGATTTCCGTGGAGAGACCAATAACTAGGGCGCCGAACATCGCACCGTAGGGTTCACCGGGCCCCCCGAGGAACATCGCGGCGAGCAAGAGCACGATATACAGCTGGGCACTGGTGGCCTCGAAGACGCCAGTGTTCATTGCGAACACCACTCCCGCTAAACCGCACAGGGCACCGGAGATGAGCCAGGTGGTCGAAATGATGAACTGCGTCTTGACACCACTGTTACGCGCGAGGTTGGGGTTGGCCGAGGTGGCGCGCATCGCCTTGCCCAGGCGGGTGTAGCGCAAGAGCCAGTGAATCGTAAAGAGGACCACGACGCTGATCGCCAGGATGATCAACTGCAGGCCGCTGAGGAACATGCCCAGGATGTGGTATTCGTGGCCCAGGCTCTGCCGGTACGACACGTAGCTGCCACCGACGATCGCCTGAAGGCCGAAGGTGCCGATCAGATCTACACCCAAAGCGACGATGACCACCGTGATCGGAGCTCGGTTGCGGCGCTGGAAGGGGGTGAAGACGAAACGGTTGAGCGCATAGGACGCGACTGACCCGGTCACCACACCAAAAGGCAGGGAGGCCCACGCGGTGACGCCGTGCACGTTGGCGTAGTACGCGACGAAGGCGCTGTTGATCATGATCGATCCGTACGCCAGATTCAACACGTTGGTCACGGCAAACTGCATGGTGAAACCGACCGTGGCGATGGCGAGCACCGCCGCGGTCACCAAACCAAAGCCGAACGATGGCATAAAGACACTCAAGGTGATCAGCCTTTCAAAATTAGGGGGACGGATTGAAACTGCGAGGTGAACGAGTGACCGTCAACTACGCGCAATGCGCAGCGCAGGCGTGACAAATACCTTGGCGGCGACAACGAACGTCCGTTCCCGCCACCAAGGTATTGCGCTGTTACTTACACGTCACCAAGGTGCACTGCCCCAGGCTTCCGGCCGAGTAAGTCGTACCGTCGGTGTTGAACTGATCAGCCTCGAACGTCCCGTAGGCGGTCTGGAACTGGTCGAACTGGTACTTGCCACCGACGCCGTAGTACTGGATCCTCTTGTGTGCCTTGAGAGCTCGCAGACCAGTCGCGTACGACGAGACAACAACAGCTCCTGGACCACCTCTTGCGATCTTCAAGATGTCCGCCCTGTACTTCGAGCCGGTCGTCGAGTGGGACATCACCATCGCGAGTGCCGCGAGGTTGATGCCGTCGTACAGGTGCACCGTTCCATTGGCCGTTAGCAGGCCCTGGAAACTCGGAACTCCCTTGACCTTGCCCGACTGAGCGAGGACGAGCCTCTTGTACAGCGGGTAAGCCGGCCCAGAGAAGTTCACCGTCCCATTGTCCGCGGTGAAGTTCTTGATGAAGGTCGGAACGCCGATGGGGCCCGTCGTGACGCCAGAGAAGAACACGGGGTCAATCATGGCCGACGTGCCGATCACTGGGATCATCTTGTTGCCGTTGAGCTGGTAGACCTCACTCAGAATCGCGACTCCGGCAGCGCCGAGCGCCTCCATCATGATCGCGTCAGGGTGTGACGCCACAATCGCTTGTGCTTCGGTGTTGAAGGTCGTTGCGTTGATGTCCAAGGTCTGATTAGAGACGACGGTCATCCCATTTTTCTTCAGCGCGTCAAGCGCGGGCTTCACGAAAGTCTGCGAGCCGGCGTCGTTACCGAAGGCGAGGGCGATATTCTTGTAGCCCTTGTTCTTTGCGATCTTCACCATGGCGACCGAGTCGGCCGCGTCGGGTGGCACCAGACGGTAGAAGTACGGGAAGTGGATCGAGTCAAACTCCGACTCTCCGGTCATGCAGAACGACACCGTCTTGTGCGCGTCCATCACCGGAACCACGGTCGACGCCTCGTCCGAGGTGCAGCCCACGACCAGTGCCAGGTTCGACGTCGTTGCGTACATCTGACGCACGGCCGGCACTGCATCTGCGGGGTCACCACGGGTGTCGACGACCTTGCAGTTCACCTTCTTGCCCATAATGCCGCCCGCCAAGTTAATGGCTTGTGACGCAGCCAGACACGCGGTCTGATACTTCGGCCCGAGTGCGGCGTCGGCGCCGGTGAATGGCGCCACCGCTGCGATCGTCAGCGCACCCTTGAACTTGGGCGCAGCATTCGCCTTCATTCCGGGAAGTCCCACGATTGCGGCGATAGCGGTGAGTACTGCGATTAGCAGCGTCAGTCGCTTTCGCTTCTGCGTGGTTCGGGTCCCCCCCGACCACGCCATTGAAATTCCATCCATTACTGCCCCCCTCATTAGATTGTTACTTCTGCTCCTACTTAAAACAGACCTCATTATCAAAACAGACTTTTAGAAGCTTTTGGTGTCGGCCTTCAACGGCATCCACGGCCAGTTCTGCGGTGCACCAACTTCCGCGACAATCTTGTTGGTGATTGTGCCAATTCCTTCAACGGTCACTTCAATGGTGTCGCCCGGTGTCAACCACACTGGCGGGGTGCGTGCGAATCCCACGCCGCCCGGCGTTCCGGTCGCGATGACGTCGCCTGCGCGCAGCGTCGTGAACGAAGAAAAATACTCGACCGCTTTCGCGACACTCACGATCATGTCGGACGTGCGAGCGTCTTGCATAACGGTGCCGTTGAGCGTCGTCGTGATTGCCAAGTCGGTGATGTCGACCTCGTCGGGTGTGACGACCTCGGGACCGATCGGCATAGTGCCTTCAAAGTTTTTCCCCGGCGTCCATTGGGTAGCGGCGCGCTGCCACTCACGAGCGGAACCGTCATTCATGACGGCGTAGCCGAGAATCGCGTCGAGTGCCTTGTCGGCAGGGATGTAGCGTCCGCCCTTACCGATCACGATGGCCAGTTCGCCTTCGTAGTCGAAGCGCTCGCTCAGATGTGGCTTCACCATGTCGTCGTAGGCACCAATCACACTGCCAGCACCGCGCACGAATGATTCGGGCCACGTCGGCACTTCGCGTCCGCCTTCAATGGCGTGATCGGCGTAGTTGACGCCGAGACACAACACGCGTGGAGGGTTCGGCGTTACCGCAGCGAAGTCGGCCTTCTCAAAGTTCGTTCCGGACTGGGACGACGCCGCGCGCGCGGACTCGAGCGCCGCGTCGCCACCTTCCGCCAGTCCATTGATCGTCGAGAGCGCTTCGTTGCCCGATGCGTCCGCCACGTCCACGTAACCGTCGGCCGCTTTGACATGTAACCGCAGTCCACGCGAAGTCCTAATAGTTGCAAACCTCATTGCGTCCCCTTTGGTTCCATTGGTAGAATTGCGTTCACTATAGATGACCATTCCGGTGACATCAATATCAAATTCTAAGAAAATTCGAATATTGCAAGGAATATTGATTCGCAATTGGTGGAATTGGGCGAGATAATGTAACCGTTGTACTTCCTGAAAGGAGTTCACTTGCGAACAGTGTCGAGTGACCAGATACGAAGTGTGGCTAATTCGGTATTGCGAGAGGCGTCAGAAAACGGTCTCCTCGCGGGCAGTCGCCTGCCCACCGAGCGCGACCTTGCCGAGAACCTTCAACTCACCCGATCGACCGTTCGAAGTGCGATGGCCCTGCTCGAATCCGAAGGCGTCGTGTCGCGAGAAGTCGGCAGAGGGACGTACCTCCGACGCGACCCCGGCGACGGTTCAATGATTCTTGAAGATGATTCAATTCGACTCGACGCCATTTTGAAAGACGTGGGACCGGCCGACGTCATGGCCGCGCGCCAACTACTCGAGCCCGCTGCTATACCTTCCATCGTCGCTCACGCCACCGAAGCGGACTTCGACGAAATGGAGCGGTGTCTTCGTGGATGTCGCGGTGCAATGGACTACGACGAATTTGAAAAGTGGGACTTCGAATTTCACCGGTGTCTGATGCTCGCATCACACAATGCACTGCTGGTTCGGATGTATCACTTGATTGAAGTTGCGCGCCAGGGCGAACTGTGGGGCAACATGAAGCGCCGAAGTGACTCCAATCAACGCCGCGGCCACTCGCGCGATCAGCACTATGACATTGTGACCGCACTACGCAACCGCGACGTACGCGGTGCGCAGTCAGCAACAAAAGAGCACCTCGATGCGGTGGAAGTGTCACTGCAGCTTGGAGCAAGTCCTCAAACGATCGACTAATTACAT
>JBBQGY010000063.1:0-9773 GCA_038323435.1 Acidimicrobiales bacterium
ATGAATGCGCGGTTGGTACGACGTCGTCGAGATTCAGCGCGTTCATATCGTTCGCGTGTTCGAGGACCTGGCTCAACTGCTCGGTGAACATGTCGAGTTCGGCGTCACTCAACGTTAAGCGCGCAAGTTTTGCGACGTGAGCGACGTCCTCACGACGAAGGGGTGAGCCCATTACACCAGAACCTTGGCGAGGAACTCCAGCGTCGCCGATTCGACCAGTTCCTGGTCATTGTCAATCGTCGCCACGTGATAGGAATCCTCGAGCCAGATCCGCTCCACTGGCCCCATCGAATGGGCCACCAGCGTGTCGCCATTATCGGTTGAGACCACGCCGTCAACTCGACTCGAAAGCAGAAGACTCGGAGCTGTAATTTTCCACAGATTGGCTTCGACGGCCTTCACTCCTTCAAAGAGGCTGACCACGCACCGCAGCGGGGTTGCGTCGTACGACACTTCCTTCACGCCAACTTTCTTGATGTCCGATCCGATGGAATCAACGGTCTCGATACCGGCCTCCAACGCTAAACCAAGGCCCTCTTCCATTTCGGGGCCCGGGGACTTCACGAGCGGATTAATGAAGACACATCCCGCGACGTCCGACCGAGATTGGGCCACGTACGCGGTGAGTGACCCACCCATCGAGAGTCCAACGACGGCCACCTTGTCACACTTGTCGCGCAGTGCGTCAAACGCTTCGAGCGCAGCACCCGACCAGTCGGTCCACGTCGTGGTCATCATGTCGTCCACCGACGTGCCGTGTCCTGGCAGTCGAGGGAGTTCCACGGTGTAGCCAGCGGAAGCCACCCGCTCGGCGATCGATCGCATTGAGGCTGGATTACCAGTGAAACCATGTAACACGAGCACCCCGAGGCGCCCACCTTCGGACGAACATGGCTCGCAACCGGGCATAATCTCTGGTGTCATAGGCCTCAAGCCTACCGAATGATTTAGTGCTGTCGCACTGCTCGGTCGCGGGGAATTGACTGAATGAAGAGCGCCGCACCGAACCCAATTGCGCCGACGCACGCGCCAATGAAAAATGGCAATTGAAACGTGGCGAGGAGAGCCGACCCCGGCCTCGACCCGACGAGATGGTGGCGGTGTACGAGAGTTTGGTGGACCGTCTCGAGCACCTGAATGCCGGCGACCTCGCCGACTTGCATGGCGAGCATCTGTGCCGCGGTCATTACGCCGAACTCGGAGGGCTTCACCTCGTTCGCCATCACCGAGCTCGACGAGGGCATCGCCACTCCCATGCCGAGGCCCGAAAGCGCGAGGGCGATCGCAATCATCCACGTACCCGAGGAGGGATGAAGCAGTGCGAAGAGCGCGAGCGACGTCGTGAGGAATGCGGCGCCGGCAATGGCACTGATTCGTTCGCCAATGCGCACCGCCGCGTAGCCAGCGATTGGCGAACAGAGCGAGAACGTAATCGGACGGGCAATCGCGAGCGCCCCGACTCGAGGGATTGAGTAACCGTAGCCCTGTTCCATCAAGAGTGGAAAGAGGAAAAATGCGCCGAAGTAGGCGAAGTTCGCCGTTGCTCGCAACACCATGGGCATCACGAAATTTCGACGTCGGAAATAGTGCGCGGGGATGAGTGGATTGTCCGCGTGGCGTATTCGATGCACGAAGGCAATCGTCATCACGACCGACATCACGAACGAACCGATTGACCACACACTGGTCCATCCGGCCGTTGGTCCAATCGAGAGTCCCAGCATGAGCGTGGTCACGGCGAGCGAGAGCGCCCAACTTCCGATCCAATCCATTCGTTTGAATTCGGAGCGCGCGCGAGCCTTTTTTTCACCCTCCTCCTCGTCTGATCCCCGTCGGCGAGGGAGCACGACCGCCACGACACAAAACGCCACAACGATGAGCACCAGTTGAAACCAGAACAGTGCCCGCCATCCATACGCCCCAATGATCGGCGCGCCGAGTGAGACGCCAATGACCGGTCCCCCGGCACCGACCAGGCTCCACCAGCCCAGGGCCTTCACCCGCTCTTCGCGCCCAAAGACCATATTGATCAGGGCCCCCGACGCCGTGCCCGTTGCCGCACCTTGAATTCCGTCCAGCGCCCTCGCGAACAACAACATGTCCACGCTGTGCGCGGTCGCGGTGAGGACCGCCGATACCATCGCGCCCAGCAGACCGAAGAGGTAGAGACGCCGGTGTCCGTAGATGTCCCCGGTCTTGCCGAGAATGGGGGCCGCGAGTCCGTAGGCGAGTAGCGGACCGACCATTGTCCACGTCAGTACCGTGACGCTCGTATGGAATTGGCCCGCCACGGTCGGCAGGGCCACGATAAACACCGTGAACGTGAAGTTCAGCGCGAAGAGCCCCGCCAGAAGCGACCACAGGACCCACCACTGGTAACGCGACGACCCTTCGGCACGAATTTGAACTCGGTGGCGCAACATCGAAAACCAGTTGAGGTCACTGCCCGCTTCATTACCGAGCGTACCGAAGGATCCGGCGCCTGGATCGGTGCGGGCATTGAGCAGCCCGTCGGGGTTTTCACGATTTAGGTGCGCCGTCGTGCGCTCCTCGCTCACTTCAGCAGAGTTGGCAACTGCGCCGCGAGTTCACCGACCGACCATCGATCATCTTTCTCGAGCGTGGTGGTCATTGTCCAGTTCTGAAACTTACGAACGGTGCCGCCCTGTACAAAGAATGTCTGGCCGGTTGCTTCGCAGTCCTCCATCGCCAGTGTTGCCACGAGCGGCGAAATGTTGGCGGGGTCCCAGACGTCAAAAACCGCCGCATCGGAAGGCTTGACGACGTAGTCCGAAAGACCTGGCGTCGACTCGGTCATTCGCGTTCGTGCCGCGGGGGCGATGGCGTTCGCGCGAACTCCGTAGCGACCGAGCTCCTCGGCGATGATGACGGTAAAGGCGGCGATGCCGGCTTTCGCGGCGCCGTAGTTCGACTGACCGACGTTACCGAGCAGTCCCGACGTGGACGATGTATTGATAATCGACGCTTTCACGGGTTGCCCCGCCTTGGCCCGTTCACGCCAGTAGGTCGCGGCATGGCGCGTAGGAACGAAGTGCCCCTTCAAGTGAACGTTGATGACCGAATCCCAGTCCTCTTCACTGAGGTTGACGAGGACGCGATCACGCAAGATGCCCGCATTGTTCACGAGGACGTGCAATTCACCGAAGGTATCGAGCGCGGTCTGTACGAGCCGCTGACCACCTTCCCACTCGGCGACATTGTCGTGGTTCGCGACCGCCTCACCACCCATGGCCTTGATCTCCGCGACGACCTCCTCGGCCGGTGAAGCGGCCTTGTCCGAACCGTCGAGACTCCCCCCCAGGTCGTTCACGACAACCTTCGCTCCTTCGGCGGCGAAGAGCAGCGCGTGCTCGCGACCAATGCCGCGACCGGCGCCGGTGATGATTGCTACGCGACCGTCAAGTGCACCCATGCGAACCCCTTAAAAAGTTGTGGTGAAACAATTGTAATGATGAATTCGAGTCCGATTAGGTGCTGGCGCGTCGCGAGAAATACGGCGGCCGAGCGTGTGCGTGGTAGTGGTCGGGAATATTGCGCATGTGGTCATCGATCGACCACCCACCTTCGCCCAGGGCTTCGTTGGCCACGAGTGAGAGCGCAACCAGCAGCCGCGCCCGTACCTCGACGGGCGGAGAGGGATCGTGGGTTCGCCACACGACCATCGGTACCAAGCATATTTCGCAGTCCGCGATCCAGCAGTCGTCGTCCTCGAAGTATCTCGTCGTAATAATGTCGCCTCGACAGAGGTCGCAGTCACTACTCATTTCACGTGCAAATTGACCGTCGAAAATTTCTTGACTTTGGTGCCCGCGGCGGGAATCTGCGACACCACTGTCGTCCACGTGGGATTCGGACCCGAACCTGGACCTTGGGTGAAGTAATAAAGGCCGGCATTGGTCATTGCCGACTTCACTTGGGCTCGGTTCAGCCCCACGACGTTGGGCATAGTAATCAGGGGTTGGGCAGTTGTTGTGGTGGTCGTTGTCGATGAAGTAGTCGACGTCGTTCCGCTCACCGTGGTGGTGGTCGTTGGCGTCGTTGGCGTCGTGGTGGTGGTCGTCGTCGTTGTCGCGGGGCTGCCAGTACTCAGAGAAAGAATCAGCGTCGAGTGCACGGGCACGGTCGCCGGCACGGGCTTTCCCTTGTACAGAACTCTGACGATTCGACCGGTGGGCGTGACCGCACTCGGCACCGCGGCCGACGAAGGACACTGGCCCACGAGTTGACGTTGCGCAAGTTGCGTGCTCGCCGACGCGCAGTCCTCGCCGACCAGATTGGTCGGTACTCTCACCAGCGACGGGCCGTCAGAGAGCGTTACCGTAATAACCTGTCCGCTCTTCGCGCTCGTGCCAGCGACCGGACTCTGGCTGATGATGTCGTTCTTCTTGATCGCCACAGAACTGGCGTGTCGATTGGCCGATACCGTGAATCCGTCAGTTTTTAGCTGGGACGTAAGGGGATTGGACGGATTGCGCAAGACGGTGAAATTCACCCCAACAAGTGACGGCACCGTATTGGTCTCATTGAAGAGTCCTAACTTCCACGCCACGCCGCCACCAATCGCGACGAGCACGAGCAATAATGCCGCGGCGAAGAAGGCGAGACGCCGCCGCGGCGTGGGACGGCCGTACTCAATCTGCTCGAGTCCACGCGGAGCGGTCCGTCGAGGGTTCCTCGCGGTCCGAGAGCCGGTTAGTACCGCGTCGTTGGCCTGACGAGCGTGCGCCGGGCCGGGAGCGCGAGACTCAGCCGCCATCACCGCCGACGTGGCGCCCGTGATCTGGTCGGGTGACGGTGGGCGGAATCCAATTGACGTGCGTGGCGTCGAGGGCGTAAATGAGTGCAGGAGTGGTACTTCGCCGCGTACCGGCGCCACGATGAGCGGCGCGGTGTCACTGATGACGCCACTCAAACGACTCGAGAACTGCTCGGCGTCGAGTCGCAGTCGCGCGTCGGGCACGGCGGCCTGCGCGAGGAGCATGTCGAGCGTGCCGAGTTCGGGGCGTACCGGTAACGACGAATTAATGCGAGCGCGTAGCACCGCTTCGGGTGTTAATCCATCGAAGGCGGTCGTACCGGTGACGGCCTCGAAAATAATCAGCGCAAGGGCGTACACGTCGCTCTGGCCGTCGGGCGGATCACCAATAGCCTGTTCGGGGCTGAGGTAGCGAACGTCGTCGAGTGTGAATCGCTCACGGTAGGCGTCGCCCAACCCAGCGAGTGCGACATCACTCACTCGGACGCGCCCCTCGTCATCAAAGAGAAGTTTCGACGGCGACAGCGACCCGTGCACGACGCCGTTGGCGTGCACGTAGGCGAGCGCATTCGACACGTCGCGACCGAGTCGCGCTCCGTCGTCCACGCTGAGGGTTCGTCCTGTTGCGAGCACGTCATCGAGCGTGCCGCCGTTCAGATACTCAGTAATTATGAAGATCGCGCCGGACTCTTGGCCGCCGTCAAAGACCCGCGCCAGGTGTGGATGGCTCAGGGTCGCGGCGCGAACAATTCGGTCACGAAACGCTCGCCGAACGTCCTCGTGCTCGGCGAGTCGCGGTAACAAAACTTTGACGACCACGGTACGCTGCAACGACAGGTCCTGGGCGACGTAAACCTCGGCGGTTTGGCCGACGCCCAAGAGTGCTTGGATGCGGTAACGACCTACCAGATGATGGCCGGGGGCGAAGGTTAATGGGGGCATGTCCGTCCTTAACCCTAGTTTCGACTCCTTAGGCCAGGCTGGCCTTCCACGTCCCCGTTGAAAGTAGTTCCTCAAACTGCTCTCCCGCCAGCATTGGAACGGCGAGGTCACGGGCCCTGGTGACCTTGGCTGCACCCGGCGCCTCACCCACCACGACGCAGTAGGTCTTCTTAGAGACGGCACCGGGCGAAGTGCCCCCACGCACCACGATGGCCGCCTCGGCCTCTTCGCGCGAGTACCCGTCCACCACTCCGGTCACGACGACGGCTCGCCCGTCGAGGGTCTCGGCCACCGTGGTCGTCGTCACCGGTTCGATCATGGTCACGCCGGCCGCTCTAAAACGTACTGCTCGCTCCCGATTTTCCTCTTCGCGACCGTAGTCGTACACCGAGCGAGCGATGACCGGACCTATTCCACCTACTCGCTCGAGATCGTCGAGCGACGCCGTCTCGAGGGCGTCGTAACTGAGGAAGGTTGACGCTAATTCACGCGCCGCGACGGGACCCACGTGGCGAATACCCAACCCGACGAGCACCCGACTGAGCGGAGCATTGCGCGCACCTTGAATTTCGCGAACGAGTGACGTGGCCGACAACTCACCCAGTCCATCGAGCTGCGAAAGTTGGTCAGCGCGCAGCGCGAACAAGTCAGCGATGTCCACGACCAGACCCTCACTGAGTAGTTGCGCCACGCGCTGTTCACCGAGTCCTTCAATGTCGAGCGCCTCTCGCGACGCGAAGTGCACGATCTGTTGAAGCAACTGCGCCGGACACGCTGGATTGACGCAGTAGGTATCGCTCTCCGTTCCAATCCGTTCGAGTCGCGAGCCACATTCGGGACAGGTGGTCGGAAATTTCCACGGAGATTTTCGCCGGCGACCGGCCTCGTGCACCGCGCCGGCCACCTCCGGGATCACGTCACCGGCCTTGCGTACAATAACGAGGTCGCCTGGTCGGACGTCCTTTAACGCAACCTGATCTTGATTGTGGAGTGTCGCCATCGACACCGTCGAACCCGCAACGATCACCGGTTCGAGCACGGCGTAGGGCGTCGCGCGCCCGGTGCGACCAATCGACACCTCAATCGACAGAAGACGCGTCGTGCGCTCTTCGGGTGGCAGTTTGCGCGCAATCGCCCAGCGCGGCGCACGACTCGTAAAGCCCAGCTTGGTGCGTTGGGCCAGATCGTCAACCTTGATGACCACGCCGTCAATTTGATAGCCCAAATCGTGTCGGTGTTGTTCAAACCAATTGCTGCGAACCACCATTGCCTCGACGCCGGACTCGATCGACATCTCGCCGGCGGTCAGAAATCCCCAGTCATCCAAACGAGCAATGATGTCGGCGTAGCGCGTGAACGTGGTCGACTGTTCCGACTCGACCAGTTGGTACGCGAGAAAAGAGAGCGAGCGCGACGCCGTCACCGACGGATCCTTCTGTCGCAGACTTCCCGCGGCGGCGTTACGGGGGTTGGCGAACTCCTTTTCCGCCCCCGCACGTTGGCGAGCATTGAGCGTCTCAAAATCCTCAATAGCCAGGAACACCTCTCCGCGAACTTCGAGACGTCCCAGGCCGGCTCCCGTTAAATGGGAGGGAACGTTACGAATTGTGCGCACGTTCGCGGTCACGTCTTCTCCGGTGCGGCCGTCGCCGCGCGTAGCCGCTTGACTGAGTACTCCGTCAACGTAGATCACTGACAGTGCGAGTCCGTCAATCTTCGGTTCGACGGCAAACACGACATCACTCGGTTCAACACCAATCCCCTTCGCGGCGCGCTCGCCCCAGGCCCGTAACTCGGCGATGTCAAAGACATTGTCGAGACTAAGCATCGACACAGCGTGGGTGACGGTTTTGAAAAGGGCGGCCACCGGCGCGCCGACGCTCTGGGTGACCGAATCCGGGTCGGCCAGTTCAGGGTGCGCCGCTTCGAGTTCACGCAACTCTCGAACAAGGGTGTCGTAATCCGCGTCAGGCAAGGTTGGGGCGTCACGGACAAAATAGGCTTCGTTGTGGCGCGCAATTTCGGCGCGAAGCCGAATGACGAGTTCGGCCGGCGTCACGAGGACGCGACGATCGCTGCACCTTCGACGATCGTGGGCTCCCTGACCCGATACAGCACGACCGACTGACCCGCCGCGACGGGACGCGCGGGCTCGTGGAGGTCGAGCGACCAACGCTCGTTGCGACGTAGCGTCGCCACCACCGGTCGGCCGTGCGCGCTCCACTGCACGAGGACGACCGTCCCGTCCGCTAATTCTTGGTGGGAGAAACTTAGGGATGGCTCGTCGAGCGCAATCGACGAAATCAATATGTCCTCGAGTGGGCCGACTTCAATACGTTGCCCCGCGATGTCGACCGACGCGACGAATCGCCGCTCGCCGTCGCGGCCCGGCAGTACGCCGCGTCGCTGACCAACGGTCATGAGCTGGGCGGTCGTCGTCGTGCCCAGAACTTCGCCACTGGACCGGTCGACAATCGTGGCGGGCGTGAGGGCGATGCGCTGGCGCAAAAAGACCTCACGGCCCTTCGACGCTTCGATGAAGCAGACGTCTTGGCTGTCGGGCTTGTCCCACGTGCGCAGTCCCATTCGCTCCGCGTGGAAACGAACGTCACTCTTGTTCATGGCGCCGATCGGCAGTAGCAGCATGGCTAACTGATCTTCGCTGAGGTATCCGAGTACGTAACTCTGATCTTTCTGATCGTCGGCGCCGCGCACGAGATAGTGCACGCCGCCTCGGTCGAGTACCTGAGCGTGGTGACCGGTCGCTACGGCATCGAAACCGAGTCGTCGAGCGCGTTCAAACAACAGATCGAACTTGATGTGGCGATTGCACTCAATGCAGGGATTGGGCGATTGGCCCGCGGCGTGGCCCTCGACAAACGGTGCGACGACGAAACGTTCGAACTCTTCGGTGTAATTAAAGACGTGATGGTCGACGCCGAGAATTTGGGCCACGCGGCGCGCATCGTCAACATCGCTGACCGAACAGCAGCCCGAATCCGACGCCCCACCCCAGAGTTTCAGGGTGGCGCCCACCACCTCGTGACCCTGCTCGACCAGGAGGCCCGCCGCGACCGACGAGTCGACGCCACCACTCATTGCAACGAGGACTTTCACGGTCCCAGTCTGCCAGCCGACGTCGCCTTACGCCTCACCACGTAGCCGGTACACCACCGAGGACAGGATCCCAATCAGTGCGTCGACGTCGTCGTCGGTCGTTTCTGGGCCCATTGACAGGCGAAGTGAACCCCTCGCGCGCTCGGGGGCTATACCCATTGCCGCGAGCACGTGGCTCGCTTCACCGGCCCCGCTCGAACAACTCGCGCCCGCTGATGCGCAGACCCCTTCTTGATCCAGTAAGAACAGCAATTCGTCGCTGGCGAGTCGGTCGAAGGTGGCGTGCACGGTGCCGGGTACTCGCAGCGCACCGGCCGCCGTAATCTGCACCCCCGGGAGAAAACTGATCGCCGCGATGAGCTTGGCTTGATAGTCGATTACCCGGTCGTTCACCTCTTCGAGCTCCTTTTCGGTGATCCGAACCGCCGCGGCGAGGCCGGTCGCCGCCGCGACGTCAACGGTCCCTCCGCGTCGGCCGCGCTCTTGCCCGCCTCCGGGCACCATGGCGTCAAAGGCAACGCCGTTGCGCACTATCAGAGCGCCGCTATTGACCGGTCCCCCAATCTTGTGCCCGCAAATTGAGATCATGTCCATTGACGCCGTCACGATAGGCAGGTAGAGCCACGGCGCCGCGGCCACCGCGTCAGAGTGGGTCGTGACACCGCCGGCGACCAAGCTCTTCGCTAAGGAGTTCACGCCATCGAGTGGTTGTCGCACGCCGGTTTCATTATTGACGGCCATGACACTCACGATCGCCGTGGCGCTGTTCAGGACTGAATCAAGCGATTCGAGATCGAGCACGCCGTCGTCGTCGACGTCGACGTAGCGAACCGTCACGCTGCCAAAATCACGCGCCATCATTTCCGCCGCGTCCGATACCGCGTGATGTTCAATGCGCGACAGCACGATTTCGGTTCGTTCGTGCGAGCGACGGTGA
>JBBQGY010000064.1:0-9771 GCA_038323435.1 Acidimicrobiales bacterium
CATCAACATTGATTCGATCACGACACCGTCGGGCTCGATTCATATTCGCGGGAATCTCGCAGCGCTCCTCGAACTGGGCGCCGGTTTCCAAACGGAACTCTCGGGTCGTGACAACGTCTACTTGTACGGCGCGATGCTCGGCTTCTCCAAGAAGATGGTTGACGGCATCTTCGACGACGTCGTCGCCTTTAGTGAGATTGAGCAGTTCATTGACACGCAGGTGAAATTTTATTCGAGTGGGATGTACGTGCGTCTCGCCTTCGCGGTCGCGGTGAATGTCGACCCCGACATCCTGGTGGTGGACGAAGTCCTCGCCGTGGGGGACGAGCGTTTTCAGGCCAAGTGTATTGACCGCATTAAGACATTCCAAGATGAGGGACGTTCGATTCTTCTCGTGACTCACAACGCCGACCAGGTGCGAACGATTTGCGATCGCGCAATCGTCCTCGAAAACGGTGTGATGATCGCCGACGGCCCAACCCACGAATCGCTGCGCGTCTTTCGCGCTCACATGATGGACACGGCGGTCGAGCACGACCGCAGTGGGATACTCGCCAACATCAACATTGATTCGATCACGACACCGTCGGGCTCGTTCGACGTTCGCAGTGGCGCCAGTATGCATTTCGACGTCACTATCTCTTCACAGACCGCCTACAGCGGAAATTTTGTACTGGAGATATTCACCCGTGCCGGACTGCTCGTCAGTCGCAGCGACGCCCAAGGTTCGCCGGTGAACCTCACGCCGGGTCCGAACTGCGTGTCCATCGACATCCCTCAGATTCCCCTGCTCGACGGGGTGTACGACGTCAACGTCGGTGTCGTTGATCGCCACGGCAGCACCGTGATCGCGTGGCGTGAAGGTGCGGCGTCCATTCAGGTGACCTACGACGGACGAGAGGGCGGTCTGGTCGAAATGGGTACCGCAATCCGCCAGCGGTAGGTTCAGTCGAACTGCGGTGACCTCACGCTCGGGAAGTGGCGCAGCGCACCGAACGGACCTAGTTTGCCCGCGTCAAATGGATACGTGGCGCCCGCGAGAAGTCGTCGGTCGCCTCGCGAGTTTCCGTAGGCGTAGATGACGGGTTCGGTGGGGTAGTCGCGAAGCGAAATCCACTCGTTCAGCCGTCGCATTTTCTCAGTGCCCCGGCAGTTTTTGCCGAGGTAGCCGCCGGTAAGTCGACCGATGGGATCAACGGCGAGGCGCGTGCCGAGCGCGCCGTCGGCGTGCAACATCTCGGCGACGACGTCAACGTACAGTTGCGGCGAGGCCGACACGATAAGTACATCATGACCCTGCGTCTGATGCCATTTCAGGCGTTCAATGATACGGGTGCGCTCTTTGTGCGCCAGATGATCGTTCGCAAATTCTCGAGAGGCCTCTTGTATTTGTTCCTCGTCGCGACCCCGAAGGAGCTTATTGAATAACCGTTCCTTGGCACTGTCCGCCCACTGACTCGATCGAAGCGCGCCAATGACGAGGGGCACAATGAGCCGCAGCACGGCCCAGTACGTGGTGCCGCTACCGGCGACCCTGCGCAGCCAGGGAAAGACGCTGCCGCCTTCGGTGAGCGTGCCGTCGAGGTCAAACGCCGCGACGACGGGTGTGGGCTGCTCGTCCATTGCACTAGTTTCACAGACTTCAACGTCGACCATGGCAACTACCTACAAATCCGCTAGGAATTTGGAAGAATTACCCGATAACCGCTAATCTGGCAACGATCAGTCAAGGGACTGACATCTTGCACGCAAGGAGCACACATGGCAATCCGCCTTGGCGACGTGGCCCCAGATTTCACGGCCGAGACCACCGAAGGAACGGTGAATTTTCACGAGTGGTTGGGTGATGGATGGGGCATTCTCTTTTCGCACCCGAAGGACTTCACACCGATTTGCACGACGGAATTGGGTGCATTCGCTGCCCGCAAGTCCGATTTCGACAAGCGCAACACGAAACTCATTGCGGTGTCGGTTGACGACGTCGAATCACACAACCGTTGGAAGAGTGACATTGGTGAAATTCAGGGCACGGCGCTCAATTTTCCCATCATCGGCGACGAAACGCACAAGGTGGCCGATCTCTACGACATGATCCACCCAAACGCCAACGACACTTTGACGGTGCGAAGCGTCTTCATCGTGGGACCCGACAAAAAAGTGAAACTCACGTTGACCTACCCAGCGTCGACTGGGCGCAACGTGGACGAGATTGTTCGGGTCTTGGACTCACTCCAGTTGACGGCGAAGTTTCCCGTCGCCACGCCGGTGAACTGGAAGGACGGTGACGACGTTGTTATCGCCAACTCGGTGAATGACATAGACGCCAAAGAGAAGTTTCCGAAAGGCTTTCGTAAGGTGAAGGACTACCTGCGGTTTACTCCCCAGCCAAATAAATAACGCATGTAGTTTTGCAATGCGGCCACCGCGGGGTGGCCGCATTGTGCCGTCTTAAGAGAAGTTCCCACGAAGGAGAAAAAACATGACGACGTCCACGTTCACCTACGCCGGCCAGACCGTCCACCGCATTGGTTTCGGCGCTATGCGTATCACTGGCGATGGCTTGTGGGGCTATCCGCACGATCGCGCCGAGTGCCTCACGGTGCTTCGCCGAGCCGTGGAACTCGGAGTTGATTTCATTGACACCGCCGACTCCTACGGCCCGTTCGTCTCCGAAGAATTGATCGCAGAGACGCTGCATCCCTACGGAGAAGTGAAAATTGCTACGAAGGCCGGTCTCTTGCGAACGGGTCCCAACGTTTGGGTGCCGTGCGGTCGCCCAGAGTACTTGCGTCAGGAGCGCGAACTTTCACTTCGCCGACTCGGCCAAGAGTCACTCGACCTCTTTCAGTTGCACCGGATTGACCCGACCGTTCCCGCTGACGAACAGTTCGGATTGCTGAGTGAACTGCTGCGCGAAGGAAAGGTGCGCGCCGTTGGTCTCTCCGAAGTCACGGTGGAAGAGATTGTCGCTGCTCGAACGACGGTCGAGATTGTTACTGTGCAAAATCGTTATAACGCGACCGATCGTCACAGCGAGGGCGTGCTCGACTACTGCGCCGAGCAGAGTATTGGTTTCATTCCATGGTTCCCGGTGGCCTCGGGTGCGCTGGCCCGCCCAGGTGGTGTACTCGACACTTTGGCCACGGCCAACGGTGTGACGGTCGCTCAGTTATCACTCGCGTGGCTGTTGCAGCGTTCGCCGGTGATGTTGCCAATTCCGGGCACGTCAAAAGTCGCGCACCTCGAAGAAAACTGTGCTGCCGCCACGGTGGAGCTGGATGGCGCCGCGATCGCCGCGATCGACGCACTCGTTTAGTTGGACCCGGGGACTCGTTGTTCTAAGGAGTCGCGCAATTCGCGCTTCAAGACTTTGCCTTGGGGATTGCGCGGCAAGGGCGACGAACGAAAGAAGATTTTGGTAGGAACTTCGTAGCGCGCGAGGTGTTGGGCGACGTGACGAAGAATCTCTTCGGCTTCGACGACCCTTCCGGGTCGCAACACGATGACGGCAGCGACCTCCTCTCCTAAAGTGTGGTGGGCGAGCCCGACCACGGCACAATCGGCCACGTCGGGGTGGTCGGAAATCACGGCCTCTACGATCACCGAATAGACGTTCTCTCCGCCGCGGATAATCATGTCCTTCGCGCGGTCCACGATGTAGACGAAGCCCTCTTCATCAATGCGCGCGATATCGCCGGTGTGCAGCCAGCCGCGCGTGAATGCCTTGGCGGTCGCGTCGGGCTTATTCCAGTAGCCCCGAATTACCATCGGACCCTTGATCCAGAGTTCGCCGAGAACGTCGGGCCCGGACGCTAGTTCACTCGATGGTTCGTCGCCCTCAAAGTCTTCGGGCACGATGGCGACTTCACAGACCGGTACTGGCGGCCCACAACTCGTTGGCTTGGCGACGTAGTCGGGGCCCGAGTTGCTACACACGCCCGCCGATGTTTCGGTGAGTCCGTAACCGTTACTCGGTTGGCCCTTGGGGAACGCGGAGCGAATGCGTCGCACCAGATCGGGGGGAGCGGGCGCCCCACCGTAGGCGACCGAGCTCACACTCGAGGTATCGAATTTGTCAAAATCGGGATGATCCAGAATCTGCATCGCGATGGTGGGTACGCCACCGAAACTAGTGATGCGCTCGGATTCGATGATGCCGAGTGCTGTCGCAGCGTCGAAGTGGTGCATCATCACTAACTTTCCACCGGCGGCCACATTCGTGATCAGCACAGCGAGACATCCGGTTGCGTGAAACAACGGCACACTCAGCAAGATCGAGTTGCGAATACTGTTGCCGTTTTCGTCGACGTTGCCACCGCCGAAGCGAAGTGTCGAACGCTGGCCATGAAAAAAAACTCCCATCAGGTTGGTCACGAGATTTCGGTGAGTACCGACTGCCCCTTTCGGGCGGCCGGTAGTTCCCGACGTATAGAACATGGTCGCATCATCGTCAGCATCAATGTCTACGTCGGGTAGCGCGACGCTGGGCGCAATCACGCCAACGAATTCGTTGAAACCAATGACTACTACTCGCGCGTGCTGGGCGAATGAAGGAGTACTTTCCGACGGTGACTCGCCCATCACGACCACCATCGAAAGGTCGGGTATCTCGTCAAATTGTGGACGAATTCGTTCGAGGCGTTCGACGTCGACGAATACGATGGACGATCCAGAATCCACGAGACCGTAGGTCAATTCCTCGGTGGTCCACCACGCGTTTACCGGCACGACAACGGCGCCCATGACCACAGACCCCCAAAAGCTCATCGCCCACTGGGGCAGGTTGCGCGCCGCAATCGCCACTCGGTCGCCCTTCGCGACGCCACGATCAACCAATCGCTGCGCGATCGTGGCAGAAGTGTGGTAGAGATCGTCAAACGTGTATCGCTCGTCTTCGTACACCAAGCAATCAAGTGGACCGTGAGTGCGCGACAGTTCAAGGACGGTTCGTAGATTGACGGGGGCGTGCTTCCACGCCGACATTTCGACTCCGTCTACCGTCGTGCGTTCAATTTCGAACATCTGACCGGGCGCGGTCATTTCTTTGGTGACTTCTTCCAACGAACGTGGTTCCGTACTCATCGAGCCGACGCTACTTCTTAGGTTCGGGTGCGACGAACAGGGTGGTGCGATAGTGCACCAGTTCAGCAATCGATTCTCGAATGTCGTCGAGCGCGCGGTGCGAAGTGGCTTTGTCGGGCAGGGCGCTGAGTACCGACGGATTCCAGCGTCGCGCGAGCTCCTTGATCGTCGAGACATCAACGTTGCGATAGTGAAAGAACGCTTCGAGTGTGGGCATGTAGTGCTGGAGAAACCGACGGTCGGTACCAATCGAGTTCCCGCACAACGGAATGGTCCGAGGCTCGTGAATGTGGCTCTTCAAAAACGAAAGGGTCTGTGCCTCAGCGTCGTGCATGGTCACCGTTGACTGTTGTATCGCTGCATTGAGCCCTGATTTCGTGTGCATCTCGGTCACGAACTCACCCATCTGCGCGAGTTGCTCCGGGGAGGCGCCAATAACGAGGTCGGGGCCCTCACCAATGACATTTAGATCGTCGTCGGTAATGATGGTCGCAATTTCCACAATGACGTGACGGTCGGGCTCGAGGCCCGTCATTTCTAAATCCATCCATACGAGCACGGTGCGACTCTACTGAAAATCCGACCAAGAACACGATCGTCGGACAGTATCCTGCAACCAATGGAAATTCTCGTCAAAGTACTGCACCCTGAAGCAGTTGTGCCGAACTACGCCAACGAGGGTGACGCCGGTTGCGACCTTTTCGCGGTCGAGTCGTGCACCATAGCGGCCGGTGGCGGGCGCGCAATGATCCCCACTGGTCTCGCTGTCGCAATTCCTGAGGGCTTTGGCGGTTTGGTCCTTCCCCGAAGTGGGCTCGCCATGAAGAATGGCGTGACCTGTATCAACGCACCGGGTTTGATTGACGCTGGTTATCGCGGCGAAGTGAGAGTGGCCCTCGTGAATCACGACCCCACCACCGAGTACGAGGTGCACAAGGGCGATCGAATTGCGCAACTCGTGGTGCTGGCGATGCCCACGGTGCGCTTTAGTGCGGTCGACGAACTTCCTTCGTCGTCACGTGGCGACGGCGGATTTGGCAGTACCGGTCGCTAGTGCGACCAGAGAGTCGAACGTTCACGAGGTGAATCGACGTTGAGAAGTTCACGTAGTAGCCATACGCCGCACCGCGCTCGCGTTCTCGCGGGCCGGTCGGCTACTATTGGAGACCACGCGGACGTAGCTCAGTTGGTAGAGCGCGACCTTGCCAAGGTCGAGGTCGCCGGTTCGAGCCCGGTCGTCCGCTCCAAGTACCCTCCTCAACTATTTAGGGTCCGGAGTTGATTCGGTCTCTCCAGAGGTGTGATGTCCAAGGAAATCGGCGTTGAAGGCAATAGCTCGAGTGAGTAGAGCAGCCAGGTCATTTGAGCGGGCATTCAGTGACGAACCGACGGCGGCGACGGTAATTGCGGGTGTGCTCGAACAGTTCTCGCGTCATTTTCTTCTCAACGACCCCGGTGCGGCACTAGCCACGGCGACTGTCGACCAACTCGCGATCAGTCCGCGGTGGTCGGTACCTCACCATCAACCCGGTCGTCGTGAATCTGACGAAGAACGGATTCACCAAGCACGGGTCAGTGTGCGTCGAATTCGCTCGACGATTCGTACTTTCGAGAATTTGATCGATCCTTCATGGGCGGCGTCGATGACCAACGAACTTTCGTGGTACGGCAAAATCCTCGGTACCCAGAGGGATTTGCACGTTCTTCGCAGCACCCTTGAAAAGACGATGGGGCTCGTCGATGTCACATCCGACCGGTTGGTAGTACTCGGGGTCCTCGATCACGCAATTGAAGTGGCGAACGAACGTGCGGCTCTCGAACGATCGTCAGGTCGTTACGTCCAACTAGTTGAAGAAATTGTCCGACTTTCATCGATCATTCCGTTTGACGCTGTCGCTGATGAACTGGCGAGCGACGTCCTTGCACCTCAGTTGACCTCATCGTGGCGAGACGTTTCGTCGAGGTGCCACGACGCTCGAAGTGACAGTTCCGACGAGCGCCTGCACGAGCTTCGCAAAGCGCTCAAACGCCTGCAGTACGCCAGCGAAACCGTGGCGATTGTGGAAGGGTCGCGCGCCGAACGGATCGCTCATTTCAGTGGGTCGCTGCAACGACAACTTGGCCTGGTGCACGACGCCAGCGTCGCCCGCGAGTGGCTAGCAATTCTGAGGACCACGGAACCATCGACTCGCCAATCGATCGACTCGTTGCTGGAACACTTTCGGGTCATACACCGCGACGCTCGTCGAGGCTGGCGTCACGACATGCAGCGAGTGGAGCGTGCGTGGCATCAATGGGACGAGACGCGCCGATCGGAATAAGTGTCACTCGGTGTGAATGCGTGCCTAGAAAGATGTTCCCCGAATAGTCTCTTCGATGAGGAGGTAGTCATGGTCCACCCGGCACTCGAACAATTCATCCTCGCCGAACGCGAGAGCCCGGTTCCGCACCCTTCGTCACAGAACATCGAAGACCGTCGCGCATCGTATCGTCAGTTCGCCACCGGAATGCGTGGCGACGTTGAACTAATGGCGTCGGTGAACGACATCGATTTAGTTCTCCCCGGACGGACGCTGCGGGCCCGTCTCTACGTGCCAGCCAACGAAGAGGGGAAGGCACTCGTTCTCTACTTTCACGGAGGAGGGTTTGTCGTCGGCGACTTGGAGACGCACGATGCGCTCTGTCGACGTCTCTCGTCGGATTCGAGAATGCGATTCTTATCGGTCGCGTATCGATTGGCGCCAGAGCATCCATTTCCCGCGGCCGTCAATGACGCCGTTGATGCCCTGAAAGAAGTCGCTAGACGGCTCGAAGAGTTTGATAACTCGTCGGCCACGCTGATTGTAATGGGTGACTCTGCTGGAGCGACACTTAGCGCTATCGCGTGCGCCGTTACGAAGAGCGACAACCTCGCCGTCGTGGCCCAAGTTCTGATTTATCCCACCCTTGGTCCAGAACTCGTGACGGACTCGGTGCATAAGTTCGGCGCCGGTCACTTGCTGGACATTGATCATTTGCGGTACGACTATGAGTTGTACCTCGATGGTTGGAGTGACCATACTGATCCCAGGGTCAGTCCTCTCATGTTCAATGATCTCAGCGGAGCGCCGCCGGCGATTGTGGTGGTTGCCGAGTGTGATCCGCTACGCGACGAAGCGGTGGCCTACGCCGGACTTTTGGAACATTTCGGAGTTCGCGTCGAGTTGCTCGAAGCGGAAGGAATGCTGCACGGTTTTTTGCGGCTCGGGACGATGGTGCCAGAAGCTCAGGACATTGTGGACGACCTCGCTGTTCACATGCATCGTTTCGTGCAGGACGCGGCGTTGTGAACGTACTCTTCGTGACCCTCGACCAATTTCGCGGCGATTCGTTCGGTGCGGCCGGTCATCCTCTCGTCGCGACACCGACATTAGATCGCATCGCACGTGAAGGCGTGCGCCTCTCTCGTCATTACTCTCAAGCTGCGCCGTGTTCTCCCGGGCGAGCGGCAATTTATACCGGCACGTACCAAATGAATAATCGAGTGGTCGGCAATGGCACGCCGTTGGCCGTCGGTCTCGACAACATTGCCAAAGTTGCTCGTCGTGCGGGCTACGACCCAACGCTCTTTGGCTACACCGATCAAGGTGTCGATCCTCATTACGCCGAGGGTTCGGACGACCCGCGGCTCGATTGCTACGACGGTATTTTGCCGGGATTTTCGGTTGGGCTGTACCTGCCAGAAAGTCAGGCCGGTTGGATCCATTATCTGCGGGCGAACGGATATGACGTGCCGAGTGGTTGGGCCCGGACCGCTCGTGGTGAACCGGACCGCCCTGCCGCCCACTCACTTAGTGCATTTTTGACGAACCGATTTATTGGGTGGTTGGGGCGACAAGAAGGGGGCTGGTTCGCACACCTCAGTTAACTTAGTCCCCACCCGCACTACGCGGCGGCCGGACGCTTTTCTTCCATGTACGACCCGGTCGACGTGTCAATGCCGATTGAACCAGTTTCGCCCGACGCGCGTCATCCATTGCACGAGTACGCGATGAAGATCGCGGCGAGCACGGCGCCCTCGGACCCTCGCAAAATGTGCGAACTCCGTGCGCAGTACTACGGCATGATCAGTGAAGTGGATGCGCAGTTAGGCAACGTGGTGGCAGCGATTGAGGAGCGTGGTGAATGGGAAGACACCCTCGTCATCATTACGTCGGATCACGGCGAGCAACTAGGTGATCACGGGCTGATTGAGAAACTGGGGTTCTTCCCGCAGAGTTACCACATCGTGGGGCTTTGGCGCGATCCTCGTTCGCAATTCGCGGGACGGGTGATAACGAAGTTCACTGAAAATGTTGACCTTATGCCGACGCTCGCTGACGCACTCGGCGTCGAGGAGCCGGTGCAGTGCGATGGTCGGTCACTAACTCCGCTCGTGGCCGATGACCACGCACCGTGGCGTCGCGCCGCCCATTACGAGTGGGACTATCGCAGGTTTCTGATTGGCAGCGACATCCTCCGTTGGCCGGTGGATCGCTCATTGTCGCAACAGAATCTTGCCGTCACGATAGGCGATGACTACGGATACGTGCAGTTCGCGGAGGGATCATATTTGTGCTTTGACCTCGCGAAAGATCCAACGTGGAGAACTCAAAGTCGTGACGCTGACTTCGTCCTGCGCGCGGCCCAGGACCAACTGCTGTGGCGTCA
>JBBQGY010000065.1:0-9763 GCA_038323435.1 Acidimicrobiales bacterium
CCGTGGTGCACGGCGCGCTACCGTGCTCATTCGCGCTCGATACCGCGAGAGGTCCGACTGCGTCAATGATCACTCGAAGGACCGCGTCATTGGGAATCCGAAAGCCCGCACTCTCGGTCGGACTGCCGACGCGCAACGAGAGCTCTCGAGAGACGCGAACGACCACTGTCAGGGCGCCCGGCCAAAACGCTTCGGCGAGTAGTCGCGCCTCTTCGGGCCACACCACGCCTAACTGTGTGATCTGCTTGAGCGAGTCGACCAGTACCGGCAACGGCACCGAACTCGGTCGCCGTTTAAGGGCGAAGAGCTTCGCCACGGCCACCGGATCTCGCAGTGCGGCTGCGACTCCGTACACGGTATCGGTGGGCAGCGCAACGACGCCTCCGCCGTTGAGAAATTCAATTGCGGTCCGGACATCAATGACTACGCCCATCAGCGTCGCGCCACGAGAATTCGAGGTTGACCAGCCATATCGTCGAGGTCAACCACCCAAGAGAATCCGACCTTCGTTGCGGTAGCGACCACCGCTTCTCGTTGCCTATTGCCATGTTCACAGATCAAGACGCCCTGTGGCGCGAGCCAATCACGTGCCTCGTTGATGATGAGAGACAGGTCCGCGAATCCGGCCGATCCATCAGCATCGTCGGCGACGAGCGCTCCGAACGGCTCGAAACCCAACACCGGGTCGAGCGAGGCGAACTCGTCCGCTCCCACGTACGGCGGGTTGGACACAATGAGATCCACGCGACCGCGCAAAGACTGATCAATCGAGGCAAACCACGATGACTCGACGAACGACACCGCGAGAAGTTGATACTTGACGGCGTTGTGTTGGGCGACCGTGATCGCGTCGGGCGATTCGTCAACCGCCACGAGTGTTGCGCGCACGCCCCGTTCGAGGAGTTCGTGCACGAGCGCGAGTCCGATCGCACCCGAACCGCACCCTAGGTCCATGATCAGTGGAGCGACGATGTTACTGCGTGCTAACTCTTCCAATGCGACACCAACGAGTTCCTCGGTCTCGGGACGGGGAATTAAGACCCGCGCGTCGAGGTCGAGGTCGAGCGTGCGAAATGGCCAGTGGCCGATCACGTATTGCAGTGGTTCGCCACTTAATCGACGATCGGTGGCGGCGCGAAGCGCGGCAATGGCTTCGTGGTCGGGGTCGGCCATGAACTCGTCGACGAGCCACCGGGCCTCTCGCCGATTGAGACCGACGTTGATTAACTCGGTGACCAAGTAGGGATTAGCGTCCATCACTCTCAGCCAATTGGCGTGCCCGCTTTTCGGCGAGTAACGCGTCGACGTAGGGATCGAGGTAACCGGCGAGGACTGAATCGAGCGTGTAGGTCGTCAGATTGATCCGGTGGTCAGTCACTCGATTTTCTTTGAAGTTATACGTACGAATCTTCTCACTTCGTCCACCGCTGCCCAACTGTGAACGTTTCAGATCACTCAGTTCACTCGCCTGAGCGTCCTGTGCCGCCTTCAATAACCTCGAACGCAACACGATGAGGGCCTTCGCGCGGTTTTGAATCTGGCTCTTCTCATCCTGCATCGCCACGACGATGCCGGTGGGCAGGTGCGTGATTCGTACTGCCGAGTCGGTCGTATTGACGCTCTGACCGCCGGGACCCGATGAACGGTACACGTCGATCTTGAGGTCACTCGCGTTAACGGGTACGTCGACCTCTTCGGCTTCCGGTAGCACCGAGACCGTGGCCGACGACGTGTGCACTCGACCTTTGGCTTCGGTGACGGGAACGCGCTGGACGCGATGGACACCGGCCTCGTGTTCAAGTCGAGCCCACGTATCGTCACCCTTAATCAGGTAGATGGCTTCATCGAGGCCACCCTGTTCAGATTCGCGCTCTTCGATGACTTCGAGTTTCCACCCGCGGTTGGCGACGTAGCGGCGATACATCTGGGCGAGATCGCTCGCGAAAAGATTGGCCTCTTCGCCACCTTCAGCGCCGCGGATTTCCAAAATCACGTTACGGCCTTCGTTGGGGTCACGAGGGAGCAGCAACGTCTCGAGGGTCATCTCCAAATCAGGAATTTTGGTCTCAGCGGTGTTCATTTCGTCACGCCAGAGTTCACGGTCGTCGCCGCTTGATTCGTTGAACATCTCTTTGGCGGTGTCGAGGTCGGACTGGGCGGCCTTTAACTCGTTCCACGCATTGTTGATTTCGGCAAGTTCTTTGAAGCGACGCGACAAATCGCGCAGTCGTATGAGGTCGCTGGCGACGTCGGGCTCGGCGAGGGACGATTCAACCGAACGCAACTCGTCTTGGAGGACGTTTAGGGTTTCATCGACGGAGCGCACGAACGGTGAGGCGCTCGGGGCCTAAGCCTTCGGGGCGCGACCCTTGGTCTTTTGCGCGTACCGACGCTGGAAACGCTCAACGCGGCCACCGGTGTCGACGAGTTTCTGCTTGCCCGTGAAGAAGGGGTGGCACTCGTTGCAGAGTTCCACGGTGATCGCGGACTTGGTTGACTCGGTCGTGAAGGTGTTCCCGCACGAGCAACGGACGGTCGCTTCGCCGTACTTTGGGTGAATATCTAACTTCATAAGTGCTCCTTGTAGCGAAGAGGAAGTTTAGCGGCAAATCAACTGGTGGGTGCGGGGCCCCGGGCGATCTCGTTGAGGAACTCGTCATTAGAACGAGTGGTCTTCAACTTGTCGATCAGCAGTTCAAGCCCAGCGGCTTCGCGACCCTCGGAGGCCAGACCGTTCAAGACGCGACGCAGTTTCCAGACTTGGGGCAATGCCTCGCGGCTGAAGAGCAACTCTTCGTGTCGAGTGGACGACGCGTTGACGTCAATGGCCGGGTAGATCCGACGCTCGGCGAGTCGTCGGTCGAGGCGCAGCTCCATGTTGCCCGTTCCCTTGAACTCTTCGAAAATAACTTCGTCCATCTTCGAACCGGTTTCGACAAGGGCCGAGGCGAGGATCGTCAACGATCCGCCCTCTTCAATATTGCGAGCGGCACCGAAGAATTTCTTGGGAGGGTAGAGGGCTCCCGAGTCAACGCCACCGGACATGATGCGTCCCGTGGCGGGGGCGGCGAGGTTGTACGCACGAGCGAGACGGGTGATGCCGTCGAGAATGATCACGACGTCACGGCCCTGCTCAACGAGTCGCTTGGCGCGCTCGATGCAGAGCTCAGCGACGTGGGTGTGCTCTTCGGCGGGACGGTCGAAGGTCGACGATATGACTTCACCCTTGACGGAACGACGGATGTCGGTCACCTCTTCGGGCCGTTCGTCCACGAGCAGCACCATGAGGTGCACCTCAGGATTATTGGCCTCGATCGACTGCGCAATCTGCTTCATCACCGTGGTCTTACCGGCCTTCGGGGGTGAGACAATGAGGCCACGCTGACCCTTACCAATGGGCGACAACAGGTCGACGATTCTCGGCGTGAGGTCGAATTTGCCCTCGTTAGTTTCGAGGTTCAACTTCTCGTCGGGAAATAGTGGCGTCAGGTCTTCGAAGCGCGGACGGAGTCGTGCGACCTCGGGGTCCATCCCCGCGACGCTGTCGACGCGCAACAGCGCGGGGTACTTTTCGTTCGACGCGGCGGGGCGAAAGCCACCGACGATGGAGTCGCCCTTACGAAGGTGGTAGCGACGGACTTGGTTGATCGAGACGTACACGTCGTTGGGCGACGGATGGTAACTGCGGGTTCGCAAAAATCCGTATCCGTCGTCACGAAGGTCCAAGAGACCTTCGATCTCAATCAGTTCGCCCGCGTAGGGCTGATCGGCGTTGGGCATTGAGTCACCCGCGAATCGTTCGCGGCCGTTGCGGTTACGCCGGTTGCGGCGGTTGCGACCGCCGGCATCGTTACCAACGTCGCGGGACTGGCGATCTTCGCGCGGTTGGCGCTCTTGGCGCGGCTGACTGTTCAGGCGAGTGTTGCTCTGCGCACGATCGCTGACGCCATTCGACGAGGGCGCTTCCGGTGCGGTGTCGGCCGAGGTCGATGAACCGTTTGTTGTTTCAACGCGATCAACGGTGGCGTCAGCGACGAACTCACCAAGTAGATCGTCGAAGTCGTCGCTGGGGGTTGCCACGGTGCGGCGCGAACGCACCGCTCGTGACGACGCAGGAGCCGGTGCCGCGGTATCGACTGGACTCGGATCACTCATGATCGCTTCAATAAGGGACGCCTTCGTGGCGCGTGCCGTGACATCGACGCCCTTTACTTTGGCAATGGTTTGAAGGTCTTCGCGAGTCTTTGACTCGAGATCGGACCGATCTGGGGAGGGCTTTACAGCCATTAAGTATCCTTTCTCACCGCTCGCAAAAGTTCAGGAGAACGGAGAAGAAAAACAAGAAATGTCGTCTGGAAAGAGTTCCTCACGTCGGTGAATGGACCGGACGAGGACGACAAGTAGAAGTGTAGCCGACTCGCCGAATAAGTCAAACACCTAACTCAGTTTCGCTAAAAGTGCTTTCAAGTTGGCGTCGATCACGTCAGGTGTCACGCTCGTATCAATCGCGGTGTCGGGGTCCTTCAAGCCGTTGCCCGTGAGGACACAGACGACCGTTGAGCCCTTCGGCACGCCAAATTTCATGATGCCCGCCACCGATGCCGCCGAGGCCGGTTCGCAGAATATTGACTCGTAGCGCGCAACGTAACGGTAGGCGTCGACAATCTCGTCGTCGGTGACGGCTCGAATATCGCCCAGCGACTCGTGGATAACTTCGAGGGCGGGCACCCAGCTCGCGGGGTTACCAATTCGGATGGCGGTCGCGATAGTTTCGGGATTCGTGACGGGATGACCAAGGACAATCGGTGCCGCCCCGGCGGCCTGGAATCCCCACATCTTGGGCAGCGTCGTGCAGTGACCGGCAAAGTGGTACTGCGTGAACCCTCGCCAGTAGGCCGTAATGTTGCCCGCGTTGCCAACGGGAATCGCGAGAATGTCGGGCGCCGTACCGAGCACGTCGACAATTTCAAACGCTCCCGTTTTTTGACCTTCGATCCGGTCGGGGTTGATCGAGTTCACAATGGTGATTGGAAGGTGTTGGGTCAGTTCACGCGCGAGATTGAGCGCCTGATCGAAGTTGCCGCGAATCTGGATGACCTGAGCGCCATAAACAATCGCCTGGGCTAGTTTGCCCAGCGCGATGCGTCCCTCGGGCACGAGTACGACGCAGTCCATACCGGCCTTACCGGCGTACGCGGCCGCGGACGCCGACGTGTTGCCGGTCGACCCGCAGATGACGGTCTGGGCGCCGAGGGCCTTCGCTTTGGTTATCGCCATCGTCATTCCGCGATCTTTGAACGAACCCGATGGATTCAGACCTTCGTATTTCAGCCAGATATCGGCTTCGAGCTTCTCCGAGAGACGATCGGCACGGATGAGTGGAGTGTTGCCTTCTTGCAACGTGATGATCTCATCGACTCCATCGAGGTCAAACCACTCGGCATACTCCGTGAGTAGTCCATTCCAACCGTTCACTCGCCGCTCCCGTCGATTACGCGAATACATGCACCAATCGAATCGACGGCGTCGAGCTTGGCGAGGGCGTCGACGGTCGCCTCCACGTCGCTAGTCGTAGCGTGGTGCGTGAAAAACGAGAGTCGTGCTTCGTCACCGAAGCCGGACTGTTCCATTGACTGAATTGAGACGCCGTGGTCGCCAAAAATGGTCGCGACCGCCGCGAGGACGCCCGGTCGGTCGAGAACTTCAATACTGACGTAGAACGCGCTTGAGAGTTCACCGGCGTTGACGGTATGCAGCGTTGTATCAACCGTGAAGGGAACATCATGACGCCCGCTGACCCTGTTTCGAGCGGCGTCCAGCACGTCGCCGAGCACCGCGGTGGCGGTGGGTTCCCCGCCGGCGCCTTGGCCGAGCCACATCAGCGGACCGCTGCTCGTTCCTTCGACGAATACCGCGTTCATTGCGCCGTGGACTGACGCGAGTGGGTGTTGTTCGTGAATCATCGCGGGGTGGACACGGCGCGAGATGCCCGACTCCCCTACTCGTTCGGCGACGCCGAGGAGCTTGATCACGTAGCCCGCCCGAAGAGCGAATTCGACGTCCTTGGAACGAACCCGGGATATTCCTTCGCGCGAGATCTCTTCGCCGCATAGTTCAGTGCCGAAGGCCAGCGAAGAGAGGATCTGCACTTTGGCGGCGGCGTCGAATCCTTCGACGTCGGCCGTGGGATCGACCTCGGCGTAACCGAGGGACTGTGCTTCGGCGAGCGCGTCGGAGTAATCACCCCCCTCGCTCGTCATTTTGGACAAGATGAAGTTCGTGGTGCCGTTCACGATGCCCATCACTCGTTCAATCCGCTCTCCGGCGAGCGACGAACGAAGGGCGCGAAGAATTGGAATGCCACCGCCAACGGCCGCTTCGTAAAAGAGGTCGGCGCTGTGCTCGTGCGCTAGTTGCGCGAGCGCCGTGCCGGCCTCGGCCATCAGGGCCTTGTTGGCCGTCACGACCGATACACCATTCTTTAACGCGGTTTCGATATGGGTTCGGGCCGGTTCAACTCCACCGGTGAGTTCGACGAGTATGTCGAGGTCGTTGCGCGCGGCGAGTTCACCCGCGTCGGTCGTGAGCAGGTGCTCGGGAATGCCCGAACGGGGCTTGGCGGAGTCGCGAACCGCCACGCCGACGAGCTCCAAATTTCCGGTGGCCGCGTCGAGCAATGCCGCCTGTCGAGTGGGATCACTAAGAAGGCGAACAAGAGAACTGCCCACAAATCCAGCCCCGATGATGCCGACTCTAATGACCGGTTTCTCCACTCAGCAAGGCTAACCGACTCGACCGATGAAGCGTTCTCACACTTCGAGGCGTGCGAGGTCGTCGAAGGTCTCGCGACGTAGGACTTCACGAGCGTGCCCATCGGCGACAAAGACCACGGCCGGTCTCGTCGCGCGGTTGTAGTTCGACGCCATCGAATAGCCGTAAGCGCCCGTGACCGGTGTCGCGATGACGCTGCCCACACCAGTCTTCGCGGGCAAGAACGCCTCGTCGATCAATACGTCGCCGCTCTCGCAGTGCTTGCCGACGAGACGGACCGCCTGGGGCCGCGCTGCCAACGGATGAGCAATGTCAAATGCCTCGTAGCCCGAGCCGTACAGCACGGGTCGTGGATTGTCGCTCATACCACCGTCCACCGCCATATACACGCGTTGAGTTACTGGCTTTACCGCGCCAACGGTGTACAACGTCAAACCGGCCTGCGCGACGATCGCGCGTCCGGGCTCGGCGATGATACGAACGTCGGACCTGATTCCACTCTCGTGAGCCGCACGGCGGATTGCTTCTCCCCATTGGGTGATTGACGGCGCCGATTCGCCGGCCACGTACGCAACGCCCAGACCCCCGCCGACGCACAGTTCGTCGAACATGTCGTTGTGCGTGAAGTCCGCGAGGATCTTCATCGTCTCGACAAAACCGGTGACCTCGAAAATCTGCGACCCAATGTGGGCGTGCACTCCGTGCAACGTGAGACCCGCAATCTCTTGGAGTATCGAAATCGCCCGGCGGGCGTCCCCGGTCGCCACCGAGAATCCAAACTTGGTGTCTTCTTGTCCGGTGCGTACGAACTCGTGGGTATGGGCTTCTACGCCAGGCGTCACGCGCACCAAACAGTCCACGGGCGACTCGACGTTGACCATAGTCCTCAGTTGCCTAATTTCGTCGAAGTTGTCGACAATCAGACGATGAACGCCTACGGCAATGGCTGATGCCAATTCGTCGTGTGATTTATTATTCCCGTGCATGATGATGCGACTCGCCGGCACCCCCGCACGAAGCACAATGTCGAGTTCCCCACCGGTCGCCACGTCAACGCAGAGGCCCTCTTCGAAGGCCAATCGCGCCATCGCACCGCACAAGAACGATTTCGAAGCGAACGCTACGCCGTCGTCGAATACGCTGGCCGTCTCACGACACCTCGAGCGAAGCGTGGCTTCGTCGTAGACGAAGAGCGGCGTGCCGTAGGTCGTGGCGAGATCACCCAACGACACGCCACCGATCGTGACGTCGTTCGCATTCAGCGTCGCGCTGTCGGCGAGGAGAGATACGCGGATCGGTGTTTCACTCATTATCAAACACTAGAAGTTGCTACGGGCCAGGGCGGTACATTATTTTCAACGACCTTCAGGTTGGTTCGTCTCACAACGGGTGCCGTATTCGTGCGTCACACGTGCGCAACCGGCGCCGAAGGTTGGGGCCTCGTCAAAATCACGGCGCAAAGTTGGCCGAGCGATTCACGGTCGGTGATCCTTCAACACGTCGGCGTGAACACGGACCGTCATAGTCCTATGATGCTCGCGAAGAATGTGGCGGCGCGTGGACGTTGCGGCGAGACTTCGTGATCCGTTACGCGGGCGGACGAATGGCCTTGCGAAGGTACGGCACGACGTTGCGCGCCCACGTGAAGGTCATTGCGGGTGGAACTCTCGCGGGCCGTTCAATCAGTGCAGCGAAGTTGTCATCGGGAAACCCCGCGGCGTAGCCAGCCCCCACTTCACAGATCCGACACGAACGGCCGACCGGTGGGTTGGGGGAAAGCGCGAGGTTGAGCAGTACATTGCGGTGACCCCAGCACTTCGTGGATAGAGCGCTCGTGCAATCGATGTTGGACGTCGCGGAAGTCTCGCCCCACCCGTCGTCGTATATCCATATGTAATCCGCCTCGAGTGGCGAAAACTGCTGCGCCCAGACGCTCGCCCACGCGTTAGCGGCGAAACCGGGAACCGCTAGGGGTCACCGTGACGGCGGGCGGCGACAACGGCACTCGCGTTGAGCGCAGCGTTAAGACCGAGGTAGGGCGGCAGTGCGCGATCCACTCGTTCGAGGTCAATGACCACGAAGAGTTGTTGGGCCGGCGCGAGGCGCAACCAGTTCCTGGGCAACACCATTTTCTTGACGTGCTCCGAGGCGCGGGCGTGGTTGATGGCGCGCAGCACCAGGTCAGTGCAGGACGGCGTGTTGACGTACCTCGAGACTCCGCCGACGAAGCAGGGATTGGCTGTCGTCACCGCGACTCCGGCGACAATCGAGCTAAAAACTGAAAGATAGAAATTCGGAATTGGAGCGACATTAGTGAGGGGATTTTGAAGTCCGCTCGCGGAATCGGCACTGGTGGTGGCAATGACGGATGATGCGCTGAGCGCAACGGCGAAGGCGAGGACGATTGCTGTCCGACGACTGCGCCCCATCTGGCCACCACCATCGGGTTGATTCACTTTTGCTTGGCGGCACCGACGGTAAAGACGATCTGCGGCAGTCTGCGGCCAGTTTGGCGACTCGATGAGATTTACCTCGAATGTAGTCAGATAAACAAGAAACGATGACGACTTGATGAACCTGAACCTAGTAGATGTTTTTGCTGATCACCATGGTTGTCAACGTGTCGGCGGATTTGTCATTATTCGACGTTTGTGAGCAGATTTCTGTTGACATTGAACGACACGGGCGTTGGTCGTCGTACTCGATGGCGCTGCGGTGCAGCGAAAGAACTGCATCGCCACCGACCCACCATCGAGGATTGCGGCCCCCCGTACTGACGAGGCGTTAGCACCTCAAATAATCTCGTAGGCCGATTTCACGGCCTCGTCATTGCGCGAGGACGTACACTGAGCGAGATAGTTTTTAGCAGAGAGATGTGGGCTTTTCCAAGGAATCGATGCTCTCGGTGCACCGGACGGGGCTAGGGCGAAAGGTTCGAGCCTGAAAACCCACGAATAGCAACACATTGCCCCCGTAGCTCAGCGGATAGAGC
>JBBQGY010000066.1:0-9744 GCA_038323435.1 Acidimicrobiales bacterium
TCCACCCTGAACGATTCCGAAACCGGCCACCTCGGGCCCTCGAAATCGACCAAGTCGTGTGGATCAATCCGCCGGTTTTAGAGGAGGTGAGGGCTTAGACGATAATCTCAAAGTGTCCCATTTGGGCTGAGAGGTTCCGCATTTGCCACAGTATTCACCACGACTTCTTACGTCAAAATACTGTCGCAGAAACGTGTCTGATAATTACTGTGGCAATTGCTGTGGCACCGAACCCGCATGTAGACGGCAAAAATCCAGCAATGCACTTGAGGCGGCGTTGGGATTCGAACCCAAGTACGGGGCTTTGCAGGCCCCTGCCTAACCACTCGGCCACGCCGCCAGAAGTGACCATCCTAATCGGCGACTACTCAGCCTTCTTCTTGTTGAAGTATCGATAGACCGCTAGGGCGATCGCCGCCACAATGAGTAGTTCAATCACGACCAGGATCGTTCCGGCGAGGAAGTGCACCACGGCAAACACCGCCCACAGTACGAGACCGATGATCAGCAGTACTCCGACAGTCTTGATTAGTGCCATGGTGACTCCTCTTTCACTACCCAGCGTAGGTGAGGATGGTTCGCGAGGAATCGCCAGTATTATTGCGGAATGATCCGACGCGTGGCGCTGCCTCTCACCTTCGTGGCTGGCGTCCTCGTTGCCACTCTGGTGCCGGCGCTCGGCGCCGCCGCGAAGGCCACCATTTTGGTGACGAGCACGGCGCCAATGGAACTTTCGAACAAATTACCGTTACTGCGACTGCATTTCACCATGCCGACGAGTGCGGCCAAGTTGCCGGTTCTTCGCACGTCGCCGGCGATCGCCGTCAAGTGGCAACAGATCGGGTCGCGTGACGTGCAGGCCGTTGCCGTTGGACCACTCACCCCCTCAGTGACGTACACAATCAGCGCACCGACGAAAATGAACTGCGCGAGGACGTGCACATTCGCCGCGCTGCGCCCCTACGCCGCCACCGTTGAGGCGAACGTGACCCTCGAAACCCAACTGCTCGCCGAACTGAACTACCTACCCGTCGACTTCACCCCGAACGTGGCCCTAAGTGATCCAACAGTGCAAGCGCCCGGCACCTTTAACTGGAAGTACGCCGACCTGCCCGCGTCACTCAGTGCGCAGTGGCGGGTGGGCGTTGACACGCCGATCCTGCGCGGTGCACTCATGAACTTTCAGAACGTCAGCCAACTCCCGACGACCGGCGTCGCGGACGTCGCCACGTGGACGGACCTGATTGCCGCGGTACAGCACCACCGGGTCGATCCGGCCTCGTACAACTACGTCGTGGTGTCGGAGTCCTCGCCTCAAACAACGACGCTGTACGTGGCCGGTCACGTGAAGTTTCGCACTCTCGCCAACACCGGAATCTCGGTCGCGCCCACCGCGACGGGCACCTATCCCGTCTACCTGCGCTACGCCACCCAGACCATGTCGGGCACCAACCCCGACGGTTCGCACTACAGCGACCCCGGCATTCCGTGGGTGTCGTACTTCAACGGGGGCGACGCCCTGCACGGATTCCTCCGCTCCTACTACGGATCACCGCAGAGTCTCGGTTGCGTGGAGATGACGTTCTCGGCGGCGAAGGTCATTTGGCCCTTCACGCCAATCGGGACACTCGTCACCGTCAACGCCTGACGACCGTTTTCTCACGTCCCCCGTCCGACCTCGTTGACGGCCCCGCACTGTCCCTCGTTGCTTGAACAACGTTAATGAGAATCACCACAACATGACAATTTGACGACGATTGCACGAGGCGATTTGTTTGTGCTGTTACTCTCGAATTGGAAGCGCATTATTGATTGACTCGTGGGGGTACAATGCAACGCTGGCCCTTGCGCCTGATGCTCAGCGCCATTTTGGCGGTGCTCGTCATCGTCGGCTTCGTGCTCCAAAACCCTCACCACGTGGTCGCCAGTCCGACCACCACCACCGCGCCAACGAATGCCCACTCGACGACCAGTACGACCGCGCCGCCGCCCTATCAACCGACACGATCACAGTCGCCGGTGACCAGTACCGCATCCTTCACCGCGCCGCGCCGAGGTTGTCATTTCGCGAGCACGCCGGCCGTGTCGCTCACGAGTGCCCACGTCGCGCTCGGACAGTGCGTCGTTCTCGAAGTCGGCGACTCACTCGGTAACGATCTCGGGTGGGGACTCGCGCGCGAACTCTCCCGCGCGCCCGGTCTCCATCTCCAACTGATGGATATTTCCTCGACCGGACTGGTGACGCCGTGGTACTACAACTGGCCGCGCCACCTTCGACATTTTCTTCACCAGTACCGACCCCATCTGGTGGTGATGACGTTCGGCGCCAACGACGAACAGGGCATCGTCGTGAACGGTCGCGCCGCGATCTTCGGATCGGCACAGTGGCACGCGGCCTACCGCGCCCGCGTGCTCGCCATGACGAAATTGGCGTCGAAGTTCGGCAGTTACGTGCTCTGGGTGGGCATGCCCATCATGCAACCGGTCCAGTACCGCCAAGGGGCCGAGATCTTGAACTCGCTCTACTCGAGTGTGGTCACGACCGTGCCCGGCGCCACGTTCCTGCCGACCTACAACCTGCTCGCGACCCCGAAACTGGACTTTCGCACCGCGGCGCGCGTGAACGGCGTGCCCGAGATTCTGCGCGCCAGTGACGGCATCCACTTCAGTTACGTGGGCGAAAACGTCCTCGCCACCTACGTCGTACGGCGCATTGCGTCGATTTATCACGTGCGCATCGCTCCCTCGGCGCCCATGAACCTCACGAGTTGACCGATTAGTGCACGTGGGCGAGGTGGCCTATGAATATGGTCACGTCCCACGACACGGCGAGACAGATGACCAGAAGCAAGAACACCGCCCACCGGTCACGATCGAGGCGCTCAGAGTGGCGAATTGGATTCTCCAACAGGTGATATGAGGCTACGGCGCACGCCAGGGTGCCCAGAATCTCGAGTGGTGTGGCCCACGCCGACGTCGGCGGATGGACCATCTGGAGGGGCAGCATGAGCCAGACGTAGTGCCATAAGTACAGGGAGTAGGAGATATCACCGATGTAGCGCAGTGGTCGCCACGCGAGCCACGTCGCCGGCGCCCCGTACACGCTCGACTGACCGGTCCAGAGCAGCACTGCGGTGGCGGCACAGGGCCACCACGCGAGGACACCCGGGTAAGCACTCGTGGTCGACAATCGCGTGACCACTTCGGAAAGCACCACGACCGCGCCCACCGCGAGCAGTCCATTCATTACGGGCCGGCGCCTCGCCCACGCGGCCGGCGCCACCGCGACGAGTCCGCCGAGGCCCAACTCCCAAAATCTGGTGAACGGCGAATAGTACGCGGCGGTGGGGTGGATCGACGTGAGATGAAACGACCACCACGCCGACGCTACGACACCCACGAAAAGCACGACGCCCACGAGTCGAGTGCGGTGGCGCCGCGAAGCGAACAACAAGAGCGAAAAGACGACGAGTGGATAGAAGAGGTAGAACTGCTCCTCGACGGCCAGTGACCAGTAGTGCGTAACGAGCGACGGCGCGAGACCGGAGATGAAATAGTTACTGCCGGTGTTGATGAGTCGAAAGTTCGCCGCGAACAGCGACGCCCAGCGCACGTCACCGAGAAGTTTCGGATCGAAGTTCTGACCGAGAAGGTAGTCCGACGCCAACGTCGTCGCGCCGAGCACCACCGTCGCCGCGGGAACGATTCGTCGAATTCGTCGCGCGTAGAAGCGAGCGAGGTTCGCGCGAACACTCCTCGGACGTTGACGCAGTAGAAGTCCCGTAATTACGTAGCCGCTAATGACGAAGAACACGTCAACGCCGACGTACCCGCCGGCGAATCCCGCGACGTGCGCGTGGGCGAGAATGACGAGGATGACCGCGACGGCGCGCAGTCCCTGAATGTCGGGGCGAAAGAATGGCCGCGTCGCGAAGCCCGTCACGCTCTCGTCCGCGGTGTCGGTAATGGCGCTACGAGAAGAGAGGGCCATGGTTTCGAGAGTAGCCTTCGCGACTCCCACGGCTCACTGCGCGTGCGTTAGCGAGCAACAGGCGTCGTCAACTGTCGGTCTGACGCTCGGGACCGAACGCGTGGCGACCGCGCTGGGTAGCAATGTCAATACCCCGCTCACCGAGTTCCGCCGCGGTACCGACCGCACTCGAACCGAACTTCTCTCGTACCTCATCGACGGCGTCACGTAGCGCCTCGTTACCGACCTGGTGCTCGCGCGAGATCGCCTCGGCCCGGCCCCGACTAGTACCCGACCCTTCGTCGAGACCGAACGACAGCTGCAGGTGATTATCATCGCGCTCCAAGAACGACGACGCGTGCAGTCCCAGCAGTCGAACGTTCTGGGGCAACTCGATCGACTGCAGCAACGCCACGGCAATCGTGGTGATCGCGTACTCGTCGTCGACACCGAACGACAGCGTCTGGGACCGGCTGACGCTCGTCAGATCGTCGAATCGCACGATGACCGTCAGCGTGCGAGCGACGCGCGACTCACCGCGCAGCGCGCGCGCCACGATTCCGGCGTGGCTCTTCGCGGCTTCGCTCAACGCACCGATCCCGGCGAGAGATTTGGCGAATGTTTCGTCGTGACCCACGGACTTGCCCACGCGATTGACTTCGACGTTGCGCTTGTCCTCGCCCCGGGCGTAGGCGGCGAGCGTGGAGGCCATTGCGACGCCGAGGTGCGCCGCCAGGGTGCTTTCGTCGACGCGGGCGAGGTCGCGCACCCAACGAAGTCCCAGCTTCTCCAGCTTCGCCGCGGTGGCGGGACCAACGCCCCACAGCGCGCGAACGGGCAGCTCCTCGAGCCACTTTTTTTCGAGCGCTGGGTCGACCCAGACGACACCGGCTCCGTGGACCAGTCGTCCGTCGACGATCGTGGGCTTGGACGCCTTGGAGGCGAGTTTCGCAAAAAGTTTGTTGCGCCCGAGACCGACTCCGCAGAGCAGTCCCAGTTCATTCGTGATGCGAGTCCGCAGCGCGTCGGCCGCTTCGAGCGGTCGAACCCGCAGTCGTCGGAGGCTTCGCAGGTCCGCGAATACCTCGTCGAGACCGAGAGACTCGTAATCGGGCGTCAAATCACGGACAATGTCGTGAAATTGGCGCGAATAGACCTCGTAGCGATCGAAGCGCCCGGGCAGAATGATCAGTTCCGGGCAGCGTCGTATCGCGACGACACTCGCCATGGCACTACGCACGCCGTACCGGCGTGCTTCGTAACTGGCGCTCGCAATAACGCCACGTTCGGCCCCACCCCCGACGGCGACTGGTTTGCCCCGCAGGGAGGGGTCGTCCAGGATTTCCACCGACGCGAAGAACGCGTCGAGGTCGACGTGCAGTACCGGCGCGTCGTCGACCGTCGGGTTCTCAGAAGGCGAGTTCGACACTGCGAAAAACCTCACCGAACGCGGCCCCGATGGGCCGGCCGGCCTGCTCGGCCCGTCCGTAGACGACGTCACGAATCGCGTCGGCGTCGCCGGCCAACTGTGACGCGTGCGCGAGGACCGCCTTCACCTTGGTGTCAATGGTCCCGGTGACGTCGGCGACGACATCGGGTTCGTGGGTGCCGCTCAACAGCAGTTGTCCCACCTGGTGCGGGTCGCCCCGGGTTGGAAAGTACAGCGGCATGGCGGCCGCCGGTGCGACGGCGTCGAGCAGCGCCCAACCGGTCTCGCGGTGGTCACGGTGGTTTACGTAGACCCCGCCAAAGAACGTCGCGGTGGGATCGGGACCTACTACCACGTCAGGGCGGAAGTCACGAATCAGTCCCACGAGCGTCGAGCGCAGGTCGTCGTCGTTGACGACGTCGCCGTCCACGCGCGCCAGACTCGTCACCGACGTAATGCCCAGCAGATCGGCCGCGAGTTGCAGCTCCTGAGCGCGAAGTTCACGCAGGGGTCCCGCGACCGCCTGGGGGGCGTGCGAACCCTTTGAACCGTCACAGACGACCACCAGGTGCACGACACAGCCGTCACTCGCCCACTGCGCCAACACGCCACCGGCCGCCACGTCGGCGTCGTCGGGGTGGGCGTAGATCGCCATGGCACAGCGCGGTTGAATCTGGAGCGCGCGCACGTCAGCTGCGCAGTTTGGGGGCGGTGGTCTTTACCAGCATGCCGATTTCGCGAGCAAAGTCATCGGCCCCTTCGAATCCCTTGTAGACCGAGGCGAAGCGGACGTAGGCCACGTCGTCGACGTCGCGCAGCGCGTCGAGCGCGGCCATCCCCACCTCCTCGGTGGTCACGTCGCGACTCAGCAGTCGCATCGTCTCTTCAATAGCGACCACCATCACGTCGAGCGCTTCTTCATCGACGGGACGGTTCTTGGCGGCGGCTCGAACCCCCGCCAAGATTTTGGCGCGATCGAACGGTTCACGTTCGCCCGAACGCTTGACGACGTAGACGCCAATCTCGTCAATTCGCTCGAAGGTCGTGTAGCGCTGCAGGCACGCCGAACACTCTCGACGCCGCCGGATCGCAACTCCATCTTCTGCGAGGCGAGAATCGACAACCCGGTCGTCGTCAGCCGCACAAAAGGGACAACGCATGTACTCACGATACACCTAATTCCCTTGAAATTTAGGGGATTACGATGTGCTCGCCGGGCACGACGACGGTGGAGTGGATCTGGTCGACGAGCGCGTCGCGTGCAATCGACGGATTCACAGGATTCATCAACGCCGCAATGGAACCGACTGAATCGCCCGGTTGCACCACGTAGTTCATGCCCGACGCGAGGACCGAACTGTTCGCGAGGTCCGTCGAAAGACCGGCGCCCGTCACGCCGCCGAACGCGTTGCCCGGAAAGTCCAATAGGGCCACACCCGCGACCAGAGCGAGCACAACAATCGTGCGACGGCGCCGATGCATCATCCGTGCTCGAGCGGCCCGACGTTGGGCAATAGTTGGGCCCGTGCGACGTGGTGCGGGAATGGCCGCGACCTCCACGAGTCGAAGATACGGACGCATATCGAGAACTTGACTCTCTTCGTACTCAATGACTTCAATAGCCGCCATGTCACCACCTCCCACTAAGCGAACACCTGTTCGTAATACTACGGCGAACAGGTGTTCGATGCAAGGGAAATCCTAAATCAGGGCTGTGACACCACCAATTGCTCTAATTCGCCGAGTTTTCGGCCCAGTCGACCGAAATTCGACCACTCGGAACGTCGCATTGGGTTGACCCGGGACAACAATGCGCCCGCCCCCACGAGCTGTCGAACAAGCCGAACACGGTGGCGCAACACCAGTCGTGCGCACTCAGTCGTCAGCTCCTCGTCAGGATGATCGTTCGAATCGGTGACCTGACCATCGGTGACCCAGACAATCGGTTCGCGGGCGTGGCGCTGGCGAATCGCCCACGCCAGCATCGGGCCATCAACGCCGTTGCCGACGTTGCCCACCGGTACGTCCTGTGCGACTACACCGCGCTCGGCCAGCACCCACGCATTGGGCGTGTCGCCCCGATCGCCCGGGCAGTGGCTGTAGCCGACAATCACTGCATTGGGCGCCCGGCGCAGCAGATCAGTCAGTGCACCCGGATCGAGGTCCATGGAACCGGACTGATCAATGATGACGATGCCGCCATGGTGGGTCGAGCGTCCAGCGAACGCTCGACGTTGGCTGTCGGTCAGTAACCGACTCGGGAAGCGCATCGTCACCCCATTAACGCTCGGGCGAGCTCGGCGCACCCCACTGCTGCGTGGTCGCGAACGCAGCGCGACACCCTCGTCAAAGTTCAATGACGCGAACTGTCCGCTCGGCGCGCGGCGACCGCCCGGTTCGAGCGAACGTCGAAATGCACGCATCTCGTCAGTTGTGCGCGGAGGGCGCGCCGACATTGACTCCGTGAGAACCCGCGCCAGCGTCATCGTGGCGTTGGCGTAACCCCTCGGCACATCGTCATCGTTCAGTTGCGTCGACCCGAGCTGGGACGTGGACATCTCGCCCACCGTTGCGAGGGCGTGCGCTCGAAGTGCTCGGAGCCCCGCGAGCCACGACGGGCTGGACTGGCGGATTCCCGCGAGGTACTCCTTTTCTCCCCCCGTCCCGAGTACCGCCATCAAGAAACAGACTGCCTCGCCCCAGTTGCCGCTCTCACCGAGTCGCTTGCCGCCCGCCTTCTCCGAGCCGTCACGTAAGAGGCCGAGATCGAATCCGACTCGTGCGACGAGAGAGTTCACCCGAAGTTCCTCCGCGCATTCGAGCGCTCGGTGAGAGAGTCCTTCGAACGCGCTGCTCGGTACTCGTAGGTGGGGACTGACGCGCGCGTGCATGAGTTCGTGCGCTCGCACCACCCTCGACGTTTCGTCCGCGCCGAAGGGCACCTCGAGGATTCGTTCGGTGAGATTGCAACTCGCTTCACCACGAAATATCGATCCCGGTCGTACCGTCCACGGCCCGCGCTCGAAGCCGTCCTCGCGCCCCGTCACCAATTCGGGGAACATGCGAGGTCCACTCACGAAAGGTTCGCGATCGCCAACGCATCGATAACCCCGGTGGCGACGTCGTCGCCGAACGCGAGGTGGGCCGCTCTCGACGCGCCCACGTGACGCCGCAGTTGGTCAAAGGCGTAGAAACTGCGAAGTGAAACTCTGCGTTCGAGTGGTCCGAGCGATCCCGACAGCGCCGGACCGCGAAGATCACTACTGAGGCTCGTCACCGCAGAGGGGTGCGGGCGATCAATGCGAATGCTCACGGGAAAACGGTCGCGCAGCGATGACGGGATGTCACTCAGATCGTCAATGTTGGACGTCATGACGACCGAAAACTTCGGACCGGGTTGCACCCACTCGGACGTCTCGGGATTGCGCCACCTCGCGGACTCGGTCGAGTCGGTGATGGCGAGCAGGGTGCTCAGAGCGTCGCCCGACGCACGGTCCACTTCGTCGACGACGAGTCGCGCCCCGAGACCTTGTGTACCGCGCCATGCTCGAATCGCCGGACCTTCGCGCCACTCCCATCGATTTTCTCCCACCGGCATCCACGTACCCGTTATCTCCCCCGACGTCAGGTCCTCGGTGCACACCAGCCGCTCGGCCTGACCGGCGAGATCGCCGTAGTACAACGCGGTGAAGGTCTTGCCGGTTCCGGGCGGGCCGTACAACAGAACCCGATTGATGCCGGCCGCCATCACGTCGGCGAGATCTCGCCAGCACCCGCCCATTTCGCCGTCGCTCTCGTCAAACACCATTTGCTCTCCTGTCGTAGGGCGCACAATGGTCCGCAACATGGCTTGAGTGTTGAGAAATTCAGCCTTTTTAGGGTTGACGGCGGGCGCGGGCAACCTTCGCCTACCAATGTCAATGGCGCCACCTTCGAATCAACGAAGGTGGCGCCATTGACGAGAAACTAAATGGGCTCGCCGAGTCCCATCTCGATCTCCTCGAGCTTGGCCTCGTCACCCTGCATCACCGGTCCCGTAAACCACTTGTGAGCCGAGACCCTCCACCACAGCCAGATCGCGACGAGCAAGACCACGAAGACCGGCCCGGCCCAGTTGAAGTTGTTCACGTTGGCGGTACCCCAGAATGGGTAGAACTGCGGCGCAAAGAAGAGCAGCGTGATGACCCCCACCCACAGTACGGCGATCCAACCAATCGCCTTACCGAGCGATCCGAGGTTCCACGGCCCCGGTGTGAAAGTTTTCGAACGCACGCGCAGGTAAATCGGAATCGCGTAGGCAATGTAGAGCCCGACGGTGCCGATCGACACGATCGCGAAGAACGCC
>JBBQGY010000067.1:0-9732 GCA_038323435.1 Acidimicrobiales bacterium
GGGCGGTGTAGCCCACCCGCAATGAAATCTTGCGAGCCGGAATGTTTGCGAGCAGTGTCACGATTGCTCCAATGAGCAAAACCGCGACGTAGGCAACGATGTTGTGCATTGACTACTTAGTGAAGTTGGCGTAGGGATTGAAGTCGCCGCACAACTCGGCAACATCCAATCGCACGTGGGCCACGACAGCGTCATCGCTGCGGTGACGCAGGGTGTGGGCCATCAGTGACGCGATCGTGGCGAACTCGCCTTCCTTCATTCCTGCCGTGGTTTGCGCGGCCGTGCCCACGCGGAGCCCCGAGGTGATGAACGGACTGCGCGGATCGTCGGGGATGGTGTTACGGTTGGTCGTAATGCCGGCGCGATCGAGGACTTCTTGGGCTACTTTGCCGGTCAACTCTGCGTCGAACTCACGCAGGTCGACGAGCACCATGTGATTTTCTGTGCCACCCGACACGTTGCGAAATCCCTCTTTCGCGAGCGCCGTCGCGAAGGCCTCGGCATTGGCGACGATTTGATTCGTATAGACGGCGAATGACGGCTGGGACGCTTCCTTGAACGCCACGGCCTTCGCGGCGATCGAATGTTCGAGCGGACCACCCTGTTGACCAGGAAAGACGGCTGAGTCTATTTTCTTCGCGTGCTCTTCGCGACAGAGGATCGCACCGCCGCGCGGACCACGAAGGGTCTTGTGCGTCGTGAACGCAACCACGTCGGCGTAGGGCACCGGGTTCGGATGCGAGCCGCCCGCAATCAGTCCCGCGACGTGCGCGGAGTCGAACATCACGAGTGCGCCAATCTCGTCGGCGATCTCGCGAAACGGCGCGGGGTCGATGCGACGCGAGTACGCCGTCGCCCCGGCCAAGATCATCTTGGGCCGATGCTCGAGTGCGAGATCGCGCACGTTGTCAAAGTCGATAATTTCACCCGGACTGTCGGGATCATCAGAACGCGGCGTCACGCCGTAGGACACGAAGTGCCACCACTTTGAGGTAATCGACGCGGGCGAGCCGTGCGTGAGGTGACCACCTTGATCGAGTCGCATCGCCAAGATTGTGTCGCCGGGCTCGAGCAGAGCTTGGTAGACGGCGACGTTCGCGTTCGCGCCGCTGTGGGGCTGCACGTTCGCGTGGTCGGCGCCAAAGAGCGCGGTCAATCGACGACGGGCCAGGTCCTCGACCTCATCGACAATCTGATTGCCACCGTAGTAGCGACGTCCCGGGTAACCTTCGGCGTACTTATTGGTCAGAATTGAACCGGTTGCGGCCATTACCGACGGCGACGCAAAATTTTCGCTGGCGATCAGCTGCAGGGTGGTTGTTTGACGCTCCCACTCTCGACTGAGTAGTGACGTGACCTCGTCATCGTTAGCGATCCAGGAATCAAATGGTGATGAACCCATTGCTACCTCTCTACTTTGCTGAGACCCTCGTCGAGAGCATCAAGTTTGGCGATGCGCCCCCGGTGGCGGCCGTCGCCCGGGGTGGCGTTCAGCCACGCGTCGAGGGCGTCGACGGCAACGGGTGGACCAATCAGGCGAGCCCCGAAGCACAAAACGTTGGCGTGATTATGTTCGCGAGCCAGATGCGCCGACGTGACGTCGTGCACGAGTGCCGCGCGCACGCCGGGAACTTTGTTCGCCGCCATGGAGACTCCTATGCCCGAGCCGCAAATCACCACCCCGAGGTCGGCGTTGCCCGAGGTGACGCTCTGTCCGACAGCGGCGCCAAAGTCGGGGTAGTCCACCGAATCCTCGGCGTTCGTGGTACCTAGATCAATAACGACGTGGCCCCATTCGCTGAGAGTTCGCGCGAGCGTTGCTTTCAGTTCGAAGCCGGCGTGATCTGAACCAATAGCGACTCGCACACCGCAACCTTACTTGTCGTGTTCGTTGTACCTGGGTGCTGCTCGCGCCGTCCAACGGCACGACCGCGCGCCGTTCACCATTCGCCCACGTTGTCGGTGCGGGTGCCGTCGGATCGAGGTGCGCGGCTCCAACCCCACGGGGGCGTCGTCGCTAGGATCGGCCCATGAAGCACGTGTTGTTGGCGACGCCGTACCGTTCAACACTTGACGTATTGTCCGAACAGTTCGCTCAGAACCGTACCGACATGCTCGAGCAGTTGGGCGTCATTGACGGACTGCTCGACGAAGCCGAGGCCGGTGGCGGTGAAAAGGCCATGGCACGGATGCGTTCGAGGGGCAAATTGCCTGCTCGCGAGCGAATTGCCCTCGTACTCGACCCCGACTCGCCATTTCTCGAGATCTCGGCCCTCGCCGGTTTCGACTCGGACTACGCCATGGGCGGGGGCATGATCGTTGGCATCGGCGTCATTGCCGGCACCGAATGTGTGGTCATGGCCAACGACCCCACCGTGTTGGGTGGAGCGCTAACCGCGTACTCAGCGAAGAAGTGGGCGCGTGCACTCGAGATCGCGCGCGATAACAAGATCCCCTACGTCAGCTTCGTCGAGTCGGCCGGGGCCGACCTTCGCGTGGGAGGTAGCGGCGGCGGCGGGCGAATGCACACCGGTCACTTCGCCGAAAGTGGTCGCTTCTTCTACGACCTCATCGAGCTGTCCAAGATGCGAGTTCCGACGGTCTGTGTCGTCTTTGGGTCCTCGACCGCGGGTGGCGCGTACCAACCGGGACTGTCGGACTACAACATTGTCGTAAAGGATCAATCGAAGGTTTTCCTCGCTGGCCCACCACTCGTAAAAATGGCTACCGGAGAAGAGTCCGACGACGAAACGCTCGGCGGTGCGCAAATGCACGCGGAGATCTCGGGTCTCGGTGACTACTTCGCGGAGGACGAACTGGACGCAATTCGAATCTGTCGCGAAGTTGTCTCACACCTCAACTGGCGCAAGCTCGGTCCCGAGCCGTCACTCGACGTCGAAGAGCCAGCGTACGACGCCGACGAACTGCTCGGCATTGTCAGCCGCGATCTTCGCCAACCCGTCGACGTTCGCGACATCATCGCGCGCGTTGTTGACGGTTCGCGCTTCGAAGAGTTCAAAGCCCGTTACGGCAGCACGATTGTCTGTGGTTGGACGAGCGTTCACGGCTACCCCGTCGGGATTCTCGGCAATAACGGCGTCATCTATCCTCGCGCCGCCGAAAAGGCCGGTCAGTTCATCCAGCTGTGCAATCAGATTGACGTACCGCTGATTTTCATCCAAAACATCACCGGCTACATGGTGGGCAAGGACGCCGAGGCCGAGGGCATTATCAAAAAAGGTTCGCAGATGCTCAACACGGTGACGAACTCGACCGTGCCCCACCTCACCCTTATTGTCGGATCGTCCTACGGCGCGGGCACCTACGGCATGTCGGGACGCGCCTTCGGAAATCGCTTCACCTTCCTCTGGCCCACCGCGAAGATTGCGGTAATGGGTCCCAAGCAAATTGCCGGCGTCATGTCCCAAGTTCGACGAGGCCAGGCCGAGCGCAAGGGTTTGGTCTTTGACGAAGAAGAGGACCGCGCGGTTGTCGCCATGGTAGAAGAGTCGCAAGAAAAAGGATCGCTCGCGCTCGCGGCGACGGGGACAATCAGCGACGACGGCATCATCGATCCTCGCGATACGCGCACCGTTCTCGGACTCTGTCTGTCGGTCGTGCGGAGTCGACCAATTGAGGGTGCGACGAGTTACGGAGTCTTTCGCCTGTGATGTTCTCGACGCTCCTCATTGCCAATCGCGGCGAGATCGCTCGGCGCGTCATTCGCGGCGCCCACTCAATGGGTGTGCGCTGCGTAGCCGTCTACGTCGACGCCGACGCTCACGCGCCGCACGTCAGCGACGCGGACGAAGCGATTCGACTTACCGGCGGATACCTCGACCAGGACGCCATTCTCGACGCGGCACGAAAGAGCGGCGCGGAAGCAATCCACCCGGGCTACGGCTATCTCTCGGAGAACGCCGAGTTTGCGCGCCGAGTCCAGGCGGCCGGTCTAACTTGGGTGGGGCCGTCGCCCGACGCGATCGCGGCGATGGGCGACAAACTGGTGGCCAAAGAGATGGCCGTCAAGGCCGGCATCGCGACACTCGCCTCGAGTGACGATCCCAGCGATGCCTCATCCGTCGGTTTTCCTCTAATGGTGAAAGCGGCCGCCGGTGGGGGTGGCAAAGGCATGCGGATCGTCACTGACGCCAAACAACTTGACGAAGCGGTCGCGGGCGCACGACGCGAGGCGGCAAACGGATTCGGTGACGATCGCGTCTTCCTCGAGCGCTACGTTGCGCGCTCGCGTCATATTGAGATACAGATACTCGGTGACCAGCACGGCAACCTCGTCCACTTGGGCGAGCGCGAATGCTCGATTCAGCGGCGCCACCAGAAATTGATCGAAGAGTCGCCGTCCCCGATAGTGGACGACGCGATGCGCGCCGCCATGGGCGACGCCGCGCTGGCGCTGGCGCGCGTGATTGGCTATCAATCGGTCGGTACCGTGGAGTTCCTGGTCAACGATGAGACGGGTGAGTTCTACTTTCTGGAAGTCAATACGCGTCTCCAGGTCGAGCACCCGGTGACCGAAGAGGTCACCGGTATTGACCTCGTCCAAGAGCAACTGCGAATCGCGGCGAACGAAGAACTCGGTTACGACCAATCCGACGTCGAGTTCAGTGGTTGGGCGATCGAGGTGCGCCTGTGTGCGGAGGATCCGGCCAACGGGTTCCTCCCCGCGACCGGAACGATTGTGGCGTTCGAACCGAGCGACGTGCCGTACGTCCGTTTCGAGTCGGGGGTGGAGCGTGGCTCCATCGTCACTGTAGCCTTCGATCCCCTTCTCGCCAAGGTGATTGCGTTTGCTACGTCGCGCACCGAAGCGGCCTCCACGCTGGCGCTCGCCCTTGAGCGGCTTCACCTCGGTGGCGTCGCGACCAATCGAGACTTTCTCGTGGCGACGTTGCGCCACGAACGGTTTCTTGCCGGCGACACGACGACCGACTTCATTGAACGAGTTCAGCCTGCTCGATCGCTTCAATTGAACGATGAAGAGTTGCACTGGGCGACCACGGCCGCTGCGTTGTGGCTCCAGGCGTTCAATCGCGACCGCGCGCGCGTACTGGCACGGGTACCGAGTGGGTGGCGCAACGCGCGACTGCCGAGCCAGTGTACGAGTCTGCGCCACTTGGATCAGGTAGTTGACGTTCACTACCGCGCACGACGCGACGGGACCTTCGACGTCAACGCGACGATTACCGCTCGAGTCTTATCGTGGAGTGACGATCATATTGACGTCGAAATCGATGGTCGTCGGGCTCGATCGCGGGTCACTCGATCCGGTGACACGCTGCTCGTTCAAGTCGCTCGCGGGACCGCGACGCTCGAGCTAGTTCCGCGATTCGTGGTGCCCGAAACCGAACTCATCCACGGCGGACTCATCGCGCCGATGCCCGGCAACATCATCGACGTACGTGTCAAAGTTGGTGACGACGTTGCCGCCGGTCAAACGCTCATCGTTATTGAGGCGATGAAAATGGAACACATCATCAGTGCGCCCACATCGGGGACCGTGACCGAGCTATTTGTCACCACGGGCCAGCAAGTCGACAACGGCGTAGTCCTGCTCGCCATTGACTCGACGGACAGTCAGAGTTCGGAGGATTGACGTGACGGCGCCCATCCGCATTGCTAACTGCTCTGGTTTCTACGGCGATCGACTTTCGGCGGCCGCCGAGATGGTGAGTGGAGGACCAATCGATGTCCTCACGGGCGACTGGCTCGCCGAACTTACCATGCTCATTCTCGCGAGAACACAGATGAAGCACCCCGGTGGCGGGTACGCGAAGAGTTTCGTCGCCCAGATGGAACAGGTAATGGGGACCTGTCTCGACAAGGGCATCAAGGTCGTGTCGAACGCGGGCGGCCTCGACCCCGATTACTGCGCCGAAGCGGTCGCCGAGGTCGCGTCAAAGCTGGGCCTCTCCCCAACAATTGCGTACGTCAATGGTGACAACCTGCTGCACCGCCTGGGCGAACTACAAGGAGCCGGCGTCGACCTCGCGCACTTCGAGACCGGTGAACCGGTGGGCGACACGTCGCGCTTCATTACCGCAAACGCCTACCTAGGTTGCTTCGGTATTGTCGAGGCACTCGCCAAGGGTGCCGACATTGTTATCACCGGTCGAGTAACCGACGCCGCCGTTGTCTGCGGGCCGGCCGCCTGGCACCACGGCTGGTCGCGCGACAACTGGGACGCCCTCGCCGGAGCCGTGGTCGCCGGTCACGTTATTGAATGCGGCGCGCAGGTAACGGGCGGCAACTATTCGTTCTTCACCGAAGTAGACGGCATGGAGCGAATCGGCTTTCCCTGGGTTGAAATAGCGAGCGACGGATCATCGGTCGTGGGTAAGCACGACGGCACCGGCGGCGAGGTATCGATTGGCACCGTCACATCTCAGTTGCTCTACGAGATCGCGAGTCCCGCCTACTTCGGGCCCGACGTTACCGCGCGCTTCGACACCATCCGCCTCGAGCACGTCGGCGAGAATCGGGTGCGAATAAGCGACACCAAGGGTGAACCGCCGCCGGCGACGTTGAAGGTCGCGATGAACGAGATCGGCGGTTACCGCAAGGACCTCAACGTCGCACTGACCGGACTCGACATTGAAAAGAAAGCCCGACTCGTCGAAGCGGCATTTTGGATGGCCTGTCCCTTCACGCCGGCAGATTTCGACAGCGTTACCGTGCACTTGATTCGAACGGACAAGCCCGACCCGTCAACGAATGAAGAGGCGGTCGCGCTATGGCGCCTCACCCTCAAGGACCGTGACGAGCGAAAAGTAGGTCGCGCGGTCGCCGACGCGGTGGTCGAACTCGCGCTCTCCACGGTGCCCGGTTTCTTCATTGTCGGCGCCGGACCGTCGGCCGGTTCGGCCTTCGGGGTCTACCGTCCTGCACTCGTGCCCGCCGAACTTGTTCCCCAATACGTCACGGTAGTGGGCGGCGAGCGCACCGTCATTGAATCGGTCGCTCCCCCGGGATCAGTGCACGTCGAGCCCGACCCCGGCACGACGGTCCCTCGACCGTCTGGTCCCACGTCACTCGAGCCACTTGGTCTCATCATTGGAGCACGATCGGGCGACAAGGGCGGCAACGCCAACCTCGGTGTCTTTGCCCGTAGCGATCAAGCCTGGGCGTGGCTCGACGGGTTTCTCACGATTGAACTACTGCATCAACTGTTGCCCGAAACCGCAGAACTGCCCATCGAGCGATTCCGGCTTCCGGCGTTGCGATCCCTCAACTTCGTCATCCACGATCTACTCGAAGAGGGGGTCGCCGCATCCACGCGCCAGGACGCGCAGGCGAAAGGTCTAGGTGAGTGGCTTCGCAGCCGCATTGTGGAGATTCCCACGGAGTTGCTCGGAACACCGTGAACGAACTCGAAACCCTGCGCTCTGATCTCATCAACGAACACGATGCCCTCGACGGCGTGGTGAATGCGCTCAGTGACGAGCAGTGGCACCTCACCACCGCGAGCCCCGGATGGGACGTGGCCGATCAGATCGCCCATCTCGCCTACTTCGACGGAACCGCCGCGCTGGCAATCAATGACCCCGACGCGTTTCGCTCGAGCGTCGAGGAGCTCGTGAGCGCCGCCGTCAATCGTGGCATGGACGAAGCAACCCTCGGACCATTTCGTGCGTTGTCACCACTCAATCTGTTGGAGCGGTGGCGACAGAATCGTGCCACGCTCGCGAAATCAGCGCTAATGCTGGAACCCAGCGCGCGCGTTGCGTGGTACGGGCCGTCCATGAGCGCGAAATCCTTTCTCAATGCCCGACTCATGGAGACGTGGGCGCACGGCACCGACGTCGCGCACGCGCTCGGCACGTCGCTGCCCGCCACCGACCGCCTTCGTCACATTGCCCATCTCGGTTACATCACTCGCCAATGGTCGTACACCGTGCGCGGCGACACAGTGCCCGACGGAACAGTTCGATTGGAACTCAGGAGTCCCCGCGGAGAGACCTGGATCTGGGGACCGGACAGCGCCGATGACGTTGTGAGGGGTCACGCCGAAGAGTTTTGTCTCGTGGTGACACAGCGCCGCCACGTCAGTGACACGTCAATCACGACGGGAGAACTCGGTCTCCACTGGTTACTTCACGCCCAAGCGTTTGCCGGTGGGGCGAGCGAAGGGCCGCGACCGGAGAGGGACCATGCCACTCATCCACACTGACCTTGCTCGCCACGTCATGACCATCACGCTCATTGACGAGGAGCGGCGCAACGCCTTGAGTCGTCAGTTGCTGATTGAACTTTTGGACGCGATCGACGTCGTCGATAACGATCCCGACGTCCGTGTTGCCGTCGTCACGAACAGTGGCCACGTCTTTTGCGCCGGCGCCGACTTAGCTGAACGCACCTCCGCGCCAACCACGGATGGACGAACGGTGGAGATCAGCGAGGTGTTCCAACGGATTCAACACTCCCCGAAGCCCTTCGTTGGCCTCATCAACGGACACTGCGTCGCGGGAGGAGTGGGGCTGGCCGCCGTAATGGACATCTCGATCGCTCTCGACACGGCGATATTTGGCTTCACGGAAGTTCGCGTCGGCGTCGCCCCCGCCATGATCTCGGTCGTGTGCCTGCCAAAAATGCGTCTGGCCGACGCTAGGTCCGCCTTCTTGCGCGGCAACCGGTTCAGTGCGATCGACGCTGCACGCATGGGTCTCATCAATGACGTCGCAGTCGCCGGTGAATTGGATGACGAGCTGGATGCCGTCCTCAATGATCTGCTCGCCGGCGAACCCACGGCCTTAGCGGCGGCGAAGCGATTGACGGTCCACGTGCCCACACTTTCTGTTGACGCAGCATTTGAATGGACGACGCAACTCTCCGCCGAACTCTTCGCCACCAACAGCGCGAAAGAAGGAATGACGGCGTTCTTAGAGAAACGATCGGCTTCCTGGGTGCGTTCGGTGGGCGCACAAGAAAACGATTGAGAGCCGCAAGATCCTCGACTAATCAACGTCGACATCGGCCTCGTCAGCTTGTCGAACTTCCGAAACTTCGAATCCGACCGTGAATTCACGTGCAAGGAGTACGAACCCGACGAATGAAATAGTGATGCCGACCGCTTGCAGCCAGAAAAATGCCGCAACGGTGCCCCGAAACGTTTCGGTCCAGCCCGGAAAGACAATCAGGGACCAACTAGTTACTGATAAGAAATACGAAATAGCCAGGCCGTACCAAGCCTTGATGAATGCGAGTCGCTGTGCTTCATTGGTCGGCGAAATCGACGACAGCCACCACCAAATCCAGACCGCTACCACCGTCATTAGAGGATCGATCAGAGAAATGAGGGTGAACGAAAAGGGCGAGTGACCAAGCCCGCCCGACGACGCCTGTCGAACGAATCTGACAACTGCACCGACCGCGGACAATAAAAATCCAGTGACGAGCACTAACCGCGCTCGGCGGCGGCGGTAGTTGTCCATGACCGCACCCTAACGACGATCACGTTCGTATAGAGAACGTCAATGAATGTGCGTTCGTCACCACGTTCGGTTGTGGGCAGCTAACCCTGACGTGCGACTCAGTTAGCCGAGCACACGCTTTAGTTCACCATCGCTGATTGAACCTTCTCGAACAATTCGCCATTGTCCCTGTGAGAGATCGACGACCGTCGACGGTGCATTCGACCGCTCTCTGTCGTCCACCACACCATCGAACTGCGCTCGATCACCGAGTACGTCGAGCACATGTTCGGCCGTGGTGCAC
>JBBQGY010000068.1:0-9718 GCA_038323435.1 Acidimicrobiales bacterium
CATCATGAGGGGGTGACTCACCGAAGGGTCGTGCGCGTCGGGCACGGTGCCGGCGGCGACGCCCCTTTTGGGAGTCCACTGGGTTGCGCCGGCGGGACTCTTCACTGGCTCCCACTCGTTAGCAAAGAGGATGTCGAAGAAGTTGTGGTCCCACTTAACCGGATTAGTGGTCCACGCGCCTTCGAGTCCGCTCGTAATGGTGCTGTCGGCATTTCCCGGCCCGAGCGTGTTCTTCCAACCCAAGCCCTGCTCTTGGAGCGAAGCGGCCTCTGGTTCGCGACCAACGAACTGATTCGGGTCGCCAGCTCCGTGGGTTTTTCCGAACGTGTGCCCTCCAGCGATCAACGCGACGGTCTCTTCGTCATTCATTGCCATGCGTGCGAAGGTCTCGCGAATATCGCGCGCGGCGGACAGTGGATCGGGGTTGCCGTTGGGCCCCTCTGGATTAACGTAGATCAGACCCATTTGGACTGCACCCAAAGGATCTTCGAGTTCCCGATCACCGGTGTAGCGCTCGTCGCCGAGCCAGGTGTCCTCCGGTCCCCAGTACGTATCCTCGTCGGGCTGCCACGCGTCGACTCGTCCGCCCGCAAAACCAAATGTTTTCAGTCCCATAGATTCAATGGCCAGTGTGCCGGCCAGAACTATGAGGTCCGCCCAAGAGATCTGGCGGCCGTACTTTTGCTTGATCGGCCACAGCAACCGGCGCGCCTTGTCGAGGTTGACGTTGTCGGGCCAACTGTTAAGCGGCGCAAAACGATGGTTGGCGGACCCTGCACCACCTCGACCATCGCTGATGCGATACGTGCCCGCACTATGCCAGGCCATGCGAATGAACAGGGGGCCGTAGTGGCCGTAGTCGGCAGGCCACCAGTCTTCGGACGTCATCATGAGCTCCATCACGTCCTTCTTCACGGCCTCTAGGTCGAGGCTCGCGAACTCTTTGGCGTAGTCGAACTTTTCGTCCATTGGATCGGCGGTGACGGAGCTACGAGACAGTTTTTGTAGATTCAGTTGATTAGGCCACCAGTCGCGGTTCGCCGGGCCCGCGCCCGCGATCGGGCACCTATTTTCGTTGTCCATGATTCTCCCTCTTCGCATTTCGTCAGCGTTATTGACAGTACGGCCCCGGTGATAACAAGTCCAATAGATTATGAGTATTAATTTGATAAGCTTTACTTATGAAGAAGCCGACTCTGCTACAGCTGACGTATCTCGTCGCTCTCGCCGACAACGGTCACTTCGGGCGCGCCGCCGACGCCTGCAACATCTCGCAACCGGGTCTCTCCAGCCAAATTATGGAACTCGAGAGTCGCCTCGGATCGGTCCTAGTTGAGCGACTCCCGAGAGGCATCCGGCTCACTCCCGAAGGTGCCGACGTCGTGGCGCGAGCGCGGCGCGTTCTGACTGACGTCGATGAGTTAACGGAAGCGGCACACATTATGGCCAACGCCATTAACGGGCCGCTCGTGGTGGGAGCGATTCCGACGGTGGCACCGTACCTACTTGGCGATTTCGTCTCCGCGATCGACGGAGTTCACGATCGAGCGATGCTGAGATTTGAAGAGTTACCAACCCGAGAGTTACTGTCCGCCCTTCGATCGGGATCGGTTGATGTGGCCATCTGCGCCCTTCCCGTCGAAGGATCCGATCTCGTCAGTTATCCGCTCCTGTGCGACCAGTTTTTACTTGCGATGTCGAGCGCCAGCCCACTGGCCGAGAGCGCGGACCCACTTCCGCTCGCAATCCTCTCCCAGCTCAACGTGCTGCTCTTAGACGAGGGCCACTGTCTGCGCGACCAGGCCCTCGACGTCTGTGCGAACGCCCGCGCTCAGGCGACCGACCTGCGAGCGACGAGCCTGCCGACACTCGTGCAAATGGTCGCGGCGGGCGTGGGGGTCACGCTGCTGCCCGTGACGGCGGCCTCGGTCGAAGCGCGCGCCGGCAACGGCATTGTCGTACGGCCCTTCATCGATCCACCATTTCGTACGCTGTCGATGGTGTGGCGAGCGTCGAGTCCCCGCGATCGGATCTACCGGTCCATCTCACTCGACTTCACCCGTCGACTGGGACGGTTTCAATCGCCCGATGGAGTCGCCCTGCCCCGACCGATCACGTCAACCAGGCGCCGCCATCGGACGGGCCGCGACGGGTTGCTCCCCGAACTGGACTAGGCCGTACCGTCAACTCGCGTTGTGGCGGCGCACCGTGCGAACACGGTGCCAGAAGAACCAAATCAGCAGCAGCACGATGACAATGAGCATCGGAGCCTGGACCTTGTGAAAGTCCGTGCTGACGCGATGCCAATTACTGCCCGCGGCGTAGCCGAGACTCGAGAGCAACGTCACCCAGATCGCGGATCCGATCAACGTGAGGATCATGAACGGTCCACGCTTCATTTCCGCAATCCCCGCGGGCACCGAGATCACGCTTCGAATCACCGGCAGGATGCGACCTAGGAGGACCGAGATGGCGCCGTACTTCGCGAACCAACGCTCCGAGGCATCGAGGTCCTTGTGCGTGAGCAGAATCCACTTCCCCCATCGATCCACGATCGTGCGTCCGGCCGTTCGGCCGACCTCGTAGGCGATGACTGAACCAACCAGAGAGCCGAGCGTTCCGATCAGGATCACGAGCCACAGTTGAAAGTGTCCCGCCCCCCCAACCGCCACCGTGCAGAAGGCACCCGCGAATCCGAAGGTCACCTCAGAAGGAATTGGCGCGCACGCCGATTCAGCAATGGAGAGGAGAATGAGAGCGAAGTAGCCGTAGCTTTGAACGAATGACTGCATTCGATCATTCTTACCCACGCGAACGTCGCCACCGAACTACTCCGTTAAGAATCAAGTGAGAAGGCCGAGCTCACTTGATGGCTCGCGCTACGCCTACTGGTGCTTCGAACACCAGTAGGTCGTGCGCCCACCGATGGTGGACGTCAGCATTGCGGCGCCGTCGCGGGGACAGAATCCTCCGGGGAACCGAGCGTCCATGTGGTCACCCAAGTGCGACCCACCGCGCCGCGAGAGCGTGCGCATGGTCGCGGTGAACGCCTTGAAGAGTTGTGACTTCTGCTCGGTACTGAGAAGTCCGGTCGGGGTTCGTGGATCAATGCCGGCGCGAAAGAGTACCTCGTCACCGAGTAAGTTGCCCACACCCGCGACGGCCGACTGGTCGAGGAGCCGGGCCTTAATCGCCGGTCCGTCGCCTCTCGTGACGTGCACGACTTGCTCAAACTGGCGACGCGTCAATGTCAACGCGTCGGGACCGAGTTCGTCAAGACTCGGGTCAACTTCAAAGCGTCCCAGTCGTCGAGGATCGTGCAGGATCAGTTTTCTACCGTCATCAAACTCGAGTCCGCCCCGGACCCAGTCGGCCTTGAAGAGATGGGGGCCGTAAAATAAACCGTCGATCCCGGCGTCATCGTCGATGAGCAACACCCCGGTCATACCAAAGCGCATCCCGAGCGTGACGCCACTGGTCTCGAGTAACAGCAACTTGCCGCGACGGTCGGTGGCGGTGACGCGAAGACCCTTCACCGCGCGGGCCCACTGCGCCGGTGAAGTGAGCTTTTTCGCGGCGTAGACGTCGGCCCAACCACGCACGATTGTCGATCCGACAATGCGATCCGCTAATCGACGATAGGACTCGACTTCGAGAATCTCGGGCACGCGGCGAGCGTACCGGTAAATCGATAATCGCCCCTACTCGGTAAGGTGACTCCATGGCCCCCGAAAAGCTCCAGTGGAAAGAACTGTTCAGCGAAGTCGTCACGTCGGGTCTCTGCACCGGCTGTGCCGCGTGCGTCATTGCCTGTCCGCACCCGGTCCTTGACTACAACGCCGACGGGGGTGTCTACAAGCCATTTCATCTCGACATTGACGGCGGACCCGACGACTGCACGCACGGCCAGAAGGGCTGCACGATGTGTACGCGTGCCTGTCCGCGCTTTCGCAACTGGGAGTCCGAGATCGACGTGCACCGCTTCGCTCGCGAACGCACCGACGACGAGGTCTACGGCATTGGTGACGTCCTGCTGGTGCGTGCGACCGACGAATCACTCGTCGAGAACGGTCAAGACGGCGGATTCGTGTCGGCGCTGTTGATCTACGCATTAGAAAATGACGTCATCGACGCGGCACTCGTGAGTGGACTCGAAGGTGACGGCTCCACGTGGCGGGCCAAACCTCAGGTGGCGCGCACGCGCGCCGACGTCATCGAGACGGCCAAGTCGCGCTACACCTACAGCGCCAACCTGCTCGCCTACCCCGAAGCGGCCGCGGGTGGGGCCGAACGAATCGCGGTGGTGGGCATGGGATGCATGGCGTCGGCCCCGGGAGTGATGCAGACTCGCAGGGTCGGCAAGATCGCCCGACGCCTCAGCCTGACGATTGGCCTGCTCTGCTCCAAGACCTTTGACGATTCAATTTTCGAAGAACTCTTCGAAGCCAAGTACGCCATCAAGCGCGCCGACATCAAGAAGATGAACATTAAGGGTGTGTTCCAGATCTGGACCAACGACAGCCACTTCCACGAAGTGCCGCTGAAAGAGGCTCACGCCTACATGCGCGAAGGTTGCACGCAGTGTCCCGACTTCGCCGCCGAGCACGCGGACATCTCCACGGGCGGCATCGGCGCTTTCGGTGATTGGACGCTCGTGATTGTGCGCACCGACCTAGGTCGTGAACTGATGAGCGCCATGAAAGAGCGGGGCCTGATTACGACACGACCGGGTGACGACGACCCGGGCGCGGTCGCGCTCTTGCATAAATTGGCGACCGTCTCACGCAAGCGTTGGCCCGTGGACGCCGTCGCGGGACCACGGCGCATCCCCCTTTCATCGAACTGATCGGCCGTTAGCATTAATTCATGACGTCATCACCTACGTTCACGACGATCCTGCTGGTGCGCCACGGCGCCACCGCCACGACCGGCACCGTCTTACCGGGCCGCGCGGCCGGGCTGCACCTCGCCGCGAAGGGTACCGCCCAAGCCGAGAATGCCGCGACGCGACTCGGCGAACTGGGCAAGCGGCCCGCGGCGATCTACGTCTCGCCACTCGAGCGGGCCCGGGAAACGGCGGCCCCGATCGCCAAGGCGCTGGGACTACGACCAGTGATCGAGCGTGGTCTTCTCGAATGTGACTTCGGAACCTGGACCGGTAAGAAGCTCAGTCTGCTGCAACGCAAGGCCGAGTGGCGAACCGTCCAGCACGCGCCAAGTACGTTTCGCTTTCCCGAAGGTGAGTCCTTCACCGAGATGCAACTTCGAATCTGGACAACCCTCGAGCGGCTCGCGAAGAAACACCGCAATCGCGTCATCGTGGTCGTCAGTCACGCCGACCCGATTAAGGCGGCCGTCACCTACGCCCAGGGCGTACCGCTCGATCTGTTCCAACGAACCGTCATCTCGACGTGTTCGATAAGTGCGATTGCCTTCACCGACGCGAACCCCATCGTGCTCAGTGTGAACAACACCGGATCGCTGTTCGAACTGGTGCTCTCGTGAATTACGTTTTCGCCAGTCCCGACAAGGTCATGGTTGGCGTACGCGGCGACGTCGGTAATCGACTGTTTTTACTCCAGGTGCGCGAAGGTCGCCGCCTCGTCATTGTCAAATGTGAGAAGGCCCAACTGAGTGCACTCGCCGAGTGGCTCGCGGCGGTGATCGACGAACTCGGTCGACCGGGGCATCTCGCCGAGGACCTGTCACTCGAGCCCGAGTACGAGAGTGATTTTGTCGCGGGCGACATCGCGGTCAGTCTCGACGAGGAGGCGAAGACCCTCGAGGTCACGTTCGAATCGCTCGAAGACGACCACACGTTGGTGCTGACGTTAAATCGCGAATGGGCCGGCGCCCTCGCGATCGCGATCACGCGGCTCGTCGAAGCCGGGCGTCCCGCGTGTCCGCTCTGTGGAGGACCGCTCGACCCCCAGGGCCACGACTGTCCTCGCACGAACGGCCACCGACCCCCGATTCGCTAGGCACTCATGGACCGCGACGAACAGTGCACCTTGCTTCGAGAAGGGGCCATCGCCATCGAAGGTCGCGTGGCCGGTTCGTCCAATCAGGCACACCTCGTGACCGTCACCCTCGACGGCGTTGAAGCACTCGCGTGCTACAAAGCCGAAGCCGGTGAGCGCCCCCTCTGGGACTTTCCCGACGGTCTCTGGCGACGCGAAGTCGCCGCCTACGAACTCGACGTGGTGCTCGAAACAGACCTGCTTCCCACCACCGTCGCGCGTGACGACGGACCGTTCGGGATTGGTTCTCTGCAGTGGTGGGTCGACGACAACCTCGAGGACCACTACTTCACTCTTCGCGAAAACCCCGCCTTCTACGACTGGTTCGCCGAACTCGCGGCCTTTGACGTCGTCGCCAATAACGCCGACCGCAAGGCCGGTCACGTGATTTACGACGGCGTTCGTTGCTGGGCGATTGATAACGGTCTGTGCTTCAACGAACAAGAAAAGTTGCGTACCGTGATCTGGGAGTACGCCGGGCTTGAAGTGGCCTCGCACTTACTCGAACGTGTCGACCAGTTCGCCAAGGGACGAACCGGTCGAGTGGGCGAATGGTTGAACCCCGGCGAGCTCGCGCTGTCACAGATGCGTGCGCACGGGCTCGTCGAAAACGCGATCTACCCCGCTCCCGACACCGAGTCGGACTGGCCGCCCTATCCCTGGCCGCTGATTTAGGGCAGCGCCACGAGGTTGGCGTCGAGTTCGGGTACACCCGACTCGAGCAACGCGAAACTCAGTACCGCGCCGACGCCAAAGAGTCCCGCGGCCCACCAGAACGCCACGGTGTAACCATGGATCGTGGCGTGAAGTTGGGCGAGAACGCCGGTAGAGGTCCCCTTCGCGGGTTTGGCCGACAGTCCTCGCACCGCGCGCGCCGCCACCGATACGGCAATCGTATTGAGTAGCGCAATACCCATTGATCCACCGATCTGCTGGGTCGTATTTACCAACGCCGACGCGGCGCCGGCGTCGTTAGCGTCGACGCCCTCGGTCGCACTCGCCACCGCGGGCGCGACGATGAGTCCGAGTCCGAGCCCGGTGACGACCAGTCCGGGCAGCACGCTGACCCAGTAATCCGAGTTCGGCGTCAGCTTGGTAAATAGCACCATGCCCATCGTGGCGAGAATCATGCCAGTGGGAACGAGGGGGCGCGGCCCGACTTTGGCGAGGAGGCGAGCACTGGCGATGAAGGCCGACACCGCGAGCGCGATCACCAAGGGTAAAAACGCGAATCCGGTGCGCAACGGCGAATAGCCAAGTGTTCCTTGCAGGTAGTACGCGAGGAACAAGAACATTCCAAAAATTCCAATGTTGGTGAAGAAGAGCGCCACGAGTGATCCACCGCGCGTTCGATTGACTAGTACTCGAAGTGGCAGCAGGGGACTCTCGACTCGCTGTTGGGCGAACGTGAACAGCGCCAGCAGTGCCACGCCGACGACGAGGCTCCCCCACGTCAAGGTGGCGGCCCAACCAGCCGTGACGGCGTGTGCGAGCCCGTAGACCACGAAGAACAGCCCGCCACTTGCGAGCACGACGCCCGGCACATCGAGTCGAGTCCGGTGATCGCGGCGTCCGCCGGCGACAAAGAACACCACGCCAACGAGGGCGAGAGCGGCGAAGAACAGGTTGATGAAAAGACACCAACGCCACGACGACAATTGGGTCAACGCACCACCGAGGAGCAACCCGATTGCCGCACCCGAGCCAGCAATCGCGCCGTAGATGGTGAAGGCCCTCGCCCGTTCTCTAGGGTCACTAAAAGTGGTCGTGAGGGCGGCGAGTGCGGCCGGTGCGAGCAGTGCACCAAAGACGCCTTGCACGGCCCTCGCCGCCACCAACGCCGAAAAACTGTGCGCCCACCCACCGACCGCCGAGGCGAGAGCGAATCCCGTCAGACCCACGACGAGCGACGTGCGCCGTCCCCAGAGATCGCTGAGGCGACCTCCGAGCAACATCAATGATCCAAACGCGAGGGCGTAGGCGGTGATGGGCCATTCACGGTTGGCCACACTGAAGTGGAGTTCGACCTGCGCACGGGGCAGCGCAATATTGATCACGGTGGCGTCGAGCGCGACCATGAGTACCGTGATACTGAGAGCCCCGAGGGCCCACCATCGGCGGGCGTCGGGAGCGACGGAGAGCGGACTCATAGTGGTGGTTTCAGCATAAGGAACGCCGCACGCTCACCACGGCATTGTTCGCAACGGTGGGGCCCTCAAGTGACCCGCAACGAACGAATAACCTCGAGAATCGCTAGCCGCGCGCCTTGAGCGCCGCGATGAGGGCGGGCAGGACTTTGTGGACGTCGCCGACAATGCCGAAGTCGGCAATCTGGAAAATCGGAGCGTCGGGATCTTTATTGATCGCCACGATGTTCTTCGAGCCCTTCATGCCCACCATGTGCTGGGTCGCACCCGAAATTCCCGCGGCGATGTACACCGTGGGCTTGACGGTTTTGCCGGTCTGGCCGACCTGGTGCGAATAGGGCACCCACCCGGCGTCGACGATGGCGCGACTCGCGCCCGCGGCGCCGTGCAACAGCTTCGCGGTCTCTTCAATGAGTGCGTACTTGTCAGCTTCCCCGAGACCCCGTCCGCCCGACACAACAACCGCCGCCTCTTCTAACTTCGGACCGGTCCGCTCTTCCACGTGACTGGTGGTGATGACCGCGGCGCCCGTGGCCCCGAGGTCGCCGACCGGCGCACTCACGACGTTGGCGGCCTCGCCACTCGACGGCTCGGCGACGAAGGACTTGGCTCGCACGACCACGATGCCGGGACCGGCGCCGGTGAAGTGTGCTCGCACAGTCTGGCTACCGCCAAAGACCGGGTGTTCGGTGACGAGACCGCCCTCGTCAACCAGACCGGTGACGTTAGTGAGTACCGGCCGATCGAGGCGGGCCGAGAGTCGTCCCGCGATGTCGCGTCCGTCGTAGCTCGTAGGGATCAGGATCGCGTCGGGTGCGCCGGCGCTCTCGACGAGTGCCGCCAGGGCTGCGGCGACCGGCGCTCCGGGAAGGGCGCCGCTCAGGGCGCCGACGTTGTAGAGAGTGGTGGCGCCGTACTCGCCCGCGACGGCCGCGAACGACGCGCCGTCGTCGCCCCACGTGATGGCGGCGACGTTGGTGGCGAGTGAGCGCGCGTGGGTCAGTAGTTCAAGTGAGGTGGACGTGAGTGAACCGTTCGACGGCTCCACGACGACCCAGAGTGTGGCAAGTGTCATGACCATCTCTCCTAGAGGACCTTGATCGATTCAAGGAAACCAATAATTCTCTCGGCGCCGTCGCCGTCGTCCACGTGCTTCTCGCCGGCGTTTCGTGCTTCGGCGGCGACCACCGCGGTGATCTCTTGGCGCGCGCCGTTGACCCCCGTCTCGCTCGCGAGATTGAGGTCACTGACGCTCAGTATGTCGAGCGGCTTGGACTTGGCGGCCATGATCCCCTTAAAGGACGCGTAGCGCGGTTCAACAACGCCGGCGGTCACGGTGACCAGCGCCGGTAGGGGGGCGCTGACTTCGTCGTAGCCCGCTTCGGTCTGTCGCTCGACCTTGACCACCCCTCCATCGATCGTGACCGATTTCGCGAACGTGATCGAGGGCAGCCCGAGCAGTTCGGCGACCTGGACCGGGGTCGTGCCGGTGTAGCCATCGGAGGATTCGGTCGCCGCGATAACGAGGTCGGGGCTCACCTGGCGAATCAC
>JBBQGY010000069.1:0-9532 GCA_038323435.1 Acidimicrobiales bacterium
CGCGCACGATCTCGCAGCCCAGACGAAACTGGCCAAGGAACACGAAGCGACCATCGACGCCTACCGCCAACTAGTGGCGGGTGACGCAAACTTTGCACTCGCCCCGAGCGCACCGAGCCCGTCTCGGTGGCAAAAGATGGCGTCGGCGACACGGAGGTCGTGATCTCTGCTTGACTCGGTGTCGGTCAGCCAGGGGCTGAACTACTGAGCACAGGAGTGTCATGGAACTGAAGAACACATCAGCGGTCGTCACCGGCGGAGCATCGGGACTTGGCGAAGCGACGGCTCGAGCGCTGAGCGCCCGCGGGGTCAAGGTCGTGGTCGCCGACCTTAATGACGAGCGCGGTACGTCCATCGCGCGGGAGATTGGTGGTGCGTACGCGCACTGTGACGTCACGAACACCGACCAAGTAATCGCCGCGATTGAAGCCGCGAAGGCGATGGCCCCAATCTGGAGCGCCGTTAACTGTGCCGGCATTGGGTGGGCAACTCGCACGATTGGAAAGGACGGAGAGTACGCCTCGGCTCACGATCTCGAGCTCTATCGCAAAGTGATTGAAATTAACCTCATTGGAACCTTCAACGTGTGCCGACTCGCGGCGACGGCAATGAGCCACAACACGCCCGACGGTGACAACATGCGCGGCGCCATTGTGAACACGGCGTCGGTCGCCGCCGAGGACGGCCAAATCGGTCAGGTCGCGTACTCGTCATCAAAGGGCGGCGTCGTTGGTCTTACCTTGCCTCTCGCACGCGATATTGCGCCGATTGGTGTACGCGCCAACTGCATACTGCCCGGCCTCATCGACACGCCGATTTACGGCACCGGTCCCCAGTCCAATGAGTTCAAAGCTCGGCTCGGCGCCGGCGTCCTCTTCCCGAAGCGTCTGGGTTTTTCCGAAGAGTTTGCGTCGCTCGCCGTTGAGCTACTTTCCAACAGTTACATGAACGCTGAGTCAATCCGCATCGACGCGGGCATTCGCATGCAACCCAAATAGGCGCCACGTCATCCTCGGCGTTGAAGATTGAACCGTTGTCAGCCTCGGTCACGAGGCCAACAATCACCGTGGCGTAGGCAACGTCGCAAAGGGCTCTGGCGCAACGCGCGATTAGATCTCGCGAGCCTCAGCAACGTTGTCAAATCGTGCGAACTCTCCACGCCACGTCAAGTGAGCGGTTCGCGTCGGACCATTTCGGTTCTTCGCAACAATGATCTCCGCTTCAGCCTTTTTGTCGTTGGGCACTTCGCCGTACTGTTCAGGGCGAAAAAGAAAGAGCACGACGTCGGCGTCTTGTTCGAGCGAACCCGATTCTCGAAGGTCCGACATCATTGGACGCTTATCTGCTCGCTCTTCGAGTTTCCTCGACAGCTGCGACAGAGCGATGACGGGGCACTGAAGTTCGCGAGCCAAGATCTTTAACGAACGACTCATTTCGGAAACCTCTACCTGACGGTTCTCGGCGCGACCTCGCGAACTCATCAATTGCAGGTAGTCAATAATGACGACGCCGAGATCGCCATTCTGTTGACGAATGCGCCGCGCCCTCGCCCGAACATCCATGACGGTCAGCGCGGGGTTGTCGTCGATGAAGACCTTGGCCGACTGCAGGTAGCCAAACGCCTCGTGTGCACGGTTCCAGTCGGCGTCACTGAGGTCGCCCGTGCGAAGCTTCGACGAGTCGATCCGAGCCGTTGACGCAAGTATTCGTTCGGCCAGCTCCTGCTGGCTCATTTCGAGCGAGAAGAAAAGGGCGGGGCGCTTGACGACTGCGCCCACGTGAATCAAGATGCCGAGGGCGAAGGCCGTCTTACCGGTGCCGGGACGGGCGCCCACAATGGTCATGCTGCTCGGCTGCAATCCCTGGAGGATGAGGTCCAGGGATTTGTAGCCGGTCTCGAGGCCGTTGATCTGACCACGGGTTTCGCCCCGTGCCTCGAGAATGTCCGCCTCGGCGAGCAAGAGTCGCTGCAACGGCGAGACCGAATCAGCCCTCCCGGCGTCACCAATCGCGTTGATCTTGCGCTCGGCTTCATCAATCAAACCGATCACGTCTTCGGTTGCGACGTAGGCGTCATCGACGATCTCACCCGCGACCGAGATCAATCGACGCTGCTGCGCTTTCTCGCGAACAAGTTCGGCGTAGTGCAGTGCGTTCGCCGCTGACGGCGTATTCATCTGCAGTGCCGATAACACGGCGAGCTCAATGGCGATGGCGCCGCGCTCTTGGAGCTTGGCCTGCACCGTCACGTAGTCAACGGGCTCGCCGGCATTCGTGAGCGCGATGATGGCGCTAAAGATCTGCCCGTGCAACGGACGATAGAAATCCTCTGGCTGTACCGTCTCGTAGGCAAGGCTCACGGCTTCGGACGACAGCAACATCGCACCGATCAACGACTCCTCCGCTTCAATAACACTGGGCGGCACGCGTGCGCCACTCGGTACCTGTCGACTTCGGTCGGATTCAATCTGCGTCATAAGGTCTCAACGGTCGCTCACTTAACCTGTGTGATGCAAGAACAACAACGTGGGGATATTCCTGTGTCTAACTTCGAGGCATACTGCGTCATCACTAGAGTGACATTCGCCTGTGACATGCACTACGCCGGGGCGAACGCCCCGGCGTAGTACAAACTTCGTAATTCGTTGCGTTACTTTGCAACGACCTCCACAGTGATGGTCGCGACCACACCATCGAACAGCGTGGCGGTCAGAGTTGACGTGCCGACATCCTTGAGGTGCTCGGCCATATGAATTGCGTGACGGTCGAGCGAAATACCGGTCGCCGTTCGAATGGCGTTCACGACATCCGATTCGGTTACCGAACCGAAAAGTCGGCCGTTCGTACTCGCTCGTGCTGCGATAGTCAACGTCGACTTCTCAATTTCCGAACGCTGCGTTTCGGCAGCTTCGCGACTTTGAGCGTCGCGAAGGTCGCGGGCCTTGCGCATTGAAGCCGCTTGTAGTTCCGTGGTGTCACTCGCGACGAGCGCGGCCCCCGAGGGAAGCAGATAGTTACGGGCAAAGCCTGACTTGACGTCGACAATGTCGCCTCGGCGACCGACCCCGTTGATGTCACTTCGAAGGAGAACTTTCATTGACTCACCTCTTCAGTGCTCGCGGTCTCAGAGACTGCCTCCGCGGTGCTGGCGTCGTCGAGCAACCCAGTAACTACCGCCGCGTCATCGTCCTTGGTCTCGAGGGGCGCATCGCGCGCGTCACGGACGGGTCGTGGAGTGCGCGGTCCACGGTCGTCGCGATTGCCTCGGCCGCCGCGGCGCTCGGTAACGGTGCGCTGAGTGTACGGCAGTAGGGCGAGTTCACGGGCAGTTTTGATGGCGTCAGTGACGTCACGCTGGTGTTGCTGGCAGTTGCCCGACACCTTGCGACCACGAATTTTACCCCGATCCGAGATGTACTTACGCAGCTGGGCGAGGTCCTTGTAGTCAACCGTGTCCACACCGTGTTGGCAGAATGAGCACGGCTTCTTCTTGGCGCCGCGGCGCGTGTCAATCTTTGGCGCGCGCTTCGGTGGTTTGGGATTATTAATACGTGGCATTAGAAAGGCTCCTCATCAAAGGCGTAGGTACTTGGTTCGTTTGAGCGCGGCGCGGCGGCCGGACGATCGTTGGATTGGAAGTTGCCACCTTCCGCACGAGGCGTCTTGGTCACAACGGCGGTGGCGAAGCGAAGCGACGGCGCAATCTCGTCAGCGTTGATTTCGACGATCGAACGCTTGTCGCCGTTCTCAGTCTCCCAACTGCGCTGCTCCAGTCGGCCGTTTATAATAACGCGCGCGCCCTTCTGTAGTGAGTTGGCAGCGTTTTCGGCCATGGCGCCATAGCCCACGACTTCAAAGTACGAAACGCGCTCTTCCCATTCCTGGGTTTGACGGTTCTGCCAGCGACGGTTCACCGCAATCGAAAGACGCAGTGCGGCCTGCCCGCTATTGAGAAACTTGAGTTCGGGGTCGCGGGTAACGTTCCCGACGACGGTGATGGTGTTATCGGCCATTATTTTCTCCTTGAATCGCTAGGCGCCCGAATTTACGCTTGAGCCGTAACACGGCTCGAGGTCTTTCGTACGTGGCGTCGAAGAATCTTGAAGCGAATCACTTCGTCCGACAGAGTCAGAATGCGGTCAAGTTCGACAACGGTCGTTGACTCACCACTGAACTCCACCAACACGTAGTAACCCTCTTTGCGCTTGTTGATCTCGTACGCCAAGGGACGCTTGCCCCAACGGTCGAGAGCTCCGGGGGTTCCACCGTTAGTTCGGATGGTTTCGAGCGCGCGGTCGAGAGCGATCTGGATCGCCTGTGCGTCGATAGATGTATCGAACACGATCATGGTTTCATAGGGCCTCATGGCCGGTTTCCTTTCCCTCTGGTCCGGCTGGGCCGGGCTCTGCGGAAAACAGAGCAGGGTAACTTGGCACTTCCCCACGCTTGTGGGAAAGTAAATGCTAGTCGAAATACTCGAAAATGGCTAGTCGATGAGCCCAGCGGGCGTCGCGTAGGACTCTGCATCACTTGGAAAATTCCCATTTCGCACGTCAAGGGCGAACTGTTCGATGGCCGCAGTGATCTGGCCGCCAATATCTGCGTACTGGCGCACGAATTTCGCCGGCGGGCCTTTTTTCATCCCGAGGAGATCGTGAAAGACCAGAACTTGACCATCGGTGTCCGGTCCGGCGCCGATGCCGATGGTCGGGACGTCGATCGACGCGGTAACGCTTTTGCCCACGGCGCTCGGTACACCTTCAATAACGATGGCAAACACCCCTTCGTCCTGCAAGAGTTGGGCGTCCTCGATGAGTAACTTGGCCGCTTCGTTCGTCTTGGCCTGTACCGTGAATCCCCCGAAGGTCATCACGCTCTGTGGCGTGAGACCGAGGTGTCCCATTACGGGAATCTCCGCGTCCAAGAGCGCGCGCACGACGTCGCGTCGAACATGCCCGCCCTCGAGTTTCACGCTGTTCGCGCCACTTCGAATCAGTTGACCCGCGTTGAGTACCGCGTCACCCACGCTGACGTGATAGCTCAGCCACGGCATATCGGCCACAATGTGCACGCCGCTTTTTGCGGCCGCGACTGCTCGCACGTGATGGCACATCTCTTCTACCGTGACGTGCAAGGTGTCGTCGTGTCCAAGTACAACATTGGCGAGCGAATCACCCACCAGAATGATGTCGACGCCAGCCGCGCCGGCGAAGCGAGCTCCCGGTTCGTCGTAGGCGGTGACCATCACCAACGGAGCACTGCCATTACGGCGTTTGCGCGAACGAATTTTTGGGGCGCCGAGCACTATTTACCGACTTCCTCTCGTTGGTTGGCTTGGCTCCGACGGCTCCGTCGACCTCCGGCGGACCACTTACGAACGAGGTGATGGAAATTACACCCATTGCATACTTCGACCGCGTAGCACTGCACTGGCTCTTCGCGTCGTTCAAGTTTGAGCAGATCGGCTCGCGACGTTGGACACGTGCCACCCGACGGCAAGCGCGATCCAAAGACGTACGTCACCTCGACCAATTCGACGTCACTACACAGTGGACAGGTTTCGCCGGTCTTTCGTCCCACGTTTTTCGCGGCGCGTAAAAGTTCGGGATGCGCGTCACACACGTCCTCGTTGCGGATAAGACCGGCGGCGACCTTCGCCAAGAGGGCGTGGCGCACTAGCCCGAACTCAACGACTGCTCCATTGGCAGTACTGCTTCGGAACCGCTTGTCCATTACGGCGACACTACAGGCCCACAATTAAAAGGGAACTGACACCCCGTCACATTCGATATATCGATCTGATACTATGTTTCGCGTGTTAGACATTGCAATCCTGGGTCTCCTGATGGACCGGGATCATCACGGCTACGAGATTCGCTCCCAACTACGCGATCGTCTCGGGGTCTGGGCGAACGTCTCCTTCGGATCTATTTACCCTGCGTTGGCACGCCTCGAACGATGCGGCTTCGTCGAAGCGGTCGTGGCAAACGATGCCCGCATCAGTTCACTGTCGACCGGATCGCTCTCGGGAGAACGCGCATCCCTGCGCTCACTTCGCGCGGCACCGGGGCTCGGACGACGCGGTCGCAAGGTCTACCGCATTACCGAGAAGGGTCGCCTCGAGTTCGTGACGCTCCTGAGTGATCCCGCAACACTCGACGACAGTAAGAATTTTTCCCTCCGGATGGCGCTCGCCAAATATCTCACGCCGTATTTGCGCGTGGGCCTGTTAGAGCGTCGTCGAGGAGATCTCGTGACGCGTCTCGCCGAGGTACGGGCGAACGCGCACAACGAACAACTCGACGCCTACGCCCGCAGTGTGATGGAGCACGCGGCCGAGGGTGTCGAGTTGGACCTCGCGTGGATTGACAACCTGTTGTCCACCGAACGAAATAATCAGCAAGCATTTGCTCGAGAAGCGAAGTAGGAAAGGAGAGCCATGGAGAAGATTCGCGTGGCCATAGCGGGGGTAGGAAACTGCGCCAGCTCATTAATTCAAGGCGTGACGTACTACCGCGATGCCAAGGCCGGCGACAACGTCCCGGGCTTAATGCACGTGATGCTCGGTGGCTATCACGTCAGCGACATTGAATTCGTCGCGGCGTTCGACGTCGACGCGTCCAAGGTTGGAAACGACCTCGGCAAGGCAATCGACGGTGGACAAAACAACACCATCAAATTCGCGGACGTCCCCTCTTTGGGTGTCACGGTACTTCGCGGACCAACAATGGACGGGCTCAACAAGTACTACCGCGCCGCCATTGAGGAGTCCCCGGCGGAGCCCGTGGACGTCACCCAGGCGCTGCGCGATGCGAAGGCTCAAGTTCTAGTCTCGTACCTGCCGGTCGGATCGGAAGAGGCTCAGCGCTTCTACGCTCAGGCGGCACTCGACGCCGGTGTGGCGTTCGTCAATGCGATCCCCGTCTTCATCGCCTCGGACCCGGTCTGGGCAAAAAAGTTCGCCGACGCCGGCGTGCCCATAATTGGCGACGACATCAAGAGCCAGGTGGGCGCGACGATTGTCCACCGCGTACTGGCGCGCCTCTTCGAAGACCGCGGCCTCACCCTCGACCACACCTACCAGTTGAACGTGGGCGGCAACATGGACTTCAAGAACATGCTCGAGCGCGAGCGACTCGAGTCGAAGAAGATCTCCAAGACCCAAGCAGTGACGTCACAACTCGAGATCAGCAACATGGACCCCGACGACGTGCACATTGGACCGAGTGACCACGTACCGTGGCTGCACGACCGCAAATGGGCCTACATCCGCATGGAGGGACGCAACTTTGGCGACGTCCCACTCAACATCGAACTAAAACTCGAAGTCTGGGATTCGCCCAACTCGGCCGGCGTCATCATCGATGCCGTTCGCTGTGCCAAAGTGGCCCTCGATCGAGGAATCGGTGGGCCGATCATTGGTCCGTCGGCGTACTTCATGAAATCACCGCCCATACAGTTCCACGACGACGTCGCCCACAATATGGTCGAGGAGTTCGCGGACCAGGGTGCGGAAAACCTGATCTGGCCGTAACAGTCAACTTCTCGTCACCATGAAGCCCCCGGTCTCGTGACGGGGGCTTCGTGGTCACTGATCCTGTTCGCGCCACCACTCGCGTAGCCGAACGGCCGCCTCCTGGTGCGTGATTTCGCCCTCGTCGAGACGTATCTCCATCAGAAATTCGAGAGCACGTCCAACCACGGGACTCGGCGCGATGTCGAGCAATGCCATCACGGCCACTCCGTCGAGGGCGGGACGCAGACGATTGAGATCTTCTCGCTCGCGCAACTCCGCGATACGCACAATGAGTTCGTCCATCCGCTCAGCCAGCACGGCGGCTTTACGGGCATTTCGAGTCGTACAGTCACATCGCGTCAGTTCATTGAGATCGTCGAGGAGCGGTCCCGCGTCACGTACGTAACGGCGAACCGCCTTGTCGCTCCAGCCCATTTTGTAGGTATGGAACCGTAAGTGCAGTTCCACCAGCATGCTCACGTCGTCAATCATCTCTTGGGAGTACTTAAGAGCGAGCATGCGCTTACGCGTAATTTTCGCGCCCACCATCTCGTGAAAGCGAAACGTCACGCCTTCGTCGGTGATGGCGCGGGTGTTGGGCTTTCCAATATCGTGAAAAAGCGCGGCGAGTCGAAGTCGTAATTGTGGTGACGTTTTGTCGACGACGGCCCAGGTGTGACGAAGCACGTCTTTGTGCTGATGAATTGGGTCCTGTTCGAGTTGCAACTTTGGGAGTTCCGAGAAAAACTGTTCGGCCAGTCCGGTGCGCACGATGAAATCAAGACCAATCGACGGTTGAGCAGTCAGCAGTAGTAAGTCCAGTTCACCGCGGATTCTTTCAGCCGATACTTTCGCGAGTGCGGGCGCCATCTTGGTGGCGGCAGTTTCAATCGCCGGATCGATCGTCATAGCGAACCGCGCGATGAATCGCGCGGCACGCAACATACGAAGTGGGTCGTCACGGAAGAGCACTTCGGGATCGATGGGCGTGCGCAATATCCTTGCGTCCAAGTCGCGAAAACCGTTGTGGAAATCAAACAGTGTCTGGACGTCCGAGGTCTCGGCGTTCAGCGCTATGACGTCGAGGGCGAGCGCATTGATGGTGAAGTCGCGTCGGCTGAGGTCGGCCTCGAGTGAGTCGCCCCACTCCACCGAGGGCTTACGCGAATGGTCGACGTAGGCCTCCGAGCGAAATGTCGTGACTTCGACCTTTAAGCCACTGTCGCGAAGAGTCCCGCCAATGGTGCCAAAGGCCCGACCCTGCTCCCAAAGAGCAGTGCAGAGCGGCTTCATTAAATCTGCAATATCGTCCGGTCGGGCGTTGGTCGTGAAATCAATCTCGAAGTCGTCGCGGTGCGGCTCACCGAGGATGACGTCACGAACGGAGCCCCCTACGGCGTAGAGCGAGAAGCCCGCGTTTTCGAATGCGCGGGCCAAGGGACTCGATAGTTGGGCGAGTTCGTTGAGGCGGTCGTGGACCAGGTCGAAAGAAGTCACTGCGAACGAGGGTAGTTGGCGCCCAGCTTCACGGCCGCGCGACGGTAGCCTGTGAATGCATGTTCCACCGATTTTCGACCTGGTGGCGGGCGCTCTTCGTCGTACTACTCAGCCTCGCGACGGTGACGTGGCCCTCGGCCGCGCAGGCATCAACGACGGTATCGTTCTCGATCGTCCACCAAGACGTCGTGGCCGTCGTTTCGTCGCGGGGCGCGGCACGATTGAGCGCAATTATTGGAGTGGCTCCTCGAACCGCCCACGCCCGAGCCGTCATTGCCCTCTACCCACGCCTCATTGAACGCTCGCAGTTCGGCCCGATCGTGAGCGGCCACGGCGTCGCGGGCCGTCCGCTGACGCAGAGCCGCGCGTTCAACCTCAACTGTCACGCCAAGGGTCAGGTCAAGTTCACGGTCGATCTCTATTCGAAGCTTCCCGGACGGTCCAAGGGGCCGTGCGGATCCGTTGCACCGCAATTACGTCTGACCTGTTCGGGCCAGCGCTGCGACGGCGTCTACCCGC
>JBBQGY010000070.1:0-9504 GCA_038323435.1 Acidimicrobiales bacterium
GAATAGGCCAACGGCTCACCAAATCCGGCGCTCAGCATGACGGCGAATTCTGCGAAATCGGCGAACGACGTGAACTCCGAGCGAGCGGGGATACGGAACGGGTCGGGGTCGCGATAGAGGTCGAGTCCCCGCACCGCGGTGAAGCCAACGCCCTCATCAAGTTCGGGCCATGGCGGTCCCGACAACACTTCCACGCTATGGCCAAGTCGAACGAGTTCCCTCGTCAGGTGGCGCGTGTAGACACCCTGGCCGCCGCAGCGCGGATTGCCTCGGTACATGAGAAACGCAATGCGGTGCTTGCCCGGATCGGCCGGTCGGGCCGACACGTGGGCGGGAGTCGTAATCGTTGTGGAGAGCTGCCATGACGCCTTGGTCTCATCGATGGTCTGGCGGAGTGAGCGGGACACGGACCAACTTTCGGTATCGGCGAAGTTCTCCATTCTCCCAAAATTGGCCCAGAGGCACAAATGTCGAGGAAAGGGGGCCGCACCGTTGGCTACAGTGCCAACTATGGATCTCACCTATCCCCCAGAAGCTGAATCATTTCGCGTTGAAATCAAGGCGTGGCTCGAAGAGAACCTACCCCCCGGCTGGTTCGAGCCCGGTTTCGAGATGAGTGCCGACGAGCGTCGCGCATTCAATGAGAGTTGGAACGAGAAACTGTTCGCGGGCGGATGGATCTGTGCGGGCTGGCCCGTTGACTACGGCGGAAAAGGACTGTCGCTGCTCCAGCAAGTTGTTCTCAACGAGGAGTTCGCGAAAGCCGGTGCCCCGATGCGCGCCGATTTCTTCGGCGACACGTTGGTCGGTCCGACGATTTTGCAGTGGGGCACCGAAGAACAAAAGAAGGAGTTCATTCCTGGAATATTGCAGGGCAAGATCGCGTGGTGCCAGGGATTCTCCGAACCGGACTCCGGCTCGGACTTAGCGAGCCTGACAACCAGCGCGGTACTCGACGGTGACGAGTGGGTCATCAATGGCCAAAAGGTGTGGACGTCCCAAGCCCAGCACGCCGATTACGTCTTTTTGATGGTGCGCACCGACCCCCACGCGCCCCAGCACGCCGGCATCAGTTATCTCCTCGTGCCCATGCACCAAGCGGGTGTCGAGGTGCGACCGATTATCCAAGTCGACGGATCGGGCGACTTCAACGAGGTCTTCTTCACTAATGCGCGTTGCGCCAAGAACAACGCCGTCGGGGGCGTCAACAACGGTTGGAAAGTTGCCATGACCACGCTCGGCTTCGAGCGCGGTTCATCGTCAACAACCGGGTACCGTCGTTTCTTAAAGGAGTGGGAACAGATCGTTGCCGAGGCACAGCGACTAGGCAAGAACGGTGACCCGCGAGTTCGTGACGACATCGTCCGGGCCTGGTCGAAGGTCAAGATCATGCAGATCAACGGCTACCGGTCACTTACCGACTCGCTCAACGACACGCACAACGCCGCGTTGCTCGGCGCCTGCAACAAGATGTTCTGGTCCGAAGCGCACCGGGCGTCGATGGCGTTAGCGATTGACATCCTGGGAATGGAAGGTCAGATTCTCACCGGCACCACGAGCAACGCCGGGACCGATCCGACAGTGCGTCGGGGACGGGCCGACTATCCCGTCTCGGAACTGCAGGGATCGTTCTTTTTTTCTCGATCCGAAACCATCTGGGGTGGAACGGCCGAAATTCAACGCAACATCATCGGCGAGCGTGCCCTGGGGCTCCCAAAGGAACCCAAGCCACAAAAGGTCTAGGCCGTTTGCAATACTTTCTCGTCGCGCGGGTGGAGTCGTAGTTGGGCAACGAGGACCACACCGGTGAGGAACGTGACACCGGCCCCCACGAGGATGCCGATGCGCGGATTAGCACCCGCGATGATGAGCCCAATGAGTGGCGCGCCGATCGGGGTAGTGCCGAGAAAGGCAATCGCGTAGAGACTCATTACTCGTCCCCGCATGTGTTCGCTCGAGTTCAGTTGCAACGTCGCGTTCGCACTCGACATAAACGCAATCGAGAATGCTCCGGTGGGCACCATCGCGATGTCCGCCAAGAGGATTGACGGCGCCAGCGCGGTGAGCGCCATGAAGAGTCCGAAACCTAAGGCCAATCCGGCGAGGAGCTTAGGGGTGGGACGTGAACGGTGCGCGATGAGAAGTCCGCCAATTATCGCTCCGATGCCCATTGTGCCCATCAAGATTCCGTACTGGGCGGCCGTCTTCTCGTGAAACGTCGTGCGCGCAAGTAGTGGCAGCGTGACCGTGAAGTTAAAGGCGAATAGACCAACGAGGGCGACGGACGCGATGACGTTTCGCAGCATCGGCGTTTCCCATACGTACCTGAGACCTAATCGGAGCTGACCCTTCTCACGTCGCACGGTCTTCATCGGAACAAATTCCGCCTTGCGCATCATTGCGAGTGCGATAATCACCGCCACGTACGAGACCGCATTCGCGTAAAACGCGCCCGAGGTGCCAATGAGAGCGATGAATGCGGCCGCGATGCCCGGCCCAATGACTCGTCCGGCGTTCATCAGCACGCTATTGAGACTCACGGCGTTGGCGATGAGTTCACGTCCCACCATCTCTTGGACGAACGCTTGGCGCGCCGGCACGTCAAAGAGGTTCACGAAGCCGAGTCCGGCCGCCACAATGTAGACCGTCATGGGCACCACGTGATGGGTCGAAATGAGTACGCCGAGCAAGAGAGCGAGGAGTGCGGCGCTCGCCTGCGTGAAGTAGAGGATCCTGCGCTTTTCGTGGCGGTCGGCGACGAGCCCGCCGTACGAACCAAACAGCAGGATTGGAACAAACTGGAGCGCGATCGCAATTCCGAGGTCCACCGACGAACCCGTGAGTTGCAGGACTAACCAACCTTGGGCAACCGACTGCATCCAAGTACCCGAGACCGAGATCAACTGTCCCACGAAGTACAAGCGGAAGTTACGAACTCGTAGCGCCGCGAACGTGCGAGTCGAGAATTTCTTTACCGCGCTCACTCTTCGGCCAACAACATCTCAAGAAAATGAACGAGTTCGTCGGCCTTCTGTTGATCAACTGACGACAGCGCAAGCAACTTTCGCTCGAGAAACTGGGTCTTTCTCCGACGAATGTTTTCTATCTCTCGACGGCCGACCGGCGTCAGTTTCACTCTGGTGCTTCGACGATCGTCCGGGTCGGGCACGCACGCAATCAGACGGGCCGATTCCATCGTGCGCACTAGTCGCGTCACCGACGGTGGTTGAATCTGTTCCGCAATTGCCAAATCACCCAGCGACGGATTTTTCAAGCTATCGATCGAAGCGAGCATGGAGGCCTGAGCCGGCGAGACTCCCCCGAGGGCGGAGTAGCGCAGTCGGCGGTTCAGCCGCGTGATGGCTCGGCGGAGCCGCGCGGCCGTTTCGGTAGTCGTTGCTGTTGTTTCCATTAGTTCACCTAACTAAATAATAGTCGCACGGAGCACGAACGTGTCGAATTAATTCGTGGTCCCGGTTCGGGCGACGTCCTACAGTTGGCGATAGCGCGGCACGTAACCGCCAACCCCGAGCGACATTGAGTCCTCGGGGTCCATGGAATCGTCAACGCCGCCAATGACCTCAGTGACCCACTTCAGGCGATCAGTCAGAATCCTGGTCACGCCACCTTGCAAGGTGTCCGACGAGATCGCACAGCTCGAGCAGGCGCCCTGGAGCTGCACTTCAACGACTCCCGTTTCCACATCGGCGCGTAGTAACACGAGGTCGCCCCCGTCGGCTTGGACTGACGGGCGCATCAGGTCAAGCAGCGCATTGAGCGCCTTGAGCCGGCTCGCCCGTTCCTGATCAGTTAGCTCGTCCACGGTCCCAGTCTGCCGTAAAAAACGGCGGCCGTGACCTAGCGCACCATCGCATTTGGGGACGTCGGCGCCAAATCAACTTTCGCCTCGTCAAACGATCGGAGAGCTCTGGGCCCCCACACCGTTCCCGGGCCTCCATTCATCATGATTGAGACCCCAATCGCTTCGGCGAATTGTTGACGGGTGACGCCCTGCCGTGCGGCGCCCCTCGCGTGGGCAACGATGCAGCCATCGCATTCGCGAGTGATCGCGATGACCGTAGCGAGAAGCTCCTTCACGGCGGTCGACAGCTCTCCCTTCGCCATCGCCGCTTTCGACATTTCTCCGTAGCCCTTGAACACGTCGGGAATGAGACCTCGCAATTCGAGCGCTGGTTGGCGCAACTCTTCTCTCACTTCACTCATGTGTTCCATGATTACCTCCATAATCGAGCGTAGCCACCAGAGTTGTGCGCCGGTTCCGACAACGATGAAGCGATTTTCCTAAGATGACGTGATGAGCGTGATCGACGAACTCTTCACCAATAATCGGACTTACGTGGCGCAACACGGACACCGAGAACTTCCGACGGCGCCACAATCGCGTTTGGCCGTCTTGACCTGCATGGACTCTCGACTCGATATCTTTGGTGCGCTCGGGCTCAATCTCGGCGAGGCGCACATTATTCGTAACGCCGGCGGTCTGGCCTCCGATGACGCCGTGCGATCACTACTGCTGAGTCAACGGCTGTTGGGCACGCGGTCCGTGATGGTGATTCACCACACGCGCTGCGGTCTCGAAACCTTCGACGAAGAGACGCTGCAGCGCGAACTCGAGACGACAATCGGAATCGGTCCCACGTTTCGTCTCGGGGCCTATGACGACGTGGACATTGATGTGCGCACGACTGTAGGAACCCTTCGAGCAAGCCCCTTCGTGGACGGAACCGACGTCCGAGGCTTCGTCTTCGATGTCGACAACGGCGAACTACGCGAAGTGCTCGATACCTAGGAGTGGTGAATCCCGAACTCGCCAAATCGAATCCGCTGACTGCGAAAAGATCTGGCGCATCGGGCGCTTCACACAGCGTGAGGAGTGAGTCGCTAATTACGAAAGTTGTGGTGACCAAGAGGTCGAATGACGTACGACGGTGGTTATCGCGGATCGATAGGAGTTAAGACCCCGACTGCCTCTTCGACAACTTCTGCGGCGTCGAGACAGAGGTCTTCGCGAAAGAGGTCACCGATGATCTGTGCACCGGTCGGGAATCCATTGGCCACGCCAGTCGGGACGCACGCCGCCGGTAATCCAAGAAGATTGGCGGGCAGCACGAATCGGAAGTTTTCGACCACCTTCATCGCCGACTCCTGATCTCGAATATCGAATCCGTGCTCGAAGGGCGGCTGGGTCCACGTGGGGCCAACGACGAGTGGATAGCTCACGAAGAACTCGCGCCACGCCCGAGCAATCGTGTGTCGGCTCTCGTGCATTAACTCGAGCGACTGCGCGGTCATTGTCGGGAACTCCGCGGTCGCGAGTTCGAGGAAACGCCGACCGCCCTCGCCCATTAGTGAAGCGAGGTACGTGCCGTAGATCTGGAAGTTGGCAGTCATGAGCTCGGCCCAGGAAATGTAGGACTCGAACAACATCGGCGGTTCGATCTCTTCGACGTCGAATCCCGCCGCTTCGAGGGCGCGACCAGCAATGCGCACACCTTCAGCGACGTGGTCGTCCGTCGTGCCACCAAACGGCGTGGCGATCAACGCGACTCGCTTGGACACTTGCGGGCCCCGAAGTGGTACGTCGACCGACATCGGGTCGTAACGGTGAGCGCCCATAATTGACTCGAGGCCCAATCGAACATCCGCGACGCAACGTGCGAGGACGCCTTCAACCAGCATGACCTGGGCGTTCAGCGTCATCTCCTGGGTCGCACTCTTATTTCCCTGCGCGACGCGACCGCGCGATGGCTTGATTGACGCGATGCCACAGGCGTACGCCGGATTTCGCAGCGATCCACCAATGTCGTTACCCAATCCAATGGGGCTCATGCCCGACGCGATGGCGGCCGCCTCGCCCCCCGAAGAACCACCCGCGGTGAAACCGCGCTTCCAGGGATTGTGGGTCGCCCCGTAGAGCGACGATTCAGCGTTCACGCGTAGTCCGAGGTCGGGCATATTCGTTCGTCCGAGCGCCACTGCACCCGCACGACGCATGCGTTCGACGGGCGGCGCGTCCGACGTCGCCATGAAGTTCCTTAACGACTCGGTGCCCTCGGTGGTGGCGTAACCGGCGACGTCAATATTTGTCTTGATCGTAAACGGGACACCGTGCAGTGGTCCCATAGCTCCGCCGGATTTCACAATCGCGTCCGCGGCGTCGGCCTCGCGACGAACCTCATCAGGTCGAATTTCGACGATAGCGTTGATTAATCCATTCACCGTGTCAATGCGCTCAATGTGCGACTCGATCACTTCACGCGACGTGGTTGATCCGGCGCGAATTCGTTTCGCCAGCGTCGACGCTGACTCCTGCCACAGTTCGGTCATTCTGTCCCCCTCACAACGTTGGAGAGAGTCTGTCACGCCACGTGGTTGGGCCGAAGCGACCCTGAATGAAGTTAATTGTGCGCTCGTCGTCGGGCTCGCTGAAGTTTTTCTTGGTAGAGACGATCTCAAATAGTTCACCCGCGCGGTCCTCACCCATCAACAAGAACGAACAATCGTCCAAAACACGAAGTGCGTGTTGAATATTGCGGCTCACGATGACGATGGTGACGCGTTTCTTCAGTTCACTCATGGGGCCTTCAATGGCCTGAGTGGCGGTGAACAATGAAAGAACTTCTAGATGCTTGGTACGAAACTGATTAGTCGCAACAGCTGTCGCGCCAACCGCAGGAATTACAGCGGTAGTGCGCGTGTTCCGGGCGCATCGACGAGCCACAGTGCGGGCACTCTGAGAAGATGGCGAATTGGCTCGCACAAGTTGGCCCAGTGGCGACGGCCGGGGCGTTCGATTCGAGCGATGGATTCGACATCAACTAAGTATGGGTTACCGCACTCTCACAATGTTTGATGCGCATCAACGCGGTTGAAGTTACTGAGCGTTACGGGTTTGGACGAAGTTGACCGGAGCGGTAGTGGGTGCGACAGAGCACCTGGTAGTGCACAACGCCTTCGCTGACGTCACCGGTAAAGAACTGGCTACCTTCGCGCGCAACAGCGCCGTCCACCACTCGTGCGTTGCAGCGACCTCGTCCGCCGCACCAACACGACGACGTGAGCGGCAGTTCGTGCGCGACGTCGGCGATTGCAAAGAGTCGCGCCGACGCCGGAAAAGCATTGAGCAAGAAGTCCGCTGACAGTCCGAACGCGTGCACGTCAACATCGTGTTCGCCAACGACCCTCGCTAATTCGTCAACCTGCGCGACACTGGCGAACTGCACCTCATCGACGACGAGAATTTTGACGCCCGTGCCCAGAAGGTGTGTAACCGCCGCGCTCTGATCGGTGTCTGGTGCCACTTCGTCGGCCTTCGCCGAGATACCGATCCGACTCGTCACCATGCCGTCCACACTGCGATCGCCGAACGTCCACAACGCAACATCACTTCGGCTCTGGCGAAGCTGCCAACAGAGCTGCAGAGCCAACGTTGACTTGCCCGCCGCCATCGTGCCGTAGGTAAACGTCAATTCAGCCATTCATCTCCTTGGCCTCGCGGGAACGTCCAACGATACCGCCGTACCGATCCGGAGTCGCACGCTTCCCCGCGGTGACGTTACAAAGTTCGGTGGACTCGCTCAGTAGATTGTGTTCATGGAGTACACCGTTCGCCCCGTCGCCTACATTCGCAACGACCGAAGCGAGCCGCTTGACGACAACTGGGATGACGTCGTCAGCATCGTCGAGCTCGCCCAAGACGTTCCGAGTGAATCGCTGCAGGGGCTCGCCGAGTTTTCTCACGTCGAGATCGTCTTTTTCGCCGACTGGGCCGACGACGTTCCGCCGGGGCCGTCGCACCGTCATCCGCGTGGCAACGAGACGTGGCCCGACGTCGGTGTCTTCGCCCAGCGCAACAAGGATCGACCAAATCGCATTCTTTTAACCACGGTCGCAATCGACGAATTGCGTGAGCGCTCGTTGATCGTGCGTGGTCTTGACGGCATTGATGGCACGCCAGTGCTCGACATCAAACCGGTTTTCCGTTGGAGCGTGCCCGAGGGCGAACTTCGTGTGGCGACATGGAGTGAAGAGTTGGGCGAAAACTACTTCTAAACCCTCGGAAATTGTCGTAAGGCGCTACTGACGCCCACGCGACCAGAAGTCCAGTGCACTGATTGGCCCTAGCGGCGCATCCATTGCGTGATCACGTCCCTCGGTGGGCCTGACGCCGGTCCAAGCACCGCAATGGCCATCGCCGCCGCGGCATTGGCTCGGCGAGCTGCGTCAATGACGTCGCCACCCATCGCGCATTCGGCGAGGAAAACGCCGTTATGCACGTCGCCGGCCCCATTGGTGTCGACAACGGTGGTCGCGTATCCCTCAACCTGAACTGCCGGCTCTCCAGCGAGCGCGACGGTGCAGCCCGTCGCTCCGTGACGAACGACGACGCCACGTCGCCCGCAACGGGCCGCCAGGTCGACGGAACTCTGAGCGGGCGAACTCTTTCCCGTCAGCTTCGTCGCTTCGGACTCGTTACATAAAAGCCAGTCGCAGCGCGCGAGGACGGGCTCGAGAAATTCGTTCGGAATGTCGAGGACACGATTACTGGGATCGAAGGCAACGACGACACTCGACGGCACCTGGGTCAACCACCGCACTACCACCTCGCCCGAGCCTTGATCCATCACGTTGTAGCCCGACACCAGGACGTAGTCGCCGGGGCGCACGTCGAGGGCGGTGAGATCGGACTCGCGCAGTGTGCCCTCAGAGCCGCGCGACGTGATGAAGGTCCGCTCGCCGCCATCGTCGAGCAACACCACACAAAATCCGTTATCGAGATCATCATCGGGTTCCACCGGAGTGAAAATATGGTCCCGCTCGAGCGAGGTTCGGGCGATCTCGCTGTAGGGCCCGGTGCCGAGTCGCCCGGCGTACACCACGGACATGTCCTGGCGAGCGGCGGCGCTCATGGCGTTGTAACCCCCGCCAGTGGTCACGAGGTGCTCTCGCGCGAGCACGTCAGATCCGCTTTCAGGAATCGACGAGATCTTCATCACGATGTCGATCATCACCGTGTCGAGACAGAACAGTCGCAGAAGAGTAGTCACTCGTTCACATTACCGACGGCTTCGTGAAACTTCTAACGAGACGAACGTCGTCAAAAACTTTGATCGCTGTAGTAACTGCCTAAAATTGACGCGTGCGACGCTCAGCGTCACAGAGGAGGCGCAGTGAGTAACGAAATTTCAGAACTTTTGGGCACAGGTGAGTCGAGTACGCTCCGCGTCGAGGAGAACGGCATCAACGTCATCTCTGAGGCCGAGCGCAAGGGTCATCCGCGCCAGCTGTTCTGGCCGTGGTTTGGTGCAAATGTTTCCGTATTCGGACTCGGATTTGGTGCCTACATCCTCGCCTCCCAGATTTCTTTCTGGCAGGCCCTCGTCGTTGGCGTTCTTGGAATTGTCGTGAGTTTCTGGCTCTGCGGCGTCATCGCCACCGCGGGAAAGCGCGGCTCCGCCCCCACGATGGTCCTTAGTCGCGCCG
>JBBQGY010000071.1:0-9182 GCA_038323435.1 Acidimicrobiales bacterium
CGGAGCAGCCGGGTGAAACCGTAGACCAGGGTCGACTTCCCGCTACCGCTCTCACCGGCGATCCCGACGACCGTGGAGCGATCCACGTGCATCGTGACGTCGTTGACCGCCCGCACCGCACTCTCACCCCAGCCGTAGTCGACGCTCAAGTTTCGAATGTCGAGGATTCGCTGACCCATCATTGGACCATCGATCCTCTGTTCCACAGTTCGTCTCACGTCGACGTTAACGTCGCCGCTGGGCGGTGCGCTGGTCACCATCGCACCGACCTCGACCGATTCCGTACTCACGTCGGCACCGATGTTGTCGTCACTCTCGGGGTCGAAACACCCTTCGACACCGAACGAACGACCGGTGTCAGACCGAGGCGCTGTCGCCGCGGAAGCCCCAACTGTCGTCGCTGCTTCGCGCTGAGACCGGCGGCGCGAAGACGGGGATTGATGAACTCATCGATGCCGAAGTTCAAGAGCGCGAGCCCAGTTCCCACGAGGGCAATACAGACCCCCGGTGGAACGAACCAGTACCACTCTCCCGAGAGTGGCGCGTTATTGGTTTGCGCCCAGAAGAGCATCGTGCCCCAATTCCACACCTCCGAGCTGGTCAGTCCGATGTAGGCCAAGGTCACGTACGCCCCAATTGAGTAGAGAACGGTGAACAAGAGCGACGACGCGAGGATCGGCAATAGATTCGGTGCGACTTCGAAGAACATCACGCGGTGCCGCTTCTCGCCTATAATTCGTGACGCTTCAACGAAGTCGCGGTTGCGCAGCGACATCGTCTGCGCTCGAATCACGCGCGCCCCCCACGCCCAGCCCGTAAGCGAGATGACGAGGCCGATAATCAACGTGTTTGACCTGCTGTTCACCGGCAGATAGCTGTCAATGACAATCAGGAGGGGTAGTCCGGGAATGGCGAGAAAGACGTTCGACAACATCGAAAGACCGTCGTCGGTATAGCCACCGATGTAGCCGGCGGCGATTCCAATCACCATGGACAACATCGTCGCGACGAGACCGGCGATGAGGGCAACCACGATCGTGGCCCGCGCGCCGACCAGCGTCTGGGACAAGATGTCCTGACCCAGGCTGGTCGTACCGAACCAATGGTGCGCCGACGGCGTGAGGTTGGCGGCGAATGACGTGTTGTCCGGGCTGAACGGCGCGAGGTACGGCCCGAAGATTGTGAGGAGCAGGAAGAATCCCACGATGCAGAGGCCGAGAATCACTTTGGGCGAGCGAGGAAAACGGATCGACTTCACGCGGCGCTCTCGGTTCTCGTTCGAGGGTCGAGAGCCAGGTACACAAGGTCGGCTAGGAGGTTCGCGGCCAACACCGCCAGAGTGATCACCAGGAAGATCCCTTGTATCAAGGGATAGTCCTCGTTCTGCACGGCGTTCAAGAGCAGGTCGCCGACGCCGGGGTAACTGAAGACGAGTTCGACGAGCAACGCTCCCGACACCACGAGTCCAATGGCGAGTGAGAGGTTGGCGATGCTGGGGAGCACCGCGTTGCGGGCTGCAGCCATGACGACCTTGCGCTTGGGAAGTCCCATCGCGACGGCCATCAGCACAAAGTCCTCCGCCACGACGGTGATCATCATGTTGCGCATGCCGAGCATCCAGCCTGCGACGGAGCTGAGCACGATGGAGATAACTGGTAACTCCGCGTAACGAAAGGCGCTGGCGGCAAACGGCCACGTCCAGCCCGGTTGAAGATTCTCACTGTACGCACGAAGGACGGGGAACAAGTGGAGGTCACTGCCGAAGATCAGTAGCATCACCGTCGCCAGGAAGAAATACGGGATCGCTTGGAAGAACGTCGCGGTGGGTATGAGTGAGTCGAGCCGCGAGCCCCTGGTCCAGCCCAACAGCGCCCCCGAGACAGTGCCGATCAAGAAGCTGAGAATCGTAGAGATTCCTATCAGCCCGATTGTCCAGGGCACTGCCGTCTTCAAGACAGTGGTGACCGGAGACGAGAGCGTTATGGAGACACCGAGATTGCCGTGGAAGAGTTGAGCGAGGTAAGTGAAGTACTGCGAGAGAAGGCTCTTGTCCAGTCCTCCGCCGAACGAGAGGCGAATGGCCCGGATCTCTTGGGGGGTGACCTGCCCTTGGATCTTGCCGATCAGTGTCTGAATCGGGTCGCCGGGCATCAAGTGAGGCAGGAGGAAGTTCACCGAGATGGCCACCCACGCCGTCAGTGCATACAGGACCAGGCGTCGCGCGATAATTCGCATACTTAGTCCGCCTCGAGGTGACGGGCGACCATTTCAAAAAGGTCGGGGAGCGAGTCAGTTTTAGCGACACAACCGCAACTGGCGCGCACGATGAGTTCGGTGGGCAGTACGACGTTGCGTTGTATCTCCTCGTTGCCGTCGAGGGTTGCCAACAGGGCATCCACTGCAACCTCACCCAGCAAACTTCCCGACTGTCGGATCGTCGTGAGTGGCGGGTTGAAGTATCTCGTAAGCGAGATGTCATCGAAACCCGTGACCTTTATGTCTCCGGGCACGCGTATTCCGGCGGCCTTCAATGCGAAGATAACGCCAACGGCAGTCTGGTCGTTGGCACACGCGAACACCTCCGGTAAGGGATCGTTCAACGCCATACGATCACGCATCGCCGCCTCACCACCCCCTGAGGTCCAGTCGGACTTCAAATTGTCCACGTCGAGCAACCTCGCGCCCATCTCCTCTGCGGCGGCCTTGAAACTCAGAGCGCGAGCCACGCTGTCGGGACTTTCGTCGAGCCCCGAGACGAATCCGACGCGGCTGACCTGATGCACGCTGACCAAGTGCTCGGCGAGGCTACGCATCGCTTGCTCGTTGTCAACGCGAATCGTCAAGGCCGAGCTGGAGTCGCCTTTGCCAGCGAGCAGGACGAGAGGAATCCGCCGTCCGAGTTCAGCCGCGTCGTCCTCACTCAACACTCGGTCCAAGACAATCATCCCGTCAACCGTTCCCGTCAACGAGAGCAGTTGCGACAAGCCCGAATCGTCGAATTCACGCACGCCGCTCAGCAAGAGCGAGTAGCCCTTCTTTGCAGCGCGCGACTCCGCGCCGCGAATAACGATGTCGGTGTAGAGCAGGCTCGCCTCTTCGACGTCGAGCACGGTCCCCTCGACAGGCGCGTGCATGAATATCAGCGCGAGGATCCAGTGTTTGCCACTCGCCAAGCCGCGCGCGACCGCGTTCGGTACGAACTCGAGTTCCTCCATAGCGCGCATGACTTTGTCGCGGGTGGTGGGACGAACTGAAGATAGTGAATTAATAGCGCGACTTACGGTCGCTGTCGACACCCCGGCGCGTTGGGCAACGTCGTAGATAGTCGGCTGCGAATCAACCATCGTTCACCCAATCCCCCCGAAAAATTCAACTTCGGTTGTGATGTAACCGCTTACTATGTAACCGCTTACTTTGCAACCGGTTACAAAATACACACGCAGTGGCGTCCTGTCAAGGAGGAACGAGCGTTCGAGGAGAAGAGGCTTCAACGAAGTGTCGGCAAGTTCAAGAATGCGCATCCGGTTGAGCCAACGTCTTGAGTCGTGACGAACTAGACGCAGAGACAATCATCCGGGTCTTCAATGCCTTTGACGTCGACTATGTCGTCATTGGTGCGTTCGCTACCATTGCCCACAAAGTGATTCGGCCGGGGAATCTTGGAGGTTTTGAATAGACTGGCCGAATCATTGACTGAGTCTTGATTTTGGTACTGACGGCCCGAACTTATGGATCAATGCCGCGATTGGGACCATCATTCACTTCAAGTTCGATCTCGAACTGATACCGCTCATGGTTTTCAGCGCGCTCTCGCTCTTGAATCTCAAAGAGCTCGGGAAGGGCTTCGCGGTCCTTGTCACGATTAGCGAAGGTCTTCGCCGCAATGATGTCGTCAACAGAGGCGACGTGGACCGAGAAACCGTCGCCTCGAACGATCATCGAACGCGTCAATAGTTCTTCGTACGGCACAGATCGCCCTTCAAGATCCTTCAATTCGGCCAGTATGTCGAACGGTCCCGCGTCGGTCGTCCACGTCGAGTTCACCGTCGTCTCGAGCATCACGCCGTCAACTTGAATTGGCAAGGCCTTCGCTTCCGCGTCGCTCATGCGCGCGACGCGCAGACGTGCGTGGAGTTCACGAAGAGCCGAAGCGAGATTGTCTAGATTGGCGCGCTCACGTCTCACCACGCAATCGGCATCCTCAGTCAAACGCGACGCCCCCAGGAATCCCGCAGCTGAACCGCCGACGACTACAAAGTCGACGTCGTGCCTCGTGAGTACTTCCAATAGACGGTTCAAATTTAGCGGTGGACCGCTATAGGGCAATTTCATGGGTTGCTGCTTCCGCTACCCGAATGGCCTCAACTTCCCGAAGCCATACTTCAACCGTCCCCTTGGAGTCCAAGTGACGTCCATCAAGAAGCACTGTCTCGTCGTCGTCCGTTGGGGGCCCAGCTGAGCGCATACGCTCCGCCCATTCATCGATTGTTTTCGCGCGCTGTGCAACCACACTCTGATTGTAGGCGGACGTGACTGACGATGAAGCTCATCCTTACTGACCCAAATGGACTAGAGCAAAGTGGATCAAGCGGGCGGTGAGTAGTCGCTTGGCGTCGCTGACAGTGGATTGACGCTAAGTGGCGGCGTCTGGCGAGGCGACGGGAGTCCTACAGTGATTTTTCGGGTGCACGAATTTGTTGCGCTCGAGTCAGCACAACAGCGGCCGTTGCTTGGAAGCCAAGAGATGAATCGTGTATGAGGAAACTGATGGGATGATATTCAAAGGCTTAGACCCCTTAACCACTAAACCCTTGCTAATTCTGGTGAATCTTCGTGCGCCTGAGTGGGCCGCCCGGGTCTCGATCCCGGCACCTTGGGATTAAAAGTCCCCTGCTCTTCCCGATGAGCTAGCGGCCCTAGACGTTAAATGGTAGTAGTTGGTCGAACGGAGTTTCTTTGCGGATTAAGTTTAGTCAGTGCCTGAATTCAATAATGAGAGCGTGAGCGCAATCGAATTAACGCTCAATGATGTCGATCGCGCGTTGGAGCGATTACGTGTGAGCACCTATAGAACATGTCAGGTTTGCAATACTTCGATCGCCGAAGCCGACCTCATTTCTAATCCGGTCCTGGCCAACTGTCCGGCGCATCCTGAACTTGCGTAAGACCCCAACGGGTTCGAGTCCATTCGAGCATTCATTGAAAAATTGACGGATATCGCTTTGCCGGCGCTGTATAACTTACCGTCGAGACAGTAGGAACGATGCTCGCCGTTCTGCCACGCCACTGACGAGGACAGACCATTACGTGAACGTTTCGCTTCGGTGTCGATGGTGATCAGAAGGAAGGCGTCCGTACCGTACGTGCATTTCACTTCGCAGGGTTCTAAACAGTGTTCGCCAATGAGCGCGGCCTGCTGTTCGACGCCGCCGTTAACGGCATCGGGGTGGACGGCCACTCCCGATGCACTGAGAACGTCACCTGATTCATTGACGATGATGGCCTTCGTTGACGAAGTGCCCTGGTCGATCACCATGATGTTGGGACTCATTAGTAGGTGCTCGATGTCGTTCTTGTTGTGAGGTCGCCCCGCGGGCTAACCAAAAATATCCCGGTGGATTGCTCCACCGGGATATTTGAACGGAAGGCGAACTACTTTTTTGTCGCCCAGAATATTTCGGCAATTGCGTCAATTTCGCTCAGCAGGCGGTCGGCCACCGCCACGTCATTGGTCTTCTTCGCTTCACCGGCGGTCTTGGCGGCCTTCCAAAAAAGATCGTGGAGATTCGGGTACTCCTTCAGGTGCTCGGGCTTGAAGTAGTCGGTCCATAGAACCCACAGGTGATGCTTGACGAGTTCGCTGCGCTCTTCTTTGATGAGCAACGCGCGCACCTTGAAGTCGTCGTCGCTCGACGCATTGAACTTCTCCATGCAACCCTTGACCGACTGGGCTTCGATCCGCGCTTGGGCTGGGTCGTACACGCCACAGGGCAAATCGCAGTGCGCCGAGGCGACCAGCGGGGTCGTCGTGGCATCCAATAGTGCGTTAATACGTGAAAGAAGCGTCATGGCTTCGCCTTTCGATTGTCGTGGGTCTGCACCTTCGGCGCAGCACCTATCTACCAAACGCACAATAGTCACGACGCTCCGATAGCGTGCACGCTAATGAGCCGGCTGCTCGAATTCGTGATGCGCACAGTGACCGTAGAGGGTTCGTCGATGATGCCGACGTACCAACCCGGCGAACAACTGACGGCGCTGCGACGCTGGCGCCGAGTTCGACCGGGCGACGTCGTGGTCGTTCGGGACCCACGTGACACCGAGCGCTGGCTTCTTAAGCGTTGTGTTGAACGCACGGGCGCCATGCTCGATCTTCGCGGCGATAATGCGGAGGCGTCGACCGATTCACGCGTGTTCGGACTCATCGCGAATCGCGACGTTGTCTATATTGTCCTTTCGCCGGCGCGGGCGAAGCCGGTTGCACCACGCTGAATCAGGAGAAACACCGGTAGGCTGCCCCCGTGGCTCGTCTCGCCGTTCTCTCCTATCACACCTCCCCGCTCGCCCAGCCGGGGACCGGCGACGGCGGGGGAATGAACGTCTACGTCCGCGAACTATCTAGTGCCCTCGCGCGACTCGGTCACGAGGTTGACGTCTATACTCGGCGCAATAACACGCACGTGCGTGACACCGTGCGCGTTGAGCCGGGCTTTCGAGTTCACTACGTCACGGCCGGACCGTCGCGGGTGCTCTCTCGTGATGAACTTCCCACTTTTGTGGGCGAGTTCACTGATTCGGTGGCCACGCACTTTCGCTGCACCGGTCAACCGGACGCAATTCACGCTAACTATTGGCTCAGCGGTCTCGCCGGACATCGATTGAAGCACGAACTCAACATCCCACTCATCATGACCTTTCACACGCTGGAGCGAGTGAAGGCCGATACCTTCGAGGGCGAATCCGAAGAGCGAGCTTTCCAAGAGGCGGCGATCTTCGCGTGCGCCGACGCGGTGCTCGCGAGTTGCGAAGTGGAAGCCGAGCAGTTTGTTCGTTTTTATAACGCGATACCGTCGCGCGTGCACATCGTGCCCCTCGGCGTGGAACACGCATTTTTCGCGCCCGGTTACCGGCCCCAGGCCCGCCGGGCACTGGGCATTGACCAAGACGCCACGATGCTGCTCTTCGTCGGACGCTTGCAGGCGTTGAAGGGTGTCGATCTGGCACTAGAAACGCTCATTGAACTTCGGGCCCGTGACCGCAACGCACTACTGGCGATCATTGGTGGCCCCTCGGGTGTCGACGGGCGTGAGACGCTCGCGGCCTTGCATCGTCGAGTGGCGCAGGCCGGCGCGATCGCGAGTGTGAGTTTCGTGGCGCCCCAGGCACACCAACTGCTCTCGACGTGGATGCGCGCCGCGGACGTGATGCTCGTACCGTCGCGCGCGGAGAGCTTCGGACTGGTGGCGCTGGAGTCGTCGGCCTGTGGCACTCCCGTAGTCGCCAGCGAAGTCGGTGGTTTGATGACGTTGATTGAACCGGGCGAGACTGGGTTCTTGATCCCCGAACGCGATCCGGTGATCTGGGCGAACGCCGTCGAACGTACGTTGGACCCGCACTACGCGACCGCCTTATCGAACGCGGCGGTCTTGCTCGCTCGGCGTTACACGTGGCGCGCAGCCGCACAGTCGCTCGCTTCGCTGACCGAACGGCTCGCCGCCTCGGGCCTCGTTCGCTGCTAGCGGTGACGCGTGCACCGCTAAGCGGGTCGGGCGCGACGCAGCAACTAGACCACACCCTGACGTCGTGGGCGCAGCAATGGAACGCGGCCGCAACTCTTCTGGGTATTGAGCATCAACCGCTACCCGACGACCGGGGACATTTCCATTGGCTGGTTCGCTTTCGCGGCGACGAACGCGACGTCATCACGTTGTGGTTCTCACTTCGCCAGCGAACGGTACACGTCGAGACCGAAGTCATGCCCGCCCCCGAGGAGAACCACGAAACGCTTTTTCGTTACTTGTTGGTAAAGAACGCGGAGTTGCGCGAACTCCACCTTGCGATCGGACCGGAGAACGGTATTTACTTAATGACGCAGGTTCCGATCAATGAGGTAACGGTCGAACGACTCGACGAGTTGGTGGGCGCCGCCGTCACCTACGTCGACGAGATTTTCCCCACGGTGATGACGATGGGTTTACCGAAGCTGTACCGACGTCGCCGGACGACCTAACGCGACCGACCTTGTAGCGTTTGTTCGTGGCATTTGAACTGATCATCATTGGCGGAGGACGCATGGGTTCGGCCCTCGTAGAGGGACTGGTGAGCGCTACGTGGTGCCCACCGCACCATCTCGCCGTCGTCGAAACTGTGGTCGAACAGCGAGCGGCGCTCAGTGATCGTCTGGCCGGCGTCACTATTCTCACGTCACTCGAACTTGAGCACGTGGATTCCAGCACGGGCGCGGTCTTGTGCGTAAAGCCCGACCACGCCGAAATGGCCGCACGAATGGCCGGCGCCGTGGGCGTCACGCGACTTTTATCGGTGGTCGCGGGACTCTCGACCGCGAGAATTGAAGCCGTATTCCCGGGCCCGGTGGCGGTCGTGCGTTCGATGCCCAACACGCCGGTGCTGGTTCGTCGCGGCGCCAGCGCCATCGCCGGAGGTTCTCACGTCACGAAGGACGATCTTGATTGGGCCGAGTCCATTCTCGGAGCGGTCGGCACGGTAGTGCGCGTGAGTGAGCGAAATATTGACGCGGTGACCGGTCTCTCGGGATCGATGCCCGCGTACCTCTATTTGGTCATCGAGTCCCTGATCGACGCGGGCGTCCATCAGGGGCTCTCACGCGACGTGTCACGCCAACTCGTGATCGCCACGTTCGAAGGTTCCGCCGCCCTACTCACGGCAACGAGCGAGTCGCCCGAAGAACTTCGTGCTCAGGTCACCTCACCGGGGGGAACGACCGCCGCGGGCCTACGAATGCTCGAAGGACGTGCCGTACGTGCGGCATTCCTCGAAGCGGTCGCGGCTGCGGCGGAGCGAAGTCGTCAGTTGGGCCGTTGATTTCGCTCCACTAACGTGGGGCCATGGTGACGCCGCGTCTTCGCACGAGGAAACTCTCCGAACCGACCATCGCCCGGCTACCCGTCTACCAGCGAATCGCCGAAGGGTGGTTCCTTCGA
>JBBQGY010000072.1:0-9170 GCA_038323435.1 Acidimicrobiales bacterium
GACCATCGGCGAGCGTCTGCAAAAGACCAAACGGCCCCCAGCGCTGTGGACCAATTCGACTCTGCATGTCCGAGATCGCTTTACGCTCGAACCAGATCATCAAGATGACGCCACCCATCAACATCGAAAAGCCAGCGACGACCTTGACCGCAACAATGAGCAGAACAACCCACGTCACACCGTGCGCGAAGAGCGGATCGACCGACGCGAACGAATTCACGTCGTCTCCAGTCGAAGCTGCGTGATGACTCGATCGTGGTCGATGATGGGTCGAATGACGTCCTCGCCATCCTCGTTCAGTGAACCGAACGCTACGTCGAGCGCCCCACGGGGCACACCGTCGTCGAGCGCTACGGGCAAGCGCGTCGAGCCACGTTCGCCAATCACGTTGACCACGTCACCGGTCGAGACGCCGAGACGATCGAGGTCGAAGTGATTGAGGCGCAAGGTCGTGACGGCCTTCAGGTTATGCAACGCCGGAGATCCCTGCACGGCAATCCCGTTGTCGTAAAGCCGACGGCTCAGGACGACTCGAAGCGAATACGCGTCGGCGAGTGGCACGTCCACTCCCCTCCCCGCCTTCACAGACCCGAGCGGCGCTGATCGTGGTGCCTTTGCCGTCACGACGTCGCTGACGTCGACCGCACCGGCGGTCGCACCGAGACCAACGATTTCGATGGAACGTATTCCGGGAAACGCCATCGGATCAAGCGGACGTCGAGGTGAACGCTCATCGCCGCGTCCGGCGACGTACCCGTCAGAGGTCTCGTCGTTGAGTGCAGAGAGCGTGGGGTAACCGGTCGTGGCTTCAATGGTCTTGGCAGTCTGTTCGACTGAATGCAATCCGAGGTTTTGACCAAACTGTTCGGCGAGCTCAGCCGCAATCGCTAGGTCGGGCCACGCCGAGCCAGGCGCCACGATTTTGGGTGCGACACTCGTAACGCGTCCTTCAATGTTGGTCACAGTTCCCACACGTTCGTGCTGTACCACGGCGGGCAGCACGACGTTCGCGTAGGCGAGCGTCGCGCCACCGTGGCCCGTCACGACCACCACGTCAGCATTCTCGAGCGATTCGCACGCACCCGTTACGTCAATGACATTGCCCAAGAGACAGCCGCCCAAGAGCAGCACGGCTTTCTGTTCACCCGTTCGAAGCGCCGCGAGTTGAGCCTGCGCATCGCGCCCCTCTGCCAACTCGTCGAATCCGCGTCCAGGACGAAGTTGAGGGCTGAGTCCCATGTCGAGCGCGCCCATAACGTTGGATCGACGCAGTGCGGGTAGGAACTTTGCCTGAGGAAGTTGTTCGGCCAAGTACCGTAGTGCCGTCTCGACCACCTGGGCGCTCTCGGCGACATTGGGCCGTCCAACGACGACTACAACCCCTTCACCGCTCTCGCCAATGAGGCGACGGGCTTCGGCGAGGTCAACCTCATTGATCTCCACACCCTTGTCCACGGCGCCGGTGCTCGTGAGTGCCCGCGCGACAAGGTGTGCTTCTCCTGGGCGCACCGGCAGCGACACGCGAGTCACCGACCGAAGTGCGCTCGGACCGAACGCCAACTCAACGATTGATCGGTGGTAACGAACCGCGCTTTCGCGAAGTCGAAGGAACAATATGGGGAGTTCTTCGCGCAAGTCACCGGTCAGCGTAATGACCGTCGGAGCGTTAGCGGCCTCGTTGATGGTCGCCTTCGGGAGTGACTGGAGTAGCGCAGCGTCGAGTCCGTCGCCGTACTGCGCGTCGATGTTTTCAGTACCAAGGACGCCGCGAAGGAATCGCTCCCAGGCGAACGCGCCCTCGTTGGTGAGCGCGGCGCCGCCGATGGCGCCGACGCCTTGGGGCGTGTTCGACGCGTCGCGAAGGAGTCGAGCCGCTTCGGCGAGGGCTTCACCCCAACTGACCGACGTGAGTACGCCATTGCGACGAATCATCGGCTCGGTAATGCGAGTCGACGCATGGAGCAGATCGGTCGACGCTTCGTTCCCGTCAATAGAATCAATCGTGAAGCGGCCCTTGTCGCAGAGCCAACCATGATTCACGGGCTCGCTGTCGATGCCGAGCACGCGAGTGAGGTGATTACCCGACGACTGGACGGCGACACGGCACTGCACGGCGCAGGTCGTGCACGTACTCTCTACTTGATCAAGGTCCCAGGGCCGCGCACTGAATCGGTAGGGCTTAGCGGTCAGCGCACCCACCGGACAGATCTGGACAGTGTTGCCCGAAAAGACCGAGTCGAAGGGCTGGTTGGGCGAGGTCGCGACCTCAATACGGTCACCGCGACTTGCGAAGGCGATCTGGGCGTCACCGGCGACGTCCGCCGCAAAACGGGTACACCGCGAACATTGGATGCAGCGCTCACGGTCGAGCAAAATGAGCTCGCCGATCTCAACGGGCTTGACCCAGTGGCGCTTCTCCTCGACGAAACGGGTCTCACCCGAGCCGTGCGCCAGCGACTGATCCTGGAGGGGGCACTCACCGCCCTTGTCGCAAACCGGACAGTCCAGCGGATGATTGGCCAGCAGGAACTCCAAGACGCCATCTTGGGCCTTTTTCACCTTCTCGGAGTCGGTCGTCACGTTCATACCGTCATTGACCTTCAAGAAGCAGGCGGGTTGCAACGTGGCACCACGAGGTCCTTCTACCTCAACCAAACACATGCGACAGTTTCCAACGGGATCCATTCGAGGGTGGTAGCAGAACCGTGGAATGTAGTTGCCACTTCGCTCGGCGGCTTCGATCAGCAGTTCGCCGGGGTTGGCCTCGACAGTGCGACCGTTGACCGTGATTGAGACGGTGGTGCGGGTGAGGTCAGTCATGGGGGCATCTGCCGAGTTTGATGTGCGCAATGAAGTCATCACGGAACATCGAAATTGCCGAATGGACGGACGACGGGATCGAGGGTCCTAGGACGCAGATTGTCGTCATTTGTGGCGGCCAGGTCAAGCCCGGAGCGATGTTGTCACACAGGTCCAGCAGGAGATCGAGGTCCTCCATGCGCCCTTCGCCATGCTCGAGACGATACATCGCGCGCTCGATCCAGCCCGAACCCTCACGACACGGTGTGCACTGACCACAGGACTCACGTGAGAAGAATTTCGTGATGCGCCACGCCGCGCGCACCACGCACGTTGTTTCGTCCATCACCACTATTGATCCCGAACCCAGCATCGAGCCCTTTTCGGCGACCTCGTCTTGTCCGAGCGGAAGATCGAGTAACTCGGGGCCGAACCAGGGTGCCGACACTCCTCCGGGAATTATCGCTTTGATCGCACCGTCGTCGATCACTCCACCGCCGAACTGGGGGTCGTAGATGAGGTCGCGAAAAGTATTCTTCACCATTTCGACTTCGTAGACGCCGGGATTCTTCACCCGTCCGGCGAGGGCGAACAGGCGCGTGCCCGTCGAGCGCCCGCCACCGAGTGCGGCGAACGCCGCGCCACCGTTATTGATGATCCACGGCAGGTTCGACATCGTCTCGACGTTGTTGACGACCGTGGGCTCGCCGTAGAGACCGGTGACCGCGGGGAAGAATGGCGGCTTGATGCGGGGAAATCCCCGCTTACCTTCGAGCGCTTCGATGAGCGCCGTCTCTTCACCGCAGATGTACGCGCCGGCGCCCGGGTGCACCACGACGTCGATTGAGAAATTAGAGCCAAAGATTTTGCTACCGAGCGCACCGTGCTCGTACGCGTCGTTGACGGCCTGCTGAACCCGTTCGAGACCGAGCGCGAATTCCCCGCGCAAGAAAACGAAAACCTGTGTCACTTGCAAGGCGTAAGCGGCAATGATCACGCCCTCAATTAGCTGGTGCGGATCTCGTTCGACGAGGTAGTGGTCTTTGAAGGTTGCTGGTTCGGACTCGTCACCGTTTACTACGAGGTACGACAGCGGCGCCTTGCGCAGCATCGACCATTTACGTCCGGCCGGAAAACCGGCGCCCCCACGACCGAGTAGTGACGCTTGGTCGACTTCGCTCGCAACGTCTTCTGGGAACATTGTCAGCGCCGTACGCAACGCTACGTAACCGCCCGTCGCCAAGTATCGCGACAGCGTGTACGAATCAGCGAACTCCGCCCGTGACGAGACAATGAGTGGAGCGGTCAAAGTAGCCACTACTTTGACTCCTCGTTCGCGCGCGCTTCGCGCGCCGATTGGGCGTCGGCACGTTGCGACGCGACTTCGGCGCGCGGTGCGCGTAGACCGCCGCTTCGGTGTACGCGAATCAACGTACCGTGAGCCGGCACGTCGTGATCGAGGCGACCGGCTCGTAGATCGCCCACGAGAGCATCGAAGGCGTCGGGCGTTGTCGTGCGAACATAGCGATGATTCACTTGTACGCACGGCGCGACGTCGCAGTCGGCGAGGCACTCGCTCTCTTCGAGCGTGAACATTCCGTCATCGGAGGTGCCACCCACCGCACAGCCGAGGAACGCGCTCGCGTGTTCGAGCATCTCTTCACCGCCCGCGAGTAGACACGCGATGTTCGTACAGACCCCCACGACGTATTTGCCGACCGGCTCCAAGTGGAACATCTCGTAAAACGAGGCAGTACCTCGAACGTCCGCGGGTGTCGTGCTAGTGAGTTCGGCGACTTCAGCGATTCCTTCGTCCGATAAGTAACCGTCTTGCTCTTGGGCCAGGTGTAGAAGGGGCAGCATTGCTGAACGCGCACGGGGGTAGAGACCCAGTACCTCCTCGGCGCGCTGGCGAATATCGACGCGAAAGTGACTCATCGGTCCACTTCTCCCATGACGGGGTCGATTGTAGAGATCACCGTGATCGTGTCCGACATCGAACATCCACGCATGAGGAGCGACACCGCTTGAAGATTCACGAAACTCGGACCGCGCACGTGCAATCGGTAAGGCTTTGGACCGCCATCTGCGACGATGTAGCAACCGAGTTCTCCTCGTGGCGATTCGACGGGGAGGTACACCTCGCCGGCCGGCACAAGGAAACCTTCGGTGAACAGTTTGAAGTGATGAATGAGTGCTTCCATGGATTCATCAATGCGCGCACGAGGCGGCGGCGTCACTTTGGGGTCCTGGCTGCGGTAGTCACCCTTTGGCATCATGTCAATGCACTGACGGACAATACGAATTGATTCGCGAATTTCATTCAAGCGAATTGCGTAGCGATCAAAGTTGTCGCCGTAGGTGCCGACAATCACGTCGAACTCAACCTCGTCGTAGGCAAGGTACGGCATAGAGCGACGAAGGTCCCAGGGCACACCCGTCGAACGCAGAAGCGGTCCAGTCACGCCAAGCGCCAACGCTTCTTCAGCGCTGAGCGGCGCCACCCCTACCATTCGATTGCGAAAAATCGGTTGACCAGTAAGCAGTTCGTCGTATTCGAAGGTGCGCGCATGGATCGTGTCGCAGATCTCGAGTACATCGTCCTGCCAGCCATCAGGTAGATCGGCTGCTACCCCACCGGGGCGTACGTAATTCAAGTTCATGCGCAGCCCGGCCGTCTTTTCGAAGAACGCAAGAATAAGTTCACGTTCACGAAGTCCGTAGATCATCATCGACGACGATCCGAGGTCCATGCCGTTGGTGGCCATCCATACGAGGTGGGACGAAATACGATTGAGTTCGCTCATCAGCATTCGAATCCACACGGCGCGATGAGGTACCTCAATGTCGAGGAGCTTCTCGACGGCCATTGAATAGCACAGTTCGTTAATCACCGGACTCAGGTAGTCCATGCGGGTGACGTTGGTTGCGCCCTGGATGTAGCTGAGTACCTCGCCGGTCTTTTCCATGCCGGTGTGCAAATAACCAATAACGGGCTTGGTGCGAAGCACGAACTCGCCGTCGAGTTCGAGCATGAGTCGCAGCACACCGTGCGTCGACGGGTGCGACGGACCCATGTTGATGATCATTGTCTCATCGTCGCGACGATCAAAGTCCACTGATTCGGGATCGAGCGTCAACCCCGGTAATCGGAGCACCGCACCGACTTCGCGACCCAACTCGTTCTTGTCCGTCGCGTGACGACGCTGCAGTTCCTGGGCCCCTTCTGACGTTTCGGCCGTCAGCAAGTCAATGCGGTCGGCGGTGCGGACTGAGGGGTCGCTCATCGGGGACCTGGTGTTTCTTTGAACTGCACCGGAACTTTACCGACGCCGTAGTCCTTACGAAGAGGGTGACCTTCCCAATCTTCTGGCATCAAGATCCGTGTCATGTCGGGATGATTGAGGAAGAGCACCCCCAGTAGATCGAACGCTTCGCGCTCCATTGCTTCGGTGCCGGGATAGAGCGAGAAGAGTGAATCAACCTCGGGTCGTCCGTCGCCCGCCTGCACGCGAACTCGCACCCGCTGTTTTTTCGACAGGCTTAAGAGATTGACAACGACTTCGAAGCGCGTGGCGACAACGCCGTCGGGCAACCAGCGATCGGCGTGGTCGAGGTAATCCACCGCACATACATCAACGCACATCTCAAAGTCGTCGTCCTTCAATGATGCAATGAGATCGAAATACTGCTCACGCGTGGGGAAACAGCAAAGGTCAGCGGCGAGACCATCACTGGTCACAACGCCCGGGGGGGCCGCGGAAGAAAGGGAGATCACTTCGGCGTGCCTACCCTCACGGCAACGGGGACCTCAGGGGTCCAGACATTCTGGACATCATCCATGTGCAGTGGGCGATCTTCCACCCGGCGCTTCATAATTTCGCCGGTACGGATCTGCTCGTGCAGCGTCAAAATTGAGTGCATCAACGTTTCGGGGCTGGGCGGGCAGCCCGGGGCGTAGACGTCGACGGGGACAATTTGGTCAACGCCCTGAACAATTGCGTAGTTATTAAACAGCCCGCCAGTTGATGCACAGACACCCATCGAGATAACCCACTTGGGCTCCATCATTTGGTCGTAGACCTGTCGGAGCACCGGTGCCATCTTCTGGGAGACCCTGCCCGCAACGATCATCAAATCGGCCTGACGAGGTGAGTTGCGAAAGACCTCCATGCCGAATCGAGAGATGTCAAAGTCCGCCCCACCCGTTGCCATCATTTCGATCGCGCAGCAGGCGAGACCAAACGATGCCGGCCAGACGGAGGCTCGGCGGGCCCAACGAACGACGTCTTCGAGTCGGCCCGTGAGGAAGTTGTGTTGAAGGTCTTCGAGGGCCACGACTAGGCCGCCTTGTGGTCGTCTGCGCCGATGCGAAGGATCGTCGATGAACTAGTACGCGCCGGCATTCCCGGTACCAAGTGCTTTACCGGGCCCCACGACAATGCGCCTTCACTCACTAGGAACAGCAGCGCACCAAAGACCGTAAAGGAGAACACCACTACTTCAATGAGGCCAAAGACGCCTAGTTGGTGAAACACCACGGCGAACGGGTACATGAAGACAACTTCAATATCGAATATCACAAAGATCATCGCGACGAGGTAAAAACGGACCGGAAACCGTTGTGGTGGCTCAATTTCGGGCACGATTCCGCATTCGTACGCCGCCAACTTCGCATCGGTCGGCCGCTTACGCGGCGCCGCGAGGGCTGACATAACGAGTGATCCTGCACCGAAGAGTACTCCGAGTACCAAGAGCAACAGTATTGGTAAGTACTGGTCCACGGACATCATTTCTACCAGACTGCACGATGCCTCTCGGAAGGCTCGATCAGAGTTGCACAGCATAGGCTTACGGGGTGACAAACCTGAGTGACGTCGCTGGAAAGTCGACAATATTTGATGCAGTGATTGTTGGTGGCGGACCCAGCGGTTCGTCCTGTGCCTATTGGCTCGCCCACGCGGGGTGGTCCGTTTGCCTGATTGAAAAAAAGCAATTCCCCCGAGAAAAGACGTGCGGCGACGGATTGACGCCACGAGCGGTCTACCAACTCGCCGAAATGGGGCTCGAGTCCGACGTCGCCGCGAATGGACACCGGTACCAGGGTTTACGCGGCTTCGGTTTCGGAGCTTCGGTCGAGATGAGTTGGCCCGAACACCCCATATTTCCCAATTACGGCTATACGATCACTCGATTCAACCTCGACGGTCTCGTGGCGCAGCGAGCCGAGAGCCTCGGAGCGGTACTGCTGAACGGCGTGGAAGCCGTCGGACTCATTGATCCGATTGATTCAACGAGTGGTGGACTGCGCGCAGCGAGCGGGGTGAGCGTGGTCGAGAAATCAACGGGCATCGCCGGTGAGATCCGTGGTCGTTACCTCATTGTCGGCGACGGACAGAACTCTCGACTCGGTCGCGATCTCGGCACAATCCGCAACCGTGACTGGCCCATGGGTATGGCGCTACGTGGGTACTACACGAGCGATCGACACGACGAACCGTGGATTGACTCGCACCTCGATATCCGCGATCCCAAAGGCGTCGTCGTGCCCGGTTACGGATGGATCTTTCCTCTCGGCGATGGCCGAGTCAACGTGGGTGTTGGTCTGCTCTCCACAGGTGGTGCGTGGAAGGGCGTCAACACGACGAAATTGCAGGAGTACTTCGTCGCCCAAACCGCCGATGCGTGGGGTCTCAATGACGAGAACTGTTGTGGGCCCGCGACGGGGGGTCGCCTCCCGATGGGCCTTTCTCTCGGACCTCGCACGGGCGACAACACCCTCACGATAGGCGACGCCGCCGGCACCGTTAACCCATTCAATGGTGAGGGGATTGCCTACGGCTACGAGACCGGTCGGCTGGCCGCCGGCGCCATTGGTGAAGCGCTCCTCGCTAATGATCCGACCGCGCTCTGCGTGTACGACGAACGCCTCGACGAAGCCTACGGCGACTACTTCAGGTTGGCGCGGGCTTTCGTGCGAGTTATCTCCGAACCGAAGATTCTCACGGCCTGCGTTGGTCTGGGCATGCGCGTCGAGCCGTTGATGAAAGAACTGCTCAGCATCATGGCGAACCTCATGCGCAATGACAAGAACGGACCGGCCGAACTCGGTTACCGGGCGCTCAGTCGACTCGCTGACGCAATTCCCGAGCGGGCTTACCAGTTACTTCTCGGCGATTCGTCAACTCACGAGTAATGGCGTCGCACTGAACTTCCCTTGAAAAAACGTCCACGCGTGAACGACGACACCGGTCAAAGTGCGCCCATCAGATGAACGTGGTGTCAATGGAGACCGACGGTTGGAAGACAGTTGCTCGTGAGCCCAGTATCCTGACTCAATGAATTTTGCTTGCACGATAGTTAGGTAGAGC
>JBBQGY010000073.1:0-9087 GCA_038323435.1 Acidimicrobiales bacterium
GTAGCGCAGGTGCGTCTGAATCGCAGCGGGCATGTCGCTCATTGGATGGAACATGGTGGGGAACGCCGAACGGTAGGCCTTCAAGATGGGGTCGTTCGGGTCGGCGGCGTAGAACGTCATCGCGCCGGTGTAGGCATTCACGACCACCTTGACCGAATTTCGGACGTAGTTGAAACTACCGGGTAGGCCTCCCCTATCGCCGCTGAGGCTCGAGGCGTTCTGCGAATAGGGGTACTGATCGGTCGTGGTGTAGCCGTCGAGGACGTACTGAATCTCGCCGTTGGCGATGACCGCGTAGGGGTGCGCGTCAAATGACAAGAACGGTGCGGCCTTTTGCGCCATCTGCGCAACGTCGCGCACGAACAACACTCGACTGGTCGAGTCGATCTGATTCGAGATGAGAAAGTTAAAGTCACCGAGACGAAGGGCGAGCGCCAATCGGCTGAACAAGCTGCCCACTCGCACGCCGCCGCTATTCGCGTAGTGAGTCTCGACCGGTTGGCCCGCGTTTCGTCCCGAGTTGACCTGGTAGTCCAATTCGGACTGTTTGGTGTTCGCGACGACCCAACCGGGATCGTCGATGCCAAAATAAATTGCCGGTTGCGTTAAAACCGGCATGCCATTGGACGACGCGGGCGGCACGTTCGACACCACGAAGACCGGGTTACCGGTGGCGGGGTCGACGGTATTGGCGGCGACCACCGCCGCGCCGATGCCGTGGGTGTACTGAAGGTGCTGGTTGACCCAACTCTGGCTCGGCAGGTTCGCCGTATTCAATTGGCGAGAGCCAATGAGGACGGGCGTGAGCTTGGCGTTCACGAAGTACCGGTCGACCGACAACGTGGAGAATGTGTAGTACGAACGGATTGACTGGCGGCGCGTCACGGTGGCGAGGGCAATGTTTCCCGCCGGGTCCCAGAGGCGAATGTTGTTGAGCGTCGCGGTGTCGGCCTTAATCGTCGCGTTAGAGATTGACGGCGAACCGGCGAACGTATGGACCTGCACCTTGTCGAGATTGAAGGAGGCTCTCGTCGCTTCAATATTTCGCTGGATGTAGGGCACCTCCAACGTGTCCTGGTTCGGCGTGACCTTGAGGGCTTGGAGAATCGTCGGGTAGAGCACGCCAATGACGAGCGCCACGAAGAGCCAGAGTCCGACCGCCACCGCCGGCAACGACCAGCCGCGCAGTCGCACGTTCGCGAGCAGGATCACCGCGGCGGCGAGCGAGAGGTAGAACAATATGGTCAGCGCGGGCATGCGCGCGTGCACGTCGGTATATCCGGCGCCACCGACGAACCCGTTGCTCGAGTTGACGAGCTCCCACTTACCAATGATGTAGCCCGCGGCCTTCATCAGCGCGATGCCCGCGCCAATGACCGATAGGTGAGCCTTCACCCTCGGTGACACGCGAGGCGACACGCGCGTAGCGCGGATACCTCCATTTAAATAGTGGAAGCCGGTCGTGACGATCAACGCAACAACGAAGGTGACGAGAAACCACGTCACGACGAACGAGACGAACGGAAGAGTGAAGACGTAGAAGCTGACATCCTTGCGGAACAGCGGATCCCTAATGCCGAAGGGCTGATTATTCGCGAACAGCAAATACTTCTGCCACTGCCCGGTGGCGTTCAGTCCCGCAATGAGTCCCATGACGAGGGCGATCGCCGCGTAAATGCGCTTGGCGTAGGGACGAACGAGATTCTGAAACCGGCGCACGACCTCGTCTTCGGGGTCAAACGAAAGATCGCGAGCGCCGAATCGATCGGTCAGGAGGAGGTTTCCCCACATGATGAAAAAGAAGACCGCGCCAAAGGTGAGACCGAGTCCAACCTTGACGACCAGCAACGTGGAAAAGACCCTGCCGAGTCCCACCGAAGAAAACCACATTTGATCGGTCCACAGGACCGAAAGGTTCCGAAGTGACAGGAACCCTACGAGCAGCACCGCGATGATTGCGCTAACCCAGAAGCGTCGCGAAAGTCGTCCTAAACGCCGCGGACGCGAAGGCATGTCGGTCGGGCTACGCACGTTGCGAGCCTAGAACAGTTCTCAAACTGGTATGACGGTGCACGCGCAACCGGCGTGCAGCGGAGGATACTCAGCACCGCTAGGAAAATTCTGACCGGCCGGTCGTGCCCCCGAGGCCGCATCCAACGCGCACGCGTCACACGGCGCGTCATTCGGCGCCGCAAAGAAACGAATCGAATGACCCTGGGACGCCGAGACGACGCCCAGATGGAAGGCCCGTCGAGCGGCGTCGGTACAGAGTCGTTCCACGCGAGCGCCGCGCCATTCCTTGTAGGCGGCGTTGGCTCGATCGGGTCCATCACCACTGCCGTCGGCGAGAATGCGCTTACGCAGTGCGAGCACGATGGTCACCGCGAGATCGGCGGCACAGTCGTTGAGCGCGCTACGACTGACCGGACCACCCTTGACGCCGGCCTCGTCACTGGCGAATTGGACACCGGCCGCGGCGGCGTCGATGAGCGCGTCGATCGCTGCGTCGCCGTATCGGCCGCGTTGATCGTGCTCGTCTTCGAGTTCGGTGGTGATCATGGCCTTCACGTTGCGAAGTCGTTCCAACATGATGTTTTGATCGTCTTGCAGTGCCCGTTTTACTTTGCGCGTCAAAACCGCGAGCGACTCGTCGAGCGACTCGTCGCGTCGCTGGAAGAGTTCACCGGTGGGCGTGGGCAGTTTGGCGGCCTGGACCGGCGCAGTTTTTTTCGGCGCGTGCGCTAACGCACCTCGCTCTTCCAAGGTGGCCTTACGCAGTCGAGCGAAAATCTCGTTCACCACGTCAGTTCCCGACCCGTCATCGTCGAGGAGCGGCCCCTCGGCGCCGGACTCAACGTCCTTCGCCGCCTTTCGAGCCCGGGGTTTGGACTCGGGGGTGGAATCAGTGGCCACGGTCGGCGCCGGACGTGGCGTCGCCGCGTCGCGAATTTCGACGTCGGGTACCGCACGCAGTGGGGTACCGGCGAGCAGTTCTTCTTCGGTGGGTTCCGGCGCGGGATGGCTCGTACGTAGTGCGTCGAGGGCGGCACCTCGTGCTGCTTCATCCGAGTTGTTAATGCCCGCCATGACACCCTCGACTTGATCGAGGATCGTCGACACGAACGAACCGAGCGAGTCGCGCGCCGCGCGGAGTTGTTCGATCTGCAGGTGCAGGGCCTTTCGCTTCACCGCGAGGTCGTTGAGCACAATCTTGCGCGCCTCACTCGCCTGCTCGACAATGGCGCGGCCCTGCTCTCTCGCGTGATCAACCAGCGCGTCACCATTTACTTTGGCCGAATCAACGAGTCGCTCTGCGGCGAGTCGGGCCTCGTGGTCAATCCGGGTCGCAGTATTTTCCGCTTCGGTAATGACGGCGGTCGCGCGCTCCTGGGCTTCGATCAAATGGGCGGCGCTGCGTTGCTGACTGTCGCTAAAGACCTGTGCGCTGCGCTCTTGGGCTTCGGCGGTCACGCGTCCGGCCTCTTCGTGCGCCGAGCGCAAGATCGCTGCGCTTTGTGCGCCCAGTGCACTCGCGAGCGTCGCCTCGTCAAATGTTGGATTCGCGGCTTGGCGGTGCGCGTCGCTCAGCTGATCCTGGAGTTCGCGAATTCGCGCTTCGAGGTGGCCGATCTCTCTAGCCACGGCTTCGAGGTGGACGCGCACCTCATTGGGGTCGAGACCGCCCTTTCGTAGGGTGGCAAAGTTCATTCGTGCAATCTCAGTCGACGAATGACGCGTGGTGGAGAGAATTCGGCGTTCGTCCATTCCTTCAAGACTACGGCGTCGCGCCGTAGAGAATTGACTTACCGGGGGGTCGTGAGCGGCGCCACGGCGTCGCCGCCAATGGCTCGAAGATCATTCAACGCTTGGGCCAGGGTGGTCACGCCAATAATCCGCAGACCCGACGACACCGCGTGCTGGGCGGTGGCGACTTCGACCTGAGGAACGATGAAGTACTTCGCCCCCGCGCGTTCTACGGCGACGGTCTTTTCGGCCACACCCCCGACGTCACCGACGTTGCCGAAGGTGTCAATCGTGCCGGTGGCGGCCACGACCTGGTGACCGGTGAGCGAACCACGGCTCAGTTCATCAATCAATGTCAGGGTCATCGCGAGACCGGCCGAAGGTCCACCTATGTTGCTGGTGTCAATATTCACGGTCGCGGGAAGTGTGTAGCGCACGCCACTTTCAATGGCGACGCCCAACCACGACCGGTCGGCCCCGGTCACCCCCGGGCAACCGGTAGCGGTGGAGAGGTCTTTGGGAATCGCCGTCGTCGTCATCGACAACGTGGTCGGCGCCTTCCAGTTAATGGCGCCCTTGGTTGAGATTGACGCACGCGCGAGTCCCACCCGCACGGCTGTGTCAGGCGCCAACGAGTGGACCGCATCAATTAATGAACAGGTCGTCGTGATTCTCTTACCGTTGAGGGCGACGATCTCGTCAGCGACGTGCACGTGGGCCGCATTCGCCGGGGAAGGGGCGTTGACCGATATGACAATCGCCCCCGTGGGCGTCGACGGTGTCGTCCAGCCGAGCGCGCGGAACGCCGCGACTTCGGCGGCCTGTTTGGAGTCGTTCATTTGCAAGAAACCCTGCGCCACCAATTCACTCGTCGGCACGCCCGGACTCGTGAGATCGGCGGCGGGAACGAATTCGACGTGCGAGTGGAAGTGCATCGTGATCCACTGCCATACCGTCAGCGACGAGAGATAGACGTCGGTGAGCATGATCTTGTCGTGATGGGGGTTCGTGCCTATGCCACGGATCTTCACGAGCGGTGCGACCGGCGTCGCTTCACCTGGCGTGAGTGCGTACTCGGGAACGTTCATCGTGCCGAGTCCAATAATGATGGCCAGAGCGACGATCAGGGCAATCAGCAGCCCTCTCGTGCGACGAGGGGCCCGCCGAGGTGGTGAAATGGGGTCGTGCACGGTGATGATCCAACGCTAGCGGAGAGTGTCGACGAAGCACTACTGCGAGCGAGCTTCGCCCTCGGCCCGAACTACGCCGATCTACTTCGAGCGAACCTCCACGCGAAACTCGCGCGCCATCGCGTTCTGGCGCTTCGCGGCGCCGTACGTCAGTCGCTCGTCATTTCCACAAACTGGCTCGACGCCCTGGGCGACCCCGACGTCTCGGTACGACGAGAGGCGCTCGCTCAAGCGGCCTACGTCGAGATCGACGATGATCGCATCCTCGAATCGATCGCGACATTGCTCGACGACCACGATCCGCTGGTGGTCGACGCGGCCGCGTTCGCGCTCGGCGAGCACCTGTACACCAAGGCCGTCGGGCAGCTCTCGGACGTGGCGATGCACCACGACGACGCGAGGTGTCGCGAGTCAGCGGTGGCGGCGCTCGGTGCGCTCGGCGACGATCGAGGGCGCGTCGCAATCCTCGCGGCGCTCGACGACAAAGCGCCAGTGCGACGCCGCGCCATTGTGGCGCTTTCAAATTTCGAGGGTCCCGATATTGAGGCGGCGCTCGAGCGCGCGAGCGAGGACCGCGACTGGCAGGTTCGCGCGGCCGTGGATCAGCTCAGCGCTGACGAGGATTAACGGTCAGCGTTTCGAAAGAGTGCGTACAGCGAGGACATCTCTTCGAGACAGAGCTGGAGTCCCTGGATCACGACCAGATCCGGCTCTTTCGCCACGGTGACCTCCACGCCGGTGCGGGTGGCCACCAGTGCGGCTAAGTCGCACAGCATGGAGTGTCCACCCACCATCGTGAGTCCTCGTGCACTGACGTCCTGGGAAAGGTCCGGCGGCGCTTCCCCGAGGCACTCCTCGATCATCCGTACCGCCGAGTTCACAATCTCTCGCGCGGCGGTGTTCACGAGATCGGCGTCGACGTCGATCTCCACGAGTTCACCGCGATCAACCGTGCGTGCAACGACGACCACTGACTTGCCCCGTGTCGAGCCCGAGGCCGACGCTAACGTCATCTTCAGATCTTCAATGACCGCCGGTGCGACCACGACGCCGAGCTTGACGCGCAGCAACGTCGCAATGGCGAGGTCAAGATCGTTGCCACCTTGGCGCCGTGCACTCCCGGTCACGATGCCGCCGAGCGAGATGACCGCCGCTTCGGATGCACCGGCCCCGAAGAGGGCCACGGCCGATCCGACGGGGTCCTGCACCGGGAGTCCGAGGCCAATCGCGGCGGCAATGGGTGCCTCAATCAGGCTCACCTCACGGGCGCCGGCCTGGACCGCCGCTTGGCGCAACGCTCGTCGTTCAATGGAGGTCGCGAGCGACGGGACGCTCATCACGACGCGGGCGCGGCTCAATTTCGAAATGCCGGCGCGATCAAAGAGCCCCGCGATGAGGCGCGCGGTGACGTCGAAGTCGACCGTGGCGCCCTGGGCGAGTGGTCGAAAGACCACGACGTGGCGAGGCATGCGTGCGACCATGTCGAGCGCACCGTGACCGACTTCGACGACCGAACCGGAATTGGTGTCAATGGCCACCAAGGTGGGCTCGTTGAAGAGAATGCCCCGTTGGGACGTGGCGAGGCGCGAATGCGAAGTTCCGATATCAAGTGCCACGTCCTGAGCCATCGTGAGCAATGTTAGGGCGACCCTCTCTCGAGGTCTGTTGGTTACTAGCCTTGTGTGAGTGAATAGTCGAGGGCGAATGAATTGGTGGCGCGCACGGCGCGGCCATCGGGCTCCGCCGCCGAAGAGCGCACGTGACTGGGTCCACCCCAGTGAACTCCCCAGTTTCCATACTCTCTCGAGCACGCCAACCTGGACAATCCATTCGCGCGCCGCTCGCCTCGTCGCGGTCGCGGTGGGGATCGCGCTCGTGATGGGTTCGACGGGCCTGTTCATTGCCAAAAATGCCAGCTCGTCGGTGACGCCGCTCCCGGCCCACCTCGCCACGTCGCTCAGCCAACTCCCCGCCAATAGTCGCGTCGCCGCCGAGCACACCGTCAATCTCACGATTACCACCCCGGGTCACACCGTCATCGTGGCCGCCATGGTGCTCCCGCACAACCTCGCGGTCACGACCAGACCGATCTCGTCGTCGGCACTCATTTCCGGTACCGTCTCGAGCCACGTCAACTTTCCCGTGAAGTGGGTGGGACGAGACAAGATCATGGGCTTTACCATTGTCAAACTCGGTATCACTATCCCCGCGCTGCAGTTCGCGCCACTGCCCGCGACCGCTTCGGTCGTCGCCGTGTCGCCAATACTTAGGTCCACCTCCCAGGCGCCACAGTTCGCGTGGGCGGTGACGACACTCGGTGACCCGTCCGTCAACGCGACGGGCGTCATCAGCTACCTCACGACCGCCTCGGACGCGGACACCAATAAGTTCGTTGATGCGGTGGCTGTCGATAAGAACGGTCACGTTGTCGCGGTGTTATCGACGGGCCATCGCTGGTACGCGGCCCAGTTCGTCGCACGAATTGCCTACATTGTGGCGACGGGCCGTGGGTGCCACTCGAGCCTCGGCATTATCGGCGCGAGCGCGCAGGGTGGTGGCGTCGATGTCAAACGCGTACTGCCCAAAACGCCGGCCCAGTGGCACTTCAAAGTAGGCGACCTGATAACGGGGCTCAACGGAAAAAACGCCGAAACGTTCGACGCGCTCGTCACCGAGCTCTACCTCACGCCGGCATATTCCACGGCGAAAGTCACTTTCGTACGTCACACCACGACCCACCACACCGACATAACTCTTGGTTGTGCGCTTTAAGTTGGAGAGATGACCGACAACCCATTTGGCGGAATGTTTGAAGACATATTCTCACTGCTCGGACAACAGGGCCCCGACGCGTGGTTCACCACCGCAACCCAGTTAGCACTCAACATTGCGAGGGGCACCGACGACGACCCGAACCCGTTACCGATCGAGCGCCAACGACTGGAGGAATTGGCGCCACTCGTGGGTCGACACGTTGACGCCTTGCTCGGCGTGTCGCGTACCCCGTCGCTCACGGCCGTGAACCGTTCCGCGCTGACCATGGCAGCGTTGACCCAGTGGCGACCTTTGATGGAACCGCTCGTCGCGGGCAACAACGCCACGAGCGCGGACGTCGACGTCGCGGACAATCCGTTGGTCGCCCAGATGGCCGCAACCCTCGGTCCCCTCTTCGCGGGATTTCAAATGGGCTCGGTGGCGGGCCACTTCTCCGAGCGCGCCTGGTCGCTCGCGGCACTTCCGTTGCCTCGCCTCGACGACGAACGGCTGATCGTGGTGAACAATCTCAAGAGTTTTGCCGATGCGTGGTCGCTCGAGACCGATGAGGTCTACGTGTTCGCCCTGGCCCAAGAGTTCCTGGCGTCGGTGGTACTCACCCAGCCCGGTACCGGTGACGCACTACGAGCCCTATTGATCGACGCCGTACGTGAGGCGACCAAGGCCCAGGGCGACATGCTGACCCGTCTTCAGGGCATGATTAATCCCGACGACCTGAATGAACTAATGAGCAATCCCGAATCGCTCCTCGATGGCATTGAAATGCCCGAAGAGACCGACGCCACGCGCGCGATCAATGCCGCCGCCAGCGTGCTCCTCGCGTTCTTTGACACCGCCGCTCACGAAATCACCGAGGCGATTCTCGGACCCCGTCCGGCGCTCGTCGAGGCGTACCGCCGACACCGTCGAAGCGACGCGCGGGGCGAAGACACCGCGGCCGCGCTGTTTGGTATTTCGACGCAGGGTCCGCACCACGACGACGCGGCGAAGTTCATTCGAACGCTCGCTGATCAACACTCGCTTCGAGTGTTCGACGTACTACTTCGTGTTGACGGTCTACCGAGCAACTCGGAACTCACTGATCCACAATCGTGGTACCGGCGAGTCAGTAACTCGCCGCTGGCCTAAGCCTCTTCGTCGTACCCCAGATTCCATTCGACCAACAGGTTTTCGCGCTCGGCGTCGCGATTGACCCGCTCACGATTACGTCGAAACTGGGGGTCGTGGGGAGGCAGAAAGCGCAGGCGAGCGTCGACGCGGTCGACAAAGGCCTGAATCTGCTCTTCGTCGCCAAAGACCATCCGGCACTCCCAGTGCGGAGCGACCGGACCGAGGTAGATAACTTGCACGTGACCAACGGGATCTACGACCTCAGTGG
>JBBQGY010000074.1:0-9018 GCA_038323435.1 Acidimicrobiales bacterium
CGCGGTGCTAGCGATTTTCCACGCCCACCACGTCACGAACTTTTCCTGGCACTGGTTTTCGCCGTCGGTCTTTCATGCGCATGGCTCGAAGGGATTTGTCGCCGGTGCACTGCTCGCGGCCTTCTACTACTGGGGCTGGGACGTCACGGCGAATCTCAACGAAGAGACGAAGAATCCCAAGAGGACGTCCGGGCTGGGGGGACTCTTGGGCACCCTCGTCGTGTTCCTGCTCTTCGAAGTCTTTACCGTCGCGATCAACCTCGTTTTGACGCCCGCCCAGTTGCAGAATCAAGCCAACGCCGCCGACATCCTGTCAATTCTGGGCCAAGCCGTATGGCACGGCACCGGAGGAAAGCTCGTCGTGGTTGCCGTTCTGTTGTCGACGGTCGCCACACTCGAGACCACATTGATTCAGGTAACGCGCACGCTATTCACCATGGGCCGTGATCGCACACTGCCCAAGTCGTTGGGGGTTATTCACAAAACGCGAAAGACTCCGATTGTCGCTACCGTCACCGCAGCAGTTTTTTCACTGCTGTTGTTCGTCGGCAGTCAGTACATTGGCTCGGTATCGACGATCTTGACTGACGGCTACAACGCCATTGGCCTCCAGATTTGCATCTATTACGGTTTGGCAGGGTTTTCTGTTGTCATCTTGTACCGTCGCCAGCTCTTCAATTCATTCAGAAATTTCATCTTCATGGGTCTGTGGCCACTCCTCGGAGCGCTCTTCATGGCGTACATCTTCATTAAGGTCATTCCCGGTCTCAACGGCACCACACTTTTGGTCGGTCTGGGCGCGATGGCGCTCGGTTTCATTCCGATGGCGATTTACTGGATGAAGGGCGCCGCCTACTTCAAGATGCCGAGCAAACTGGATCGCAACGCGCAACTGTTGGAGTTACAAGAAATGGAGCAGAACCTGTAGCGAGTTATCGCGACACCGTACGCCAACTAGTTCGTCGCAACCTCGCGCCAGAGGTCGATTCCACTTTCGACGGCGAACTGGTCGATGCGTACCAACTCCTCATTGGTAAACACGAGCGTGTCGAGAGCGGCCAAGTTCTCGTCCAGCTGATTGACGCTGCTCGCACCAATCAACACGGACGTGACCCGCGAGTCTCGCAGTGCCCACGAGAGTGCGAGTTGAGAGACCCGTTGGCCCCGTTCGTGGGCCACCTCGCGCAGAGAACGCACGTGGTCGAGATTCTTCGAATTCAACATTGATATTGAAAGAGACGTGTTGCTCTTGGACGCCCGAGATCCTTCGGGGATGCCGTCGAGGTAGCGCTCCGTCAACAGGCCCTGAGCCAATGGGGAGAACGCGATGCAGCCGACACCCTCTTCATCGAGGACGTCAAGGAGTCGCTCTTCGATCCACCGGTTGAGCATCGAATAAGAGGGTTGGTGAATGAGTAGTGGAGTGCCGAGACGCTTCAGAATCGCAGTGGCCTCTTTGGTCCTATCGTCGGAGTACGACGAGATCCCCACGTAGAGGGCCTTGCCCTGTCGAACCGCGGTATCGAGCGCCCCCATCGTCTCTTCCAGGGGCGTCGTGGCGTCAAAGTGGTGGTGGTAGAAGATGTCGACATAGTCAAGTCCCATGCGCGTAAGACTTTGATCGAGACTCGCCAGGAGATACTTGCGTGAACCGAGGTCGCCGTAGGGCCCGGGCCACATGTCCCAACCGGCCTTCGTCGAGATGATCAGTTCATCACGAAGCGAGGCGAAGTCTTCGCGCAACAGTCGCCCGAAGTTGATCTCGGCGCTGCCGTAGGGAGGACCGTAGTTATTGGCGAGATCAAAGTGGGTGACGCCGCGATCAAACGCGCGTCGAAGGATGGCGCGTTGAGTGTCAATCGGACGATCGTCACCGAAGTTGTGCCAGAGTCCGAGCGACACGGCCGGAAGTTTGAGTCCACTGCGCCCGACTCGGCGATAGATCATATTCGAATATCGGTCGGCGGAGGGAAAGTACGGGGTCATGGATCGATCGTACCGTCGGGCCGCGATGATTCACTACGGTGATTGCGTTGTCCCTCGATCAACGTTGCCTCTCGGTACGTGATATGAGAAAATCAACGAAAGCGGGCCAACGTCGTTCGCCAAAAATATTGCGTCAACGTGCCGCACGTCATTCGACACGGGAATTGGAATTTGGGGTCGTCACGACCAACGGTCAGTAGATCAGTGATCGAAGGGTAAGTTACGAGCACCATCCGTGAATCGAGGTCACCGTGAGCAAGCCCGTGAAGGTCGCGGCCGTCCAACTATCGTCGGGCACCAATGTGGTGGCCAACGTGGACGCCGCGATTGCGCTCGTGACCGAAGCGGCGGACCTCGGAGCCTCGTACGTCCAACTTCCCGAGTACTTCAATTACCTAGGGCCGGCAAAGAGTTTCGCCCGCTTCGCCGAATCGATTCCCGGACCGACCACGGACAGAATGGCCGAAGTTGCGGCGTCACGCGGGGTGTCCCTGCACTTAGGCAGCGTGCTCGAGAGGGCCAGTGGCGACATGTCATACAACACCAGCGTGGTCATGGATTCGACCGGCGCCATTGTTGCGACGTACCGAAAGGCCCACCTCTTTGACGTGAATGTGCCCGGCGCCGTCACGTTCCGTGAGTCGGACGCCGTCGTTGCCGGCGATGACTTCGTCATCGCGCACCTGCCAGAGTTTGATCTCGGTCTCTCGATATGTTTCGACGTTCGATTTCCCGAAATGTACCGAGCGCTCGGGGGCCTCGGCGCGCAAGTTTTCTCAATTCCAGCGGCGTTCAATGCGTCAACGGGCGCGGCGCACTGGGAAATCCTGGTGCGTTCGCGGGCGATTGAAAATCACGCCTTCGTGATCGCGGCGGCCCAGTGTGGTCGCACCAGTGACGGCATTGCAACCTTCGGTCATACGTTGATTGTGGATCCGTGGGGAGTGGTACTCGGCGAAGCGACGAGCGATGGTCCCCAGGTGGTCGTCGCTGAACTCGACATGGACGAGGTGGTTCGGCGAAGAGATCAGATCAACGTCATTAAGTTCCGACGCCCCGATCTTTACGGAACGGTGGTTCCCGTTACGGGTCTGGCGTGATGTCCGAGCGGGTGGTGCTCGCCACACTCGCAAATTAGCGTCGGTTCTCCTCGACGCTTAAAGAGCCGAGGAGATGAGGTCGCCGCCGCACGGCCACTCATTGACGGAACTCTCGTAGGTATGCAACCCCGACGCCGGCGGAGCAGTCCACCGACACCGGGCAACTCCCACTCGGGGCACCGACATTTTTCGAATCGCGTACGCCTGAAGTGGGAGAGGAGCTTCGGTGTGCGATTCGTCACGCGACAAAGGAGGCGCCAAATTAATTACTAACTTCGTCGATCGTTTGGTTCAAGGTTGAGTTATCATCGGCCAGACAATTAGGGCGGACGAGAGCACTATGGCGGCAATGAAGTCTGAGGCGATCACGGTCGAAAGTGCCAATCTGTATCCACAAGCCGGGAGCGAACACTCTCTCTCGCACAACCAGCTCCGATTTGTTCGTACCGTCGCGCTGTCAGTGGGAATTCAAGGTCCCGTCGCGGGCGTCATCGTGGGACCCGCGATTCTGGCCAGTCTGGTGGGGGGATCGGGAGCCCTCGTCTACTCACTCGGTCTCGTGGCGATGTCCTTTGTCGCGTACGCCTTCGTCATTTTCGCGCGCTCATTCAACTCTTCAGGTTCGGTGTACGCGTTCAACAGTGCCGCGCTCGGACCGACCTACGGTTTTGTGTCAGCGTGGATCCTCCTGCTCGTGTACCTCTCCTTCGCCGCAGCGGTGTACGCGAGCACTGCGGATATCGCTCAGACGCTCGCCGCTTCGTATGGTCTCCATATTGGATGGGTGTGGTTCGCGTTGGCGGGCTTCGCGGTCACGATGATCTTCGCCTATCGCTCCATCCGTGTCACGACGATCATGATCTTTGCGGTCGAAGGAATCGCCGTCGTCCTGCTGGGTATTGTTGGTGCCGCTGTTTTATTCCACGGCGGTTACCACCATCACGCCACGTCCTCCTCCCCGTTTCAATTGCACGGACTAGCTCTTGGCGCGCTCGGCATTGGCGTGGTAAACGCCTTTGGTGCCTTCAGTGGATTTGAGGGCGCGGCCACTCTCGGCGAAGAGTCCACCGCGCCGACGAAGACGATTCCGCGCGCCATTGGTTGGTCCCTCGTCGGATCGGCCGGCATCTACATCCTCTTCACGTGGATTGCCGACAACGCGTACGCCACTCCGGGCGCCCTGGCGGTTGATCCGGCACCCTTTGTCCACTTGGCCAACGTCTACGTCGGTTCAGCGATGGGCAAACTCGTCAACGCCGCGGGCGTGATCAGTGCCTTCGGTGCACAGTTGGCGTGCGTCGTGGCCGCCAATCGCCTCATCTTTGCCTTGGGCCGTGACGTTGGTTCTGATCAACGTTGGGGCCGACCGCTCCTTACTCGGACCCACCCTCGGTACGGTTCGCCGATTGGCGCACTGCTCATCTCTGGCATCGTCACCCTCGCTACCCTGCTCGCCTTTGCGTTCGAACCGACCGCAATTCGCGCGCTCATCTTGATCGTGCAGTTGGGGGCGTACCTCATCATTGTGGCCTATTTCATGACCGTGGTCGCCGCGGCGGTGTGGGTCTTTCACCATGTTCGAAAGGTCGCGCCGATGCTCATTCTGTCCATGGGGATCGTGGTCTTGGGCGTGGTGCTCTACGACACGTTTCACCCATTTCCGCCCGCGCCGTTTAGCTGGATTGTTCTGACCGCGGGACTCAGCATCGTGGTCGGACTGATCATCGCGCGGCTGCCCAATGTTCGCGACAATCTGCACCGTTCCCCGCTGTTGCGCGCAGTTGCGCGCTCCTCGAACTGAGGTCAACTCACCTAATACGCCGCCTTTAATCGACGGTCATTCGCGGGCGACCTCGGCCCGCGCGTGGCGCTCACGAGCGTTTCGTGAGCGTGAGACGACGCAAGGGAATACCAATATTGCTGCCCACCCACCGAGCGGCGAACTCTTCGCCGCGCTCAATATGGGCCTCGTGGGCGCGCGGCAGGTAGAGCGATTGAACAAAGAGTGAGGTCTCGCTTTCAGAGACGAAGGGAAAAGAGAATCGTTGCCGTGAATCGTTGACCACTCGAAGTCCGTAGTCGCCAAAGAGTGACGTCAGTCGTCGAAGTCGAGCGTCGTTAACGTATTGAAGGCGCCACTCGCCCAGATGACGGAGTAGTCGCGCGTAGCGATAAACGTCGCGTAACTGGAGTGGCCAGTGTCCCGGAATTAGCACCACCAGGGTCGCTCCCGCGCCGAGGACTCGGCTCATCTCGGCCACGGCCTGGTCGAGCGGATCGATGAGCATCAGGGCCATAGAACAGACCACCGCGTCGAAGGACTCGTCGCGAAACGGAAGGGTCGTCGCGTCGGCTCGAACAAGATTCTTCGCACCACCTGATCGGGCTCGGGCCAACTCGTCGTCGGAACGATCGAGTCCAATCCAACGATCGTCGGGTCGTAGCGAAAGATACGGCCCGCTGCCACACGCTAGGTCGAGGACAACGCTCGAGCGCGGTATTGGCTCAACCACCCATTCGTAGGGCGTGCGTCCGTCGTTGGATCGTGACTGGGTCAGCACGTCTTCGGTGATGCCGGGTCGGCGCGCGTGAAAGTCACTCAAGTACTGCGACCAATCAGTTGGCGTGGGCTCCTCGGTCACTAACGAATACCTCGCGGTTGCCGTCGAACCACGCCATGTTCGGGACGGTCGACCAATGCTCGTCGGGCCCACAGCACGCGTTGGACTGCGGTCACGAGGACCATTGACGCGAACAGCCACTCCACCCACGCCGCCCACGACGGCACGATCAGTATGAGGGCGTACGCAATCACCGTCTCTAATCCTTCGGCGAGCCCACCCACGAAACGGATCGAGCGCTCGTCGCGTCCCGACACCGCGCGACGGTCCAGTATCCCCGACGCCGCGAGAAATGCGGTGCCCGAGAGGTAGTACGTAAAGAGCAGCACCACCGAAGCGAGGCGAGCCGATGGTATCGCCAGCGCGAGGGCGACAACGAAACCGGCGTAGACGCTGAAGTCGGCCATGAGGTCAAGGAACCCACCGACGTCGGTGGGCTTCGATTGTCGGGCCACGGCTCCGTCGAGGCCGTCGAGCACACGATTCAAGAGCCACCCAATGAGTGCCGGCATCCAGAGCCTGAAGCCCACCGCGACACACGCGAGCATCCCACAGACCCAGCCAATGGCGGTTAATGGACCTGCCCGTACGCCCCAGTGCGCTAATCGCTTGCTGGCAACATCTACGAGAGGTCGCGTGAGCGACCGTACGCGACTATCGAACATCAGTCGTCCAGTAGTGCGTCGAACTCTTCGTCGATAGTCGGCGCCCCCCGACGTTGCGGCAAAGGCAACAGCGTGGCGAGCGCGACGTTTTCGTCAGGATCGAGGACTCCGTGTTGCACGCACGCCGGGACCAACTCGCCGGTTTCGGGGTGGGCCATCGCGTACGAACAGGCCAGCAGGCGCTCTTGGGCTTCCAGGAGTACCGGGTCGCTACTCATCTCACCACGCTGCAGCATCTCCCACGCCGGTTTGACGTCGGCGGCGTGCATGAAGCGATGCATGACGAACGTCGTGGGACGAGGACGTTCGCGCATCAAGAGGCGTACCCCTCCGGCTCGCCGCACTGTGCGCCGCAGCCACGCCACCGAAATCGGAATCAAGGACGGGTGGCGAAGGGCGAGACGCGACAAGCGAAGAACCAGTAGCGCCGGCTGCGCCCCGAAGTGGACACCGCCGATCTGATTGAGCAGCGCGTCGCGCGCCTTCAGATCCTTTGGATCAAGGTCGTTGATGAAGCTAAACCACTGGTCGCCGACGTAGAAACCCCACGCGGTGCGATTACAACGGAAATCGCCAACTTGTAAGACTTGATAGGGCAGGCGGGTTCCCGCCCCTTCTTCAATAAGACCCCACACCTCATCGGGGTCGAGTTTGTTGAAGTCCGATCGCCACCGCCGTTCATCGCCGACGAAGGCCGCGGGTTGAAATGAGAACATTCCAAATCCCAGTCGCCGAGAGCCCTGAAGAATGTCGGGAATCTGGTCGACATTGTCAGACGTCACCGTCACGTTGTGAGCGAGGTAGGAGTGCACGCCGTGTTCCTTGCGAAGTCGCTTGAACATTTCGACGGCCGCGGACCGATAGTCGTTGAGTTGCTTTTCGTTGGCGACACGTCGGATACCTCGTCGCCCCTTCATTGTCGAATCAATATGCAGGGCGAAGGAGATCCGCTTAAATCTCTTCGAACCATCCGGGTGAACGGCGAGTTTCTCGAGGTAGTCGTAATCAAAGTCGCCGTGCGAGAAACTCATTGGTTCGCGTCCGTGGCGACGCATCACTTCAATGGCGGCCGCGTGATCCTCGGGTGTAAGAAGTGTCACTTCACCACCAATGAGCTGCGCGTGAGCCCGCGGAGCGCGCCGATGTTCCAGTAACGCCATCTGCTCTTCAATCGCTTGCAACGTGTGCTCGCCGTCGACGCGCACCCGGTTGGCGTCAGCGGAGTGGTAACAGGGCGTACACGCGAAGTTGCACTTAGGAAACACGCCGTGGGTGCCTTCGCAACCAATGCCCAATTTACCGAGCGTTTGGGCCGGTGTCCGTACCGCCTCAGGGAGTTCCGCCCATCGGCGCTGGTGTGCCGCGCGCGTCAAATCATCGACGGGTTGGCTCAACTGATTGAGGTGGCGCCACCACTTTTGCGCGCGAGAATCGAGCCGGGGGCTAGAAGAATCAAGGTCGAAAGCTATCGTGAACGTCATCAGATTCGCCTCGTCCCCGTGGCGTCGACCAACTGATCGGCGAACCGTCTCATTGGCTCGGAGCTCAACTCGTGGCTCAGTTTAGGAACTTCACGAGGGGCGCCGCGAAGCGCCGTGTGGAGTGGAGAAAGAGTATTGAGTTCCATGGCACAGCGTACACAGGACTCGGGGCGCGATTCAACCTCCACTATCGAGTCGAACCAGACTTCGCCCCCGAACTGTTTCACCCGTGAGTTCATTCGAGCAGCTTGACTCGGCGAAGTATCGTCGGCAACGAATCGACCTTTCGTCGTGTTCCAAAAGCGCGCGATTGATAAGAAGGTCGCGAACGGTGTGCCGCGTCGACACCATCGACTCGGTGACATGTACCAAATGTTGAATCGTAGAGTGCTCGTTCGGCGTGATGCCTCGTGGGCTCAGCAAGTTGCGTGCTTACGCGAGTGGTGTTTTTAGCCAGCGGGCGTAACACCTCCCTCGTTACGACTGCTCACCCACGTTCGCTGGGTGCCAGGTACGTCCACCGTATTCACCAAAGTACTGAGCCATCGTCTGCTGCACGGCGAGTCCCCAGGTGGGATAGGCGTGCGTCGAAGTGGCGATACGCGCGGGCCACATCCCCGTCCTCATCGCCAAGGCGACTTCGGCGATCATCTCTCCCGCGTGAGGGGCGACAATTGTGGCCCCGACGATGGCTCCCCCGAGGCGATGACCAGAGAAACGACGTGACACCACAATGATCTTGACGAAGCCACGTTCGTCGCCGGTCATTCGTGCGCGATCGAATTCGCTCATTGGTAGGTACGCCACACGCGCGTGCGGATCGTGCACTTCTGATTCAATCAGTCCCACTCGAGCCACTTCGAGGCCGGTGAACGTCACCATTGGTATCCACTCGGGATGGAATCGTCGACGCGCGTAGTTCGACGTGGCGTTGCTCGCGGCGATTCGGCCCGTCTCGTCGGCGACGTGGGTGAACTGCAAGGTCTGGGACACGTCGCCGACCGCAAAGATGCCGCCCACGGAGGTGCGCAGTTGAGGATTGACCGTGATGAAGCCCCGTTTGTCGGTAGCCACGCCAATGGCGTCGAGGCCCAGTCCGGCGCTCGACGGTGTTCGACCCACCGCCACGAGTAGAGCGTCACACTCGAACGACACACCTGATTCC
>JBBQGY010000075.1:0-8704 GCA_038323435.1 Acidimicrobiales bacterium
GACAAAGCGCTCCTAGCGGTGTCGGTCGAGCCAACCTAATAACGTCGCGACCATGCGTGGATCGGCGCGAAGCTGATGACCGGCGCCTTGGATGAGTCGAAGTTCCGCTCGACCTTCGGCGGCTGCCACCAAATCGCGGGCATCAGACGCGGGAACTTCAATGTCGTCGGTACCGTGACCAATGAGCAATCGCCGCGGCGCGAACGTGGCAATTGCGCCCAACGGGTCAATCGCGAGGACGTCATTGCGAAGTTCTTCCGCCGCGAGCAGGTCCTTATCGCTTCCGACGACGCCGGCGACCTTCACGGAGCGGCGAAACTCTTCGGCCGCGCCGCACCATGGTTCGAGGTGCGCGGGACTCGCGAACGTCGCGACCCCGCGAACTCGGTCGTCTTCGGCGGCCAGAGCGAGCGCGAGCGCACCTCCGAATCCGAAGCCGGCGAGAGAAATCCGTTGGTCCCCGCGCTCGACGCGACTAAGGATCTGGTGCAAGTCTTTTCGCCACTGCGTCGCCGAGAACGTGCCGGTACTTCCTCCGACCCCCGACAACGTGCCGGTCGCCACGAGCCACCCCGACTCGTTCGCCAAGTGCTCGGCGAGTTCTGGCAAGAGACCAGCTGCTTGACGTCCCATGCCCATGGCGCGCGGCAGGCCGTGCACCAGAACGAGCACGTGATTGGCGACCGGCCGAGCACTCGACGTTGCGATTCGTAGATCGAGCAGCGACTCGCCACTTTGCAACTGCTCGTGGGCCAGCACGTGTAGTTAAATCCCCAAACGTTGCGCGAGTAGTTCGCGGTGGTAGGCGGGATCGCCGAGGAACAACTCGGAACTCTTCGCCCGCTTAAAATAGAGGTGCGCGTGGTGCTCCCAGGTGAAACCAATACCACCGTGAATCTGAATATTCTCCGCCGCGCAATGGAAGTACGCCTCTGAACAGAACGACTTGGCGAGACTCGCGGCGATGGGTAATTCGTCATTACGTTCTTGGGCCGCCCACGCGGCGTAGTACGCCGCTGATTTGGCCGACTCAACGTCGAGCAACATATCCGCGCACTTGTGCTTGATGGCCTGAAATGAACCAATTGGCCTACCAAACTGCACCCGGGTCTTCGCGTACTCCACCGCGTTAGTAAGAACACGCTGCGCGCCGCCCACCTGCTCGGCGGCGAGAGCCGCCGCAGCAATCTGCAGGGTCGTTTCGAGTCCTTCCAATGCTGCGCCCTCGACACCGACGAGTGACGCGGAGGCGTTCGTGAATTCAATTCGACTCTGCTTACGAGTCTGATCCATGGTGGCGAGTGCCACTCGTTCGACGCCGTTGGCATCACCGTTGACCGCGAAGAGGGAGAGTCCCTTTGCGGTCATGGCGGGCACGAAAATAATCGACGCGGTATTTCCGTCGGTGACGTAGCTACGTACGCCATTGATCACGAATTCGCCATTGGACTCAGCCGCTGTAGTGGACGTGATCGAGAGATCCCACTTCCCTTCGTCGTCGGTCAGTGCAACGGTCGCGATCGTATCGCCCGACGCAATGCCGGGAAGATACGTCGACTTGTCGTGGTCGGTGCCTACCAAGAGCACCGCGTTGGCGGCGAGGGCGACAGTGGAGAAATAGGGAGAGCACAACAGTGCGGCGCCCATCTCTTCGAATACGACGTACAACTCGACGGGACCGTACCCCTGTCCGCCGAACTCTTCGGGAATACCGAGACCCTGGAGCGCCAGTTCGTTGGCCATCTGCTTCCAGACCGCCGGATCGTACCCTTCAGCCGTGGCCATCAGTCGGCGAACTTCGGTCTCGGGCGACTTCTCTTCCAAGAACCGTTTCACCATTTTGCGCAACTCTTCTTGCTCTTCGCTGAATCCAAAGTTCATCGCAGTCCTTCTTTTCACCTACCGGGCGGTAATCGCAGTCAATGCGACATTAGCCAACCTTGACACCACACTGTTAAGTGACAATCTAGAAGGATGGATGACGTAGAACTGGTCTGGTCCGACGGCGCCGCCGAGGTGCACCGCTTCGTCGTGGGACCAGTAGAAAATAACGTCTACGTCGTGCGTTGTCGCCGGACGGGAAGTGCCGCACTGCTCGACGCGGCCAACGAACACGACCGACTTCTACGCGTCGCAACCCGCCTCGGCGTGACGTCAGTGCTCGAGACCCACGGTCACTGGGACCACATCCAGGCCGTCGAACAGGTGCGCGCCGCCGGTATCGACGTGTGGGTGCGCGCCGAGGACGCCGCACTGCTACCGAGCTACGACCACCTCCTCGACGACGACGTCATTCACCAGGTTGGCGACTTGCGGCTGCGCACGGTGCACACGCCAGGTCATACGCCTGGCAGTATCTCTTTCGCACTCGAGGACACGCCCCTGCTCTTCACCGGCGACACCCTCTTCCCGGGAGGACCCGGCAATACGACCTTTGAGGGTGGCGACTTCGCCACGATCATCTCGTCAATCGAAGAGCGCATCTTTCGAGTCTTCAGCGCGGCGACGACGATCTGGCCCGGTCACGGTGCGCCATCGACCATTGGTGAACAGAGCCCGCACCTCGACGAATGGATAGCCCGCGGTTGGTGACGCCTGGTCAGCGGATCAACACGGGCCGGTAGGCTGTTCCCCGTGCCGACACCCCTTCTCGAACTACGAAATCTTCACGCCGAGGCCGAAAATTCCCAGATCTTGCGCGGCGTTGACCTGGTGGTGCACGAAGGCGAAGTGCACGCGCTGATGGGACCGAACGGTGCCGGTAAGTCGACTCTGGCGAACGTGGTGATGGGCCACCCCGGGTACACGGTGACCGATGGTCAGATTCTTCTCAAGGGTGAGGACATCGCCACGTGGTCGTCGGACCAGCGCGCCCGCGCCGGTATCTTTCTCGCATTCCAGTATCCCGAAGCCATCAGCGGCGTCTCGGTCACTCAGTTCCTGCGCCAAGCCATTGCCGCGCGCAAGAATCTCGAAGAGCTCAGCATTCTCGAAGTTCGCCTCGACCTCGCCGAATGGATGGATCGACTCGGGATGGACCCCGCGTTCGCTGAACGGCACCTCAACGACGGTTTCTCCGGCGGCGAGCGTAAGCGCAACGAAGTGCTCCAGATGGCGCTCTTAGAACCAATCGTCGCGATGCTCGACGAGACCGACTCGGGCCTCGACATTGACGCGCTACGAGTGGTCGCGCGAGGCGTTCGCACCGTTCGAGACGAACACCCCGCCATGGGCGTCGTGGTGGTGACCCATTACGTCAAACTGCTCGAAGAGATAGAACCTGATCAGGTCCACATCCTCGTTGACGGACACATTGTCCATTCCGGCGGACCCGAACTTGCCCAGCAGATCGAACTCGAGGGCTACGACGCGTGGCGTCCGGTGACGACGTGACGGCCTTTAGCGCGAAGCAGGTGCGGGCCGACACGCCACTCCTCCATCGCGTTATTAACGACCACCCCATTACCTATCTCGATTCAGCGTCCACGTCGCTGCAACCACGCGCCGTCATTGAAGCGGTGAGTCGGTACTACGAACTCCACCACGCCAACGTGCATCGCGCGGTGTATCAAACGGCCGAAGAGGCGACCGCGACCTACGAGGGGGCACGCGAAGCGATCGCGCGATTCATCAACGCGCCGGGCGGAACCGAAGAGGTGGTCTTTACGAAGAACGCCACGGAGTCGTTTAATTTGCTCGCGAAGTCCTGGGGCGCGGCCAATCTAAGTGCGGGTGACGTGGTTCTCGTGAGCGAAATGGAGCATCACGCAAATATTGTGCCGTGGTTCCAGCTGCGCGAGAAAACGGGCGTGGAAGTCCGCTTCATCCCCACGACGGACGACTACCGCCTCGATCTCTCGCGCATTGATGAACTGATGGAGGGCGTGAAACTTCTTTCACTCACCGGTATGTCCAACGTGCTCGGCACCATCAACCCCGTGAAGGAATTGGCGGCCATGGCCCACCAACGCGGTGCACTGGTAGCGATCGACGGGGCGCAGTCGGTCGCTCACTCCCCCACCGACGTCATGGACCTCGACATTGACTTCCTCGTGTTCACCGGCCACAAGATGCTCGGTCCCACCGGCATTGGAGTCTTCTGGACGCGCGCGGCGTTGCTCGCCGATATGCCCCCATTTCTCGGGGGCGGCGGCATGATTGCCGACGTGCGAACCGACGGCTACACCCCCGCCGACGGACCCACCCGTTTTGAAGCCGGTACGCCGCCGATCGCGGAGGCTGCGGGACTCTCGGCCGCCGTTCGCTACCTCGAAGGCCTCGCGATGGCCGACATTGAACGTCACGAACACGCACTGACCGGCGACGCGTTGACGCGAATTGCACTCGAGTTCGAAGGGCGGGTCCGCGTCATTGGCCCCGCAGACATGACCGACCGCGGAGGCGTGATCAGCCTCGACGTCGAAGGCGTCCACCCCCACGACGTCGCCCAGGTGCTGGACCAGTTCGGTGTCTGCGTGCGACCGGGCCACCACTGCGCGAAGCCGCTCATGCGACGCTTCGATCTGGCCGCCACCGTACGCGCCTCCTATGGCCCGTATTCGCTATCGAAGGACACCGACGTACTGATCGAAGCACTCAGTCACGCCCTGAAAATGTTCGGATAAGTAATGTCGAACCTCGACGACCTCTATCGAGAAATAATTCTCGACCACTACCGCTCGCCACGCAACCGCGGCGAGCTTCCGGTCCCGCCCGCCGTGCGCGTTGACGGATTCAATCCACTGTGCGGCGATGAAGTGTCGATCTATCTCGACGTGCACGACCACACGCTCGTCAACATCAAGATGACGGGCCACGGTTGTTCTATCTCGCAAGCCTCCTCGTCACTCATGAGCACCGCGATCAAGGGGAAATCCCTGGAGGACGTTCGCGCGACGATCGATACGTTTCGCCAACTAATGACGGTGCACGAAGCGACCCTCGAGCACGACGGCGCGCCGGCCAAAGTCGACCTTCGTGCTCTCGGCGAACTGGCGGCGCTACAAGGCGTCGTCAAGTTTCCCGTGCGAATAAAGTGCGCAATGTTGTCGTGGAACACGTTGAGCCAAGGGCTCGACGAAGGTCCGCAGTAATTAGCAGGTGGTCGGGTCGAAGTACTGATCTCCCACGGTGAGCACGGTCGTCGTCGTGGTCGGCGTTGGCGACTTTGACGTTGTCGGGGACTTCGAAGGTGTCGAGCTCGTTGTTGTCGTCGTCGTCGGCGCAATCACCGGGGGCAGCGGCGTCTGCAACGCGGAATTCGGCGGCGGGTTCGACGGCGTCAAGAGTTGCTTTCCAAAGATGCCGACCAACATCTGCTGGGCCAGCGGCTGGTTGACGAACAATACGCTGCCGACACCGGGCGCAGAACCCGTTACCGTCGGGAGCGTATACGTCTTGATCGACGCGGTATTGAGACCATGGAACTTGAGGGCCAGACCAATGAGTTCGTGCAACGAGAAGTTGCTGTCAAGCGTGATGCCCTGAGGCAATTTCGACAGAAAGGAATTGATCGTGAACGGGTTATAGAGACCCTTCGCTTTAGAGATCACGGCGCGAAGAAAGACGTTCTGGCGCCAGATTCTTCCAAAGTCGCTCGTCACGTCGTAGTTCCAGACGCCATTCTGGTACCAGTAGTAGTGGCGACTTCGAGCGACCGCGAGCGCCTGGAAACCGGTCACGGTCTGACAGCCCGCGTGGGTGATCTTGAGTCCCGAGAACGGGTCCTTTGCGGGATAGGGAAAGTTGAGCCGCACACCGCCAACCGCGTCCGCAGCGTTCATTAGCCCGGCAAAACTCACCACAATCGTGTTGGCAATGGGAATGCCAAAATTCGCGGTGATGGTCTGGGTCAGTAACGACGGACCGCCACCGAAGTTCACGTTAATTCGATTGAACTTGCCGTAGGTCGCCTGGTTGGCCAAGAGGGTCGTCATGGTGTCGCGAGGAATCGACAGCATCGAAATCGTGCCCGCCGTGGGGTCGACGTGAATTATTTTGACCACGTCGCTGCGCTGACCCGAGACCGCGCCGGTGGAGGCACCCGTCTGGGCGGCGACTGCACCCGTCAGACCGGCTCGCGAGTCCGAACCGATTGACAAAATGTTGAACGGCTGACCGGAGATGGGCTTCACTTCGCCCGGCACGTTGAACTTTTTGATCTGTCCGAATCGCCAGTTCGCGTACACGTACCCGCCGCCCACCACGCCGACGATCACGATCACGACGACACCGAGGGCGATCAGCCAGTTTCGGCCCCGTCGCACACCGCGACGCGTCGGCTTTCGCTGCACGCCCGATCGCTGATCCACCGCTGCTCCCAGCGCCTGGAGACGTTGCTCGTTTGCGAGTGCTCGTTTTTTTGCAACGGTCGCATCATCAGGAGAACTCCGTGAGGAGCCGAAGGGACCGTCAGCCATCTGACAAGTTTAGCGATATGACCACAAACGATGGGTCAGGGGGTCGTCACGCGAAACGGCTCGTAACCGTCACGTTCCAGTACTGCGGAGAGTTCCGGACCGCCCGTAGCAACAACGCGCCCTTCGCTCATCACGTGAATCATCGTGGGCGTAAGTTCTTGCAGCAGTCGACGAAAGTGCGTGATCGCGAGAATGCCGCACGACCATTCTTTGGTCGCGTCAGCGAGGCGCCGCGCCACCGCACCGAGTGCATCAACGTCAAGTCCCGAGTCAATTTCGTCGAGCAACGCGAATTTTGGACGAAGAATAGCGAACTGCACAATTTCGGCTCGCTTTCGTTCACCACCGGACAGATCAACATTGACGAATCGGTCCAACACGTCAGGACGCAACTCAACTCGTTGCGCTTCGTCGCGCATACGACGACGAAGGTCGCCGGGATCCGCACCCGCGGCGACGAGTAGATCAAGTGGACGAACTCCCGGCACTTCGAGGGGCTGCTGCATCGAAAGGAGAAGTCCACGGCGCGCGCGATCGGTTGGCGAAAGATCTAACAGTTCTTCGCCGTCGATAGTTGCTGACCCGTCGAGAACCTTATAACCGGGGTGACCCGCGAGGGCGTGCGCGAGGGTTGACTTGCCCGAACCGTTGGGCCCCATGATCACGTGCACTTCACCCGACGACATGGTCAGGTTGAAACCCTTGAGTACTTCCTTGCCGGCGACTTCGACGCGGAGCCCTTCGATTGTTAGCGTCGACGTCACGGGATCACGACTTCCAGACGACCGTCATTCTGGCGCACGTCGTAATGCACGACCGGTCGAGTCGCGGGAAATGACAGGGGCTCACCGTCCTTCAAATTAAACATCGCGCCGTGACGCGCACATTCGATTTCGCAGGTCTCCACATCGACTTCGCCCTCCGCGAGGCTGAAATCTTCGTGACTGCACCGATCATCGAGGATGTACACGTCGTCGTCAATTCGCACCACGACCAGCACGCGATCGAGAACCCGCACTTGACTCGGTACACCGCTCACAAAATCATCCAGGGTTCCGATATCGCACATCGTCATGGGGTGACCACGTTGACCGCCGCGAGGACTGACGCCACGTCACGCTCCACCAACTCCGCGAGTTCCGTGGGGAGGTTGGCGAGCATTTCGTAGAAGAACCCCTGAATCATGAGACGTTCCGCGTCCTCACGACTCACGCCCCTCGATTCGAGGTACCAGCGTTGCAGTTCGTCGAGGGGACCGACACTGGACGCGTGGGCGCACATGACGTCATTCTCACGAATATCCAGATTGGGCACGCTGTCGGCGTGCGCGCCGGGCGATAAAAGCAGATTGTGATTCGTCTGGCGAGCGTCGGTGCGCTTCGCCCCCTTTTCAATCTCAATCAGTCCGGTGTAGACCGATCGTGACTCGTCCGCCACGGCACCCTTCGACAACAAGGTCGACCTCGTTCGTGGCGCCAAGTGCAGTTGATGGGTTCGAAAGTCGTGCACCTGTCGACCCGAACCTAAGAACGTGGTGCGCAGTTCATTCTCCGCTCCGGTATCAAGCATCTCGGCGTCGTTGCGTGATCGGTTGTAGTGCGCACCGAGTCCAATGACCGCCTGGCGAAGTCGTGCGTCGCGGTGCAAAAATCCAGTGGTTCGTGCCACGTGCCACGCGCTGTGCTCAAGACGTTGATACGTGATCAACTGCAGCAGTGCGTTGTCACCAACGCGGTACTCGCTGACCGGCACGACCAGCGCGTCTGCGCCACCTTCGAAGTACTCCACGACGGTGGCGCTCGCGCCGCGACCCAATTCAATTTGCGTTCGCGAGAACGACGACGTCGCATTCGAAACGTTGAGGACGATGATTGGTCGTTCGACGTTTACTCCCGCGTCGACACGAATCACCGTGGTCGCCGGAGCCAGGGCCACGTTCAAGAGTGCGAAAGTGTCACTTTCGTAACGATTGACCAGGGGAAGTCCCGAAAGTGAAACACTTGACTGGTCAATCACCACCGAGACGCCTTCGATAGGGCCACCGGTACTCGTGCAAAAGCCGTCAACCACTCGAACCACGAGTCCCCCCCGAGCACAGAGTTGCGTAGCGAAATCCGTGTCGGGCCTCGTGCTCGGCTCGTCGGCGACCGTAAAGCGGTCAAGTACGAGTTCCTTTAAGGGCGCGTACCGCCACACTTCGTCGGTCGTGGTGGGAAGTCCTTCACTCTCGAATGCCGACCAGGCGAGTCGACGGTCCGACGCGTCGGAACGCTCGGTCATAAAGG
>JBBQGY010000076.1:0-8699 GCA_038323435.1 Acidimicrobiales bacterium
GAGTACACCGGTGAAGGCAATTTCCAAGACGGCCGGCCCCACGGGCAGGGGACTGTCGAAGTCGAACGTCGTTGTTTCGTAGGTTTCGTCACCGTGAACTTCGGTGGAGCGGTACCCGGTGCCGCCGGCAGTGATCGTGGCGGCGCCGAGATCCAAATCAAGCGCGTGCAGCGTGACGTGGTGCACTGATTCGTTAATGTCCACGTCAATTTCGACGCGTCCGGCGAAGGTGGCGGCGTCGAGATGGGGTGTGATGAAGATGCGGTAAGCGCTCGGAACGACCGTGCGAGCGAGACGGTAGGGGTTCAATTTCGTTGTCATATATCGCTACCTTAGGACGAAAAAGTCTACGCTCGCTAGGTGACAACTCCACCCACCCCCGTGTCGCTGCGGGTCAAGCCCGGCCCCAACCGACTCGCGGTGACCGGAATTGGCAATGCGATGCTCGACATCATCACTCAAGATTCGAATGAGGTGTATCGCGAGCTGGGTCTCGTGAAGGCGGCCATGGCCCTCATTGAGGAAGATCAACTGGACGCTTTTTTTCACGCGATGGGTCCGACAATTCAAATGTCGGGTGGATCGGTCGCCAACTCGATCGCCGGCGTCGCCGCGCTCGGTGGAACGTGCGGCTATATCGGCAAAGTGGCGGACGACGACTTCGGTAATCGGTTCACCCACGACCTTCAGTCCATGGGCGTCGAACTCGACCTCGCGATCGCGGGCCATGGTGAGGGCTCCACGGGTCGCTGCCACGTGTTCATTACCCACGACGCGCAGCGCACAATGGCGACGTATTTGGGCGCGTCCAATCAGCTGCGGGCCTCCGACGTCCACGAGAAGTTGATTTCGCGCTCCGAGATCACCTACGTCGAGGGTTACCTCTTTGACCTACCGCCGGCGAAAGAAGCGATTCGCAAAGTGGTGAACTGCGCGCACGAACACGATTCGATGGTGGCGTTGTCGCTGTCGGACATGTTCTGTGTCGAACGTCATCGCCGTGACTTTCTCGAACTCGTCACCCACGACGTCGACGTTCTCCTCGCGAACGAGACTGAAATATGCGCGCTCTTTAACGTGACGACTCTCGACGCAGCTTTCGGCGCACTCGAAGAGCTGGGGGTTCTCGCCGTGGTGACACGAGGACCCCACGGCGCCGACGTCGCGACGGTCTCGGGAGTCGTGAGCGTACCGGCGCACGAAGTTGAACACGTTGTCGATCAGAACGGGGCGGGCGATATGTTCGCTTCCGGTTTTCTCTACGGTCTCGCCCTCGGCGCCGACCCGGTCGAGGCGGCACAGTTGGGATCGCTGTGCGCCGGCGAGATCATCACGCATCTCGGCGCGCGCCCCGAGAGCGACCTCGAAGAGTTAGCGATCGAAGCCGGCCTACTCTAGTTTTTAGATGCCTTGGGCGTCGAGTTCTCGGTCGAGTTCTTTCGTACGGACTGTCTCCCACTTGACCCACGCCACAGCAATCGGAATGCAGGCGAGCAGCATCAATGCGTCGCCGCCGATCCACATGATGGCGCCTCCGAGATGAATATTGTTGAGAATCGACGCGGTGGTCGAACCGGCGGGTGATGACCCCCGGTACGTGGGAAAAGGATTCGTGGAACTCATGGCGAGGGCCAGTCCCGTAAAGGTGTCAACTGGTACGGCGGCCATGACGTACACGAGTCGCAGACCTCTATGAATTGACGCGCCCCTTTCGAGACCGAACGCAACGCGAAAAAAGAGATACCCCACCACGAGAAAGCCAATGTGTTCGGCGTTATGGACGGCGTGGTGGCGCAGCATGAGGTCGAAGAAACCGGTGAGGTGCGTGACCGGAATGAAGACGAAATACGAGACGAACGCAAAGAGCGGGTGAGTGACTATTTCCATGAATCGACCGTCGAGACAACGCCGCACCCACGCCGGCCCCGTCGCGTACGCGAGATCGAGGGGAGCACTCAGTGCGAACAGCGGCGCCGCGACCATAATCAACATGAGATGTTGGATCATGTGATCGCTGAAGTACACCATGTCGAACACGCCGATCACCGATTCGGTGGCGAGGAACGTGATGACCAGGCCCGCGATGAATGAAAGCGTGCGAAGAGACGACCACGTTGAGGTACGCCTCGCCGCGTAAACGTACAACACTCCAGCGGCCACGATCATCGAAATGGGGACGGGGTCAAGAAGCCATTGATTGAGATGGTGCCACGAAAACTGCGGGGTGACCAGAAGCACGCCGTGAATCTTACGACGAATTTTTTTCAGGTCGGATTGCCACCGGTAGGATGGCGAAGTGAAGTTGAAGTATTTTTCTGGCCGTGCCCTCGGCCTCCATTTCGCCCTCGTGACGTGGCTCGGTCTATGCGCGGTCGCCGCGTGGTGGCAGGTTGGTCGCGCAATGCAGGGAAGCACCCTCAGTTATTTCTACGCACTTGAGTGGCCGGTCTTTGGAATTTTCGGCGTGCTCGGTTGGTACGCGTTACTTAACTTGGAGAAAGTTTCCGATTTCGACGAACAGTCGCGGCGTGACTTCGAAGAGATGAAGCGGGCCGAGGCACGCACGCTTCGAGACACGCAGGTGGACGAGGAAGATTCCGTTCTCGCCGCCTACAACGATCACCTCGCGAACATCGCCGTGACACCGAAAAGAAAACTCTGGGGACACTGATGGACCCAGCGTTCAAGCGATACCGGTGGATGTCGTTCATCACCGGTACCACGCTCCTGAGCCTGTTCGCCACGCTGTTATTGAAATCAGTCGACGTGAGTTTGTGGAAGCACATCCACGCCCTTGTTGTCGTTGACGGTGTGGGCCACGGCGTGGTGCTCTACCCGCTGTACATGATCACGTGCTTCCAGTTGGTCCTCAAGTTTCGACTTAATGTGGCGCTGCTCGCGCTCATGTTCTTCGCGGGATTCGTGCCGGGACTGGCCTTCTACCTCGAGTACCGGATGCGCCGAAAACTGTATCCCACCCCCGTAACTGGTTAATGGCAAATCCCTGGACGGAGCGTCGAATAATTGCCTTCGCGCACCAGGGCGGTTCATTCGAAGGTCCGTCGTCGACGCTGGCAGCGATCGCGGCGGCCATTGAAAGCGGCGTTACGGCCGTCGAACTTGACGTGCACGCGACGCTCGATCGTCACCTGGTCGTCTGTCACGACGAAACGGTGGACCGAACAACGAATCATCACGGGGCAATCGCGTCATTGACGTTGAATGAACTTCGCGAAATGGATAACGCTTACTGGTGGGTCGCCGGCGAAACGGTGTCGCCTGGTCGGTCCGACGATGAGTATCTCCTGCGTGCCAAAGCGCCCGCGAATGACGACTACGGCATCGCGACGCTTGAAGAGGTCTGTCAACGATTTCCCGGCGTGCTCCTCAATCTCGACATTAAGCGCACGGCGCCCGACGTCGAGCCATACGAAGAGCTCCTCGCCCACGAACTTCGTCGACTGGATCGGGCAACGTCGGTTATCGTCGCGTCGTTCCACGACAGCGCAGTCCAGGCCTTTCGCCTACTCGCACCCGAGGTCGCTACGTCGGCCGCTACGAATGAGACCGCGGCGTTCTTCTTCTCACTCGAGGGTGGTGCACCCGACGTACCGGCGGCGTGCGCGCTACAAGTACCGGCGAGTTTTGGTGATATCACCATCGTTGACGAGCGCTTCGTCGAGGCCGCACACCGGGCCGACATCGCGGTTCACGTGTGGACTATTAACGACGTGGCCGAGATGGACCGACTGATCGACCTTGATGTCGATGGAATTATCAGTGACACCCCATCGCCACTGGCACAACTCTTGAACCAACGAGGATGCGCGTGGGACGGGGTACTAGAACCGGGACGGCCTTAGCCGCGCCCGCAGTTCGGCTTCTTGCCGTGGTTGGCCTTCTTCTTGGCGCGTAACTTGCGCTTCACGGTCCGCTTTGACATAGGTGACAATGTTAGTTGGTGGGGGCCCAGTTAGCCAAACGAGAGGACGAACGTGGAAACTAGTGCGACCGCCAATGGTCAATTCGTTGTCGTGGCGACGCCCCTCGGGAATCTGGGTGATATCTCTCGACGCGCGCTGGAACTACTCGCGAGCGCCGACGTCATCTACTGCGAAGACACCCGCCGCTCGAGCACGCTGTTTAGCGCCAACGCGATTGCGGTGAATGGACGGTTGCGGTCGCTCCACGAACACAACGAGGCATCGCTCTGCGACGAGATTGTCGATCAGGTCGCGACGGGCAACGTCGTGGTCCTCATCAGCGATGCCGGTACCCCCGCCATCAGCGACCCGGGCGCTCGAATTATCGCGGCGGTCGCGGGCGCGGGACTCGAGGTCACGACCGCTCCGGGGCCGTCGGCAGTCATCGCCGCGCTGACCATCAGTGGTTTGGCGACCGAGCGGTTCTGCATGGAGGGTTTTATACCGCGTAAGGCGGGCGATCGCGAACGGCTCTACGCCCAGTGGACCAACGAGACTCGAACAGTTATTTTTTACGAATCGCCCCAGCGACTCAGCACCACCCTGACGGAGATGATGGGGCTCTTTGGCGATCGTCGCGTCGCGGTCGCGCGCGAAATCACCAAACTTCACGAGGAGGTGCTTCGCGGAACCGTACGCGCGGTCGCCGAGATCGTCGCGGGCCGGGAGATTCTCGGCGAAATCGTCGTCGTGCTCGAAGGCGCCGGCGAAGCCCCACCGATTGACGACCGCGCGGTGCGCGACGCGCTGCACGAACAACTGAATCGCGGCGCGACGACCCGCGACGCGGTCTCGTTCGTCGAACAGTCGCTCGGCGTCGCGCATCGGGTGGTCTACCAGTTGGCCTTGGACATGCGGGAGAGTCCGCGCGACTAATTCACTACCCTTAGTGGATGGGTCGCTTCTACATTACAACGCCGATTTACTACGCGAACGACGCGCCGCACGTCGGTACGGCGTACACCACCGTGAACGCCGACGCCCTGGCACGCTGGCACCGGCTGGTCGGTGACGACACCAAGTTTCTGACCGGGACGGACGAACACGGCCAGAAGGTCGCCGACGCCGCCCAGCAGAACTCAATGACGCCCCACGAGTGGACTGACCTCAAATCAGCTCAATTTCGTGAGGCGTGGGACGTCCTCAACATCAGTTACGACGACTTCATTCGTACGACCGAACCCCGTCACTACGAGAGTGTTCAGAAATTTCTGACGGCGATTTACGACAACGGATTTATCTACAAGGACGTCTACATTGGTCTGTACTGCGTGAGTTGTGAGGACTATTACACCTACGAGGCGAGTAACGAAGGCCGGTGCCCGATTCACGGCCGCGTGCTGAGTGGAATGGAAGAGGAGAACTGGTTTTTTCGCCTCAATGCCTTCGAGGACCGGTTGCTCGAGTACTACGACGCCCACCCGAAGTTTGTGACGCCCGACACGAAACGTAACGAGGCCCTTTCATTTATCAAAGGTGGCCTGCGCGACATTTCCATCTCGCGTTCGTCAATTTCGTGGGGTGTCCCGGTCCCGTGGGACGAACGCCACGTTTTTTACGTCTGGTACGACGCCTTGATCAACTACCTCACGGCCATTGGCTACGGGCGCGACGACGACGAAGTCGCGCAGTGGTGGCCGAACTCTCACCACCTCATTGGCAAGGAGATCCTTCGCTTTCACTGCGTTTGGTGGCCCGCCATGTGCATGGCGGCGGGCCTCGAGCCTCCCTCGCACGTCCAGGTTCACGGGTGGTTGTTACTCGGTGGCCAAAAGCTCTCCAAGACCATGGCCGCCGAGGGTTCGGTGCGCCTGACCGATATTGCGCCGGTGGAACTCACCAACGAGTTCGGCGTGGATCCGCTGCGCTACTACTTACTGCGCGAAACGGCACTCGGTAACGACGGTGACTTCTCCCACGAAGGCATCACGCAGCGCTACAACACCGACCTCGCGAATAACCTCGGCAACTTAGTGGCGCGCGTGACAACCGTCGTGGATTCCAAGTGTGGGGGCGTTGGTCCGGCGCCGACGCCCGACTCGACACTTCGCCTCGACGCCGAACGGGCCATCAGTGGGTCCGCGACGGCGTGGGAAGAGTTTTCTCCCCAGAGCGCGCTCGAAGCAACGTGGGGACTTATTGGTGCGACGAACGCCTACCTCGAACTGCAGGCACCCTGGAAGATGGAACCCGGCGACGCACTCGACGCCGTGATGGGCAACGCCCTCGAAGCAATTCGCCTCGTAGCGATCCTCGCCTCACCGGCCATGCCGAAAGTATGTGAAGAGATTTGGCGCCGCATTGGCCTCGACGGATCACCGACCCAGGAACTCTTTTCGACGAGCGCCGTGTGGGGACGATACCGCGCCGGTTCGAAAGTTGCCAAGGGCGAGCCGCTCTTTCCGCGAATGAAGAGTGACGCGTGAGTCACTGGACCGACGCTCATTGTCATCTCCAAGAACAGTTTCTATCCGATGACGACGCCGCCGTCGCTGACATCCACGCGACCCTCGCACGGACCTACGACGGCGGTGTTGATCGCGTCGTCGTCGTCGGCACTGACGCCACGACGTCGCGAGAAGCCCTCAGCCTCAGCGAACTTGACGGTCCGGTCGAGATCTACGCAACCGTGGGACTCCATCCCCACGACGCCACCCAGGACATTACCCCGATCCTAGAGTTGGCCCGCCAGGGTCATCCAAAACTGGTGGGAATTGGAGAGTGTGGCCTCGATTACTTCTACGAACACTCACCTCGATCGGAACAGCGCGCGGCCTTCGCGACCCAGATTGGCCTCGCCCACGAACTGGACTTGGCGTTGGTCGTGCACGCCCGTGACGCGTTCGATGATTTGATTGACGTGCTGACGAACGAAGGGGTCCCGGCCCGGACCGTTATTCACTGCTTTACCGGCGACGCCCGTGACGCCTCCAGGTGTCTCGAGTTGGGATGTGACATCTCGATTTCGGGCGTCGTGACGTTTAAAAACGCCGAAACGCTGCGCGAAGCCGTGCGGCTGGTACCGCTCAATCGATTACACATCGAAACCGATAGCCCCTTCCTCGCGCCCGTGCCGTATCGGGGACGAAGAAACGAACCGGCGTTCGTGACGATCGTGGGTGAGTTCGTCGCCGAACTGCGCGGCGAGAGCTTCGTGGAGGTTCGAGAAGCAACCGTCGCCAATACGGCTCGCCTTTTCGGTATTGCGACGAAATAAATTCCCTCTGATCAGTAATTTCATATATTTCTTCGACCCGAGTTGTTTAGCTACGCGCCCTCTTCTAGCGTTGTCCTGGGGTAGTTCGCTCAGCGGCCCGAGTTTTGGTGGAGGGAAGAGATCTGAGGGCATCGAACCAACGGACGCGACTACGTCCGTGCTCGCATCTTGGCGTGGTCGTCGTAGCGACCGTAGCGCTTCTGTTCGCTGTGCCGGTGGGTGCCGGTGCGGTAACTGGCCACGCCCCTCGACACATGCCGCGCCTCATTGGACTGACTCGTCGACAGGTCTACACCGTCATGAGGGCCGACGGCCTGTACTTTCAAACTCGCGGACCGGGCAGTACCAACCAAACGTGGGTCAGCGTCACTCGCCAGTCGCCGGCGCCCGGCACCGTCGTCGCGTGGCACTCTCAATCAATCCTGACAACGTCGACAACGGCTCCGCGTGGACCTCGTGCGGTACCTCGACTCATTGGCCTGAACCGGATCGAGGTTTATGGCGCAATGCGCAGGGCGCAGTTGTTCTTTGCGACGTCCGGACCAGGGAGTACGGCGGGCACGTGGGTGGTCGTTCTGCACCAATCACCGGCTCCGGGCACCCGGGTTCGTTGGCATTCGCAGGTGGGATTGGCGGTCAGTACCCACCGACCGGTCGTGCGTCAACTCGCACCCGCGAAAAAGACGACCACAACGACCGTGAAAAGGCCGACCCCCACGACGACCGTGAAAAAGACGACAACCACGACGATCAAAAACGTGCTGTCGACCACCTCGACGTCTACGACAACGACCACGACGGCGCCTGGGTCGACCACGACCACCTATCCGGGTGAGACCACGACGACGACACTTCCGACGTCAACGACCACAACGACCGTGAAAAGGCCGACCCCCACGACCACCACGACCGAGAAGAAAACAGTGGTGAAGAGAGCGGTCTCCGAGTATCGGATCGGCGATGCGACGTGGTACGAGTATTTCCCGGGTCGTTGTGCGACTTGGTATTTGCCAATGGGCACACGAATCACGGTGCGCAATCTGGCGACCGGTGTGGCCATCACGTGCGTCGTCACCGACCGCGAAGCGGCCCACGGTGATCGGGTCGTCGACCTCTCCGTCACGGATTTCGCCCGCCTCCAGCCTTTGTGGCGGGGCGTGGTTCGCGTCAAAGTCTCTTGGTGACCCACACCCGCACCGAGCTCGTCGCGCTTCTTGAAACTCACAGCCTGCGCCCCTCGCGCGCCCTCGGTCAGAATTTCGTCGTCGACCCCAATACTGTGCGGCGTATTGCGAGGCTCGCGGACGTGCACGAGGGCGACCTCGTGCTGGAAATTGGCGCCGGACTTGGTTCGTTGACGCTCGCGCTCGTCGAAACCGGCGCACAGGTTCACGCCATGGAGGTCGACCGGTATCTGCTCGACATCTTGAAGTCCATTGTCGAACCCCGTGGTGTGACGGTGCACCACGCCGACGCGCTCCACGCAAATTACGACGATA
>JBBQGY010000077.1:0-8639 GCA_038323435.1 Acidimicrobiales bacterium
AGTCTCGGTCGCGGCATCAGTCAAGTCAGTGCGGAACTCTTCGCGTTCAGAATCGCTCAGAGCAAGTGCAGCCGTCACGACACTCTTCACTCGATCATCGTTGGGGGTATCGTGAAACCGAACAAATTCGTCGGCGCTGTCGTCGTACGCGACGTCGTCGAAGCGCCGTGACCAAGAGGAAGAGATTGAACTATTGCTCATGAGTGGGTTATTCGTCTCCGTTGTCTTTGTCAATTCAATCTCGATAATGTGCGCCTAATTCAAGGCCCGACCGGTAGCGCGGCACCGTACACACAGTATGACGAACGGTGAGGAACATGCTCTCCTTCGGTTGACGAAGTACTCTCCAAATGCGAAGCGTCAATCGATGCGCATATCGCAACGTGCCCCGCTGAGGTAGTGGCAATCATTCGACCGACTATGTCGTGCCGAATCCAGCAACGATGCCTCGTCAAGACAAATTGCCGCCGACTGAAATTTTCCGTCCTCGCATGCCAGTCGTGCGGTCGTGTTGCTGATTCCTTCGCTCATTTTGGCGTCGTGGGCCGCTTCGGGAACTCTGGTCCGGGTTGGACCTAAATGCGGGTGCGACGATCGATCGGTGCGGGGTTATGGGTGACCGTGGTTGGTATCACCACCGGAGCGATTGTCGTAATCCACTAGCGATTGAGTGTCGTGGTGGTGATTGTTCGCCAGTCCGCTAAACCAGCAGCATGTATCGACGTCGAATTGGGCTTGCGTGCAGCGCCGCCGTGATCGGCGCGGCGGTGTGGGTGGGAATGGCCGCTGATGTCGCGGTCGCCACGGTTCGCCCGAGTCCGTTAGTGACGATCCACTTGGTAAAAGGGTTAGCTACGGTTCTGCTAGGAACCAGGTGTCAGATATTTCCTTCGAACAACGTGTGGAACACTCCGGTTACCGGACTGCCGGTGAACGCGAGTAGTGCGGCGTGGCTCGCGTCGATGTCGGCGTCGACGACCTTCCTCCATCCCGACTACGGACCGTCGGGGAACTCTCGCCAGCCTTACGGCATTCCCTTCGTCGTTGTGCGCAATACGACCACGTTCACCCGCTTGTCTTTTCTCTACGCTTCCGAAAGCGATCGACGCCCCTACCCGCTTACGGTTTCGACGCCCATTGAGGGGGGATCGGATCGCCACGCATTGATGGTCGATCCCTACCGGTCCGCTTCGTCGGCGCCGTGCACGCTCTTTGAGACCTTCGGCACGCACTACCGATCGGCCGGTCGCTCAATGGCAGGATCAGGGGCAGTGTGGAATCTGAATTCCAATGCGTTGCGTCCGATGGGCTATACGTCCGCGGACGCCGCGGGCCTACCGATATTTCCGAGACTGGTTAACTACGCCCAAGTCGCATCGCGCGGCATGCATCACGCCATTCGCTTTACCGTTGCCTGCAGTCAACAGTCGTACGTCTGGCCCGCTCGACATGAGGCGGGCCAGGCTGCAGCGAACTGCCCACCCATGGGTGCGCGGTTTCGTCTCAACGCGTCGTTTACGTTACCCGCCGCCTCGTGTGCCGCGTTTTGTCAGACCGTCATCGCGACGATGAAGACCTACGGACTCATCCTCGCGGACAACGGCAGCAATTGGTACTTCCAGGGGGCGGCCGATACGAGGTGGACCTCCGTCGAGGTCGATCAACTGAAGCAGATACCCGCCAGTCAATTCGTGGCGGTCGACGAATCGTGTCTCAGGGTGAACGCCCAGTCCGGGCAGGCACTGCAGCCCGGCACGCCCGCCTACGCGGCGAGTTGTGCAACGCCCGGGGCGTAGACGTGGGTACCGCGCAGCGCGACGGACTTCAATGATCAGATCAACGTGAGCGTTACGTCAATGTTGTCGCGCTGGTGTCGACCTTGAGTCGACGCCCGACCACGCCCATTTCGCTTTGAAAACAGGCGCCGTCGCCCAGAGCGAAGGGCTGCTCTGGATTGGTTCCCTGACCCGACCCACCTATCACGACCGGAGGTCGTACGTCGAGGTCGAGTATGCCGTCCGACAATCGGCCATGACCGTCGCGATCACCGGTGACGATCGACTCGGCGGTGTAGAGCTGCAGGTCAGTGCGACGACGACGGTTGGGCGAGTGCGTCCAGGTAGTAAAGAATCTGAATCGCCGCCGCGGCACCTTCACCAACGGCGGACGCGATCTGCTTGGTCGATCCCGATCGCACGTCGCCCGCGGCGAAAATTCCCGCCACGTTCGTCTGAAACATGGCATCAGTGAGTATGAAGCCTCGCTGATCGACGTCGACCGTCGCATCGAGAAAATCAGTATTCGGGTCCAGGCAAATAAAGATGAACGCGGCGGTCGTGTCATGCACGTCTTCAACATTGTCGTGAACGGTAGTGACCGACGACAGTTTGCCAGCATCATTGGCGTTGAATGATGTGACCGACGAACCAAGCATGACCGACATTTTGGGATGGTTGAGGACCTTGTCTTGTAACAACTTGCTGGCCGTCAAGTTCGCCAGCGACTGCACCACGGTGACGTGATCAGCGAATTGAGTCAAGAAAAGACCCTCTTCGAGTCCGCTGTTGCCACCGCCCACGACGGTGGCGTCGGGCGCCCCCTTTTAGAACGGGCCGTCACACGTCGCACAGAAGTGAATGCCGGCACCAATCAAATCGGCTTCGCCGTCGGCGCCGGTGCGCCGGTACGTCGAACCGCTGGCCACTAACACCACCGGCGCCAGCACGAAATCGTCGGTTGAGAGATTGACTCGCAACATGGGTCCGTCACGCACGATGGAGGTAACGCCAACCGCTTGAAGAATCTCGACGCCGTACTTCTCGGCCTGTCGGGTCATGCGCTCGGCCAGCTCGGTGCCCCCGACGCCGTCGGGGAATCCGGGGTAGTTGTCGAATCGTTCGGTCACGCCGGCCTGGCCGCCCGGAGCCGACTTCTCGACGATCAATACCTTGGCGCTTTCTCGAGCGCCGTAGATGGACGTCGTCAGTCCCGTCGGACCGGCGCCCACGATCACGAGGTCGTACTCGCGGCTCATGGCCGCTCGATTGAGACCAATGCGGTCGGCGAGCTCGTCGTTCGTGGGCTCGGCGAGAAACGAGTCATCGGAAAAGACGATTGTGGGGATGATTCGCTTTCCTTGATTGCGCTGCTCGACCTCGACTGCGCGGTCGGGGAACTCCTCGAGATCAATCCACTCAAACTCGGTACGGTGCGACGAGAGAAACTGCTTCGCCCGTCGACAGTCCGGGCACCAACTAGCGCCGTAGACGATGAGGGGAGCCGATGGTGCGGTGGATGGTGACGTCATAGGCCCTCCTTTCAGTTTTCCCAGCGACGATGACGAGCGATAACGAGTCCCGATCAGTTGACCGGGGCTCGTTATCGCTCCACGTCGAGCCCTTCTACTGCCACAATTTGGACACAGCGTGGGAAGGGCACGCTCGGTCCGGTCGCTTCGGCGACGCGACCGCTGCGCGGAGGGAGTGGGATTTGAACCCACGGTGGGCAAGCCCACGCCGGTTTTCAAGACCGGTACATTCGGCCGCTCTGTCATCCCTCCGAGAGAGATTCTAGTTGAAGCGCGAACTACTTTTTCTTGTGGAGGCGCGCTCGCGAGGCGTGATCGAGGACCATCTTACGAAGTCGAACAGACTTTGGTGTGACCTCTACGGCTTCGTCGTCGGAGATAAATTCCAGCGCTTGCTCGAGCGAGAAGACCGTCGGCGGCGCAATGCGCTCGGTATTGTCGCTGCCCGACGCGCGCATGTTGGTGAGCTTCTTTTCCTTGGTCGGGTTGACGTTCATCTCTTCGGAGCGTGCATTTTCACCAACAATCATGCCTTCGTACACTTCGATTCCCGGTCCAACGAAGAGCACACCGCGCTGTTCGAGGTCGAGGAGCGCGTTGCCGGTCGTGTCGCCGCGACGATCGGCGACGAGAACGCCGTTCTGGCGTAGTCGAATATCGCCGAACCAAGGGGCGTAGCCGTCGAAGTTCGAGTGCATCATTCCCGAACCCCTCGTTTCCGTCATGAACTCGGTGCGGATTCCCACGAGACCGCGAGCGGGGATGCGCCATTCGAGGCGGACCCAACCGGTGCCGTGATTCACCATGTCGGTCATGGTCCCTTTTCTCGTCGCGAGGAGCGTCGTGATGGCGCCGACGAACTCCTCGGGCGCGTCGATCGTCACGTGCTCGAGCGGTTCGTGAATCTTCCCGTCCACGACCCTGGTAACGACCTGAGGTTTGCCGACCGTCAGTTCGAAACCCTCGCGACGCATCGTTTCAATAAGTACCGCGAGCTGAAGTTCACCGCGTCCTTGCACTTCCCACGCGTCGGGGCGTTCGGTGTTCAGCACGCGAAGGGCCACGTTGCCCACGAGTTCCTTGTCCAGGCGATCCTTCACCATGCGAGCGGTGAGCAATTTTCCTTCGGTGCCCGCGAGGGGCGACGTGTTGATGCCGATAGTCATCGAAAGGCTGGGTTCATCAACGTGCAGCGGCTCGAGGGCAATGGGGTTCTCGGGGTCGGCCAGTGTTTCGCCAATCGTGATGTCTTCGAATCCGGCGACGGCCACAATGTCGCCGGGACCGGCGCTCTGCGCGGGTACGCGCTCGAGGGCCTCGGTGATGAAGAGTTCGGTGATCTTGGCGTGTTCGATCGTGCCGTCGATGCGACACCACGCGACACGCTGACCACGCTCGAGGTTGCCGTTGATTACTCGACAGAGGGCCAACCGTCCCAGGTACGGCGACGCATCGAGGTTGCAGACGAGGGCCTGCAACCCGTGACCCTCTTCGTATTCGGGAGCGGGCACGTAGTCGGCGATGGTCTGGAACAGCGGCGTGAGATCACCTGAGTTGTCCTCCACGTTCAGCGATGCCCACCCCTGGCGGGCACTTGCGTAGAGGATCGGAAACGAGATTTGGTGTTCGTCGGCGTCAAGGTCGAGGAACAGGTTCTCTACTTCGGACACCACTTCGGCGATGCGGGCGTCGGGACGGTCGACCTTATTTATGACCAGCACCACCGGAAGGCGCTTCTCGAGCGTCTTTCGAAGTACAAAGCGGGTCTGGGGCAGGGGTCCTTCAGCGGCGTCGACCAGCAGGACGACCGCGTCGACCATTGCGAGACCGCGCTCCACTTCGCCGCCAAAGTCAGCGTGACCAGGCGTGTCAATGATGTTGATGGTGAGGTCGTTCCATTTGACAGCGGTGTTCTTCGCGAGGATGGTAATGCCCTTTTCGCGTTCGAGGTCACCGGAGTCCATGACCCGGTCGGTCAACTCCTCGTGAGCAGTAAAAGAGCCTGTTTGGCGCAACATTTTGTCGACGAGGGTGGTTTTTCCGTGGTCTACGTGGGCAATAATGGCGATATTCCGGAGCGAAGTACGTAATGTCATGACCTATCTACGCTAGTAGGCGTGGCCTCGCGCTAAAACTCAGGCCGCGTGCGGTGTGAGTCGCCGTTGGCGAACCACCGCGGTGCGCACTAAATCCCTGGCTCCGGCTCGAAGATCGGCCATTGTGCCATCAACGGCGAGACAGACCCCCGCTTCGGGCCACAACCCAATGAATCGTAGCGGCGCGATGCCGTCGGGGTTGGCGAGTGTCTCCACTGTCATGTCGGCGCGCAGACCGGGACCGGCGCTCTTTCCCGGCGATCCCGACCGTACGCGCATCACGATGCGACCGGCGTCATTCGAACTAATGAGGTCTCGGCGCGCCCGGAGGGTCGTTCGTGCGCCCGCGACGTCGTAGTACGCGTCACTCGACGCAATCTGCCACGGAACATCGAGACCGCCGACGATCTCATTCAACTGCGTGGCCCAGTTGACGGCTTCGGCGATCACGAGTCCCACGACCGGTTGTGGGCACTGGGCGAGCCACTGGGCCATGGTGCCACTTCGCGCGTAACCCGACGTCGCGCGTAAGAGTTGGTCGGTGACCTCATCGGTCACGGCGTCGACTATCGACACTGTTGGTCCGCTCTTCACGCGGCGAAGCGCGGCATTACCGAGTGTGCGCCGCGTCATCGTGGGCGACCAGCGAAACATGTCGGTGACTTGACCGGCCATTTCGACGCTCCATGCATCGAGTCGTCGGTGATTGTTGGAAGCGACTGCTCGGAATCGGGTACTCAGCGAGCGACGATGATCGTCGGATAAGAACGCACGGCCACCTTGCGTTTCCGTCACGAGCAGATTGAGCTGGTCCGGTACGAGTCGACGATGGTGCAGCGTGGTCATTGCTTATTTCGCATTTGACGAATGCAAGCAACCACTTCGTTCACGCTGCGCTGAAGTAGCTCCTCGTCAACGTCGCTGATCCAAATGTCGCCGGTCGCCGAGGAATATGCCGCCGTGCGAAGTGGCATCGTTGATGTGCGAAGTGTCTGTACGAGTGCGTGGAATCGCATAGCCCTTTCGGCTCCTTCGCCGAGCGGCGACGTCGTCACATCAAAGAGGGCGACCGACGCGACGTCACCTCCCGTCGTGCCGATCATGAGGTCGACCACGTCGCGCAAGATGACGTTGCCGCCTCCGAGCGTTTGCACCGCACGGACGGAACTGCGCGGCATCCACCTGCCCGGCACTTCGCCGAGTGACCGAGCCAATGTGACCACGTGGGCCGTGACATCGGTTGCGAGACGCGCACGTTCGTCATTGTCCAGACGGTCCATGACGTCAATGAGGTCGCCGGTGGCACTTTCACCGCGCCACGCGAGCACGACGTCGTCAAAGGCCGAATCAATGCGCACGCCGACGCTCATTAATCGCAGCGCCTGATTAATGAGGACACCGCGAAGCCGACCGTGCGTCGATGCACTGAAATTGGCAGTGTCGGGCGTTTGACGCAACGACGCTGCGCGCACGACGATCGGGTGGTCCAGCGGTACGGCGCCCAGGACGTCGTAGATGCCGTCTTCGAGTTGTGCTCGAAGACCACTGGCGCTCGCGTGGTTCAGTGGGGGCCGAACCGTTCGATCGCCGCGCAACGCGTCGACCACACTGACGGGTGAGTCAAGCACAATGGTCATGCAACACTTTGGCGTAGGCGTGTAACACGACTAGCGTGACGATGTGTTCATCGTGGTGTTTTCAATCTTTATCACGGCGATTTTCGTACTCTGCGTGCTGATACTGCGCTGGGCCGTGCGCCGAGACCGCGAACGCCGAGCGACGCAACCTGGCCCCGACGGACCTCGCTAGGACTGGGGTCGCTGTTCGAGCTCGCGCACGGCGCGGTCCAGGTCGGCGATTGCGCGTTCCATAACCGATAGTCGCGCGGAGATGGCCGCATCGATCTTCTGGTCGATTTGTTCGTCGACGCGTTCATCGACGCGGTGGTCCACCTGTTCGCGCATTCGCGAGTCGAGCGAGTCCACGAGAGGTTGGGTGAGTTGTTTGACCCGGCTGCGCAGATCCTGGGACCAGTCGTGGTTCGGTTCGGTGGTATCGCTCATCGAAAGAGACTATGCCTAGTGCGGAGCGCAGTACACGCCAGCATTGAACTGCAGGGTGTTGAACTGTCCAGCCCACGGTGGATTCAACAACGTCTGCTCCTCGGCCGTAAGTTGGGTTTTGGGTGAGCAGGTTGCGCTGAAGGAAATGAATCCTCGAATATTGCTGCCACTCGCCCCCGCCACCGGCACCGGTCCGCCCCCGCCGAACGCCACCGCCACAAAGACCGGTAGTGCTTGGGTCGCGAGTCCGTAATTGCGGTACTCGGATTGCGACGCGTAGACACCGGCGTTGAGCGACGGATCGACCGACGTAATGCCCGCGGACCACCCGTTCATCATCGCGGCCCAGTAGGTCGCGTAACGCGCAATCGTGGCCCCGGATGAACCGCCAGGGGCGTCGAGTCCCGAGTGGTTGTCGGGGTAGCCCTCGGGGTCAAAGATCACCCAATCCGGTTTCAGTCCGACCCCGAGGCTTCGGTACTGATCGATCTGGGCCGCGACCCAGGCGCCCGACGTGAAGCCGTGACGGTAGTAACTCGCCGCCGTCTGCGGCTCATTGGCCAAACGACCGCTCGCGGTCCAAAAAGAGAGCCACGTCACGCGCTTGTGCGAATTGTAAATGCTTTGACCAATGAGAAAGTCTGGCGACAGGGCCACGTTCCTGGTATTGGTGAAACCGACCCACGGGGAGCTCTGCGTACCGAGGCCGCCGGTTTCGCTGATGATTGGCCAGCCGTCGGTTATTGCTTGACCCCACTTCGCCGACGGAATTGCGTAGACCCCCACGCCTTGCGGGGGAGGTGAGTTAACGCCAGCGGCGAACAACGTGAGGGTTGAACTGCTCACGAGACCGGCCACGACTCCACCGACCGTGCGCGCGGAGCGACCGGCGGTCACCGACACGTCCGTTGAGCTCCATGTTGAGGTGCCAACGGCATTCGTTAAATCGAAGAGATCACCCCAATTCGAGGCCTGGCCGGCGATCGAGATTTGCGTGGGTGTCACGGCAACGAAAATCGAACCACTGAGCGGCGGTGCGCCCGAAGCGTTATTCGTCACGTTGGTCACGTTCCACAGCCACGGCGAGGCGTTGGCGACGTGCCCAGTGACCAACGTGAATAGCGGCGACGAGAAGAGTTCGACCGCACCGCTCGTCGTCAGCACGGCGATGTC
>JBBQGY010000078.1:0-8353 GCA_038323435.1 Acidimicrobiales bacterium
TAGCCGTACGGCTTCGGTCCGCCGGTATAGAACCAACCGGCGAGTACCGCCGTGGCACCAATCAGAATTATCCACCACGACGTGCGCGTCGCGAGCACCAGGCCCGCGAGCGAACCGAAGAAGAACCACGCGAAGGCCGCGTTGCGCACCTGAGTGGCGGCGACCAGTTTTGACGCGGTGAGACGAAACGGTCCCACTCGCACTTCGTCGGTGCCGCGCACGCCGTCGGAATAGTCGTTGGCGTAGTTCGTTCCGATCTGCAGCGCAAGGGCCACCATCACGCACAGGGCCGTATTCAACCAGTTAATCGACTGAGGTCGAATCAGTGTTGCACCGACGGCCACCGGAACCGCGGCGGCGGGCAACGTGCGCGGACGTGCCGCGAGTACCCATCGCGCAACCGACCCGGGTGTGTTGGTCATGGACGCTTGGGAAACTTCGAAAAGTCTGGCTTTCGGTGTTCGACGAAGGCGTTGCGACCCTCTTGGCCTTCTTCTGACATGTAGAACAACATGGTGGCATCGCCGGCCAACTGCTGAACGCCGGCGAGGCCGTCTTCGGCGGCGTTAAATCCGGCCTTCAACATTCGCAGCGCCAATGGTGAGAGCGTCAACATTTGACGACACCATGCGACAGTCTCTCGCTCCAGCAGATTCAGTTCCACGACCGTATTGACGAGGCCCCATTCGAGCGCCTGTTGCGCGTCGTACTGACGACAGAGAAACCACACCTCCTTCGCGCGCTTGATGCCAATCGTGCGCGCGAGCAGCGACGAACCGTAGCCACCGTCAAACGATCCGACTCGGGGGCCCGTCTGACCAAAGCGTGCGTTATCGGCCGCGATGGAGAGATCGCACACCAAATGCAATATGTGACCCCCGCCAATGGCGTAGCCCGCGATCTGGGCAACAACCGGCTTGGGGAGACGTCGAATCTGAATCTGCAAGTCGAGCACGTTCAACCGTCCAACGCCTTGGCGAGCGACGTCGTCGTCACCGATGTAGCCGTCGTCACCGCGGATCGTTTGGTCGCCGCCCGAGCAGAAGGCGTCCGGTCCGGCGCCGGTGAGAATAATTGCGCCCACCGTCGTATTATCGCGAGCACGCTCGAACGCATCGGACAGTTCGAAGAGCGTTTGTGGTCGAAAGGCGTTGCGTCGCTCGGGGCGATTGATCGTGATGCGCGCGATCCCTTCGGCCACTTCGTAAATGATGTCGACGAACTCACCCTGGCGCTCCCACTGGGGAAGCGGCCACGAGCGAAACTCGTCGACGGGGTCGAGTGGGGATCCGTGAATGACTGTCTCGGGCATAGGCACAACGCTACATTCGAATGTGAAGTTAGCCGCAATCCCCCGTACGGCGTTGTCGTGCGCCACGGAAAAGGACCCGAGTTAGGCAGATCTCGAGTTCGACGACGTAGTCTCACCTGGTGCATTCATTGCTAGCGCTCGATTTTCCGCTCGGAATCGAACTGGAACACAGCCTTCGAAGGGTGATCGAACGTCGAGAGGCATTCTGTGTGCTCGACCAACGGCTCTCGGCGCACCAACGGTCCAACGAACTCGTACGGCTTGGCGCCACGGCCGTTCTTGATGCAAATGGTCGCAGCGAACTCTTCACGGGACTACCGGTCGACCATTCAGTGGGACTCGTGATGCTGACGTCAGGATCGAGCGGCCCCGCCAAAGCGGCCGAACTGACCTGGGACGCCCTCGAAGCAAGCGCAACGATAACGCAAGCAACGCTGAGAAGCGCGGGTGCGCCGGTCTGGTATCCCTGCCTTCCGGCCAATCACATAGGCGGACTCGCAGTGCTGTTACGAGCAGTGCTCGGCGACGCGACGCTGCTGTGGGGCGATCCGACTGACATCGATACCGCCCCTTCTCGCGGGGCCACGCACGTCGCTCTCGTGTGCACCCAGTTACAGCGACACGACGTCAGTGGTTACGCGAAGGTACTACTGGGTGGGGGTCGCGCACCGATTGACCGGCCGCGCAACGTCGTCACCACGTGGGGCATGACCGAGACTGGTTCGGGAGTTGTCTACGACGGTGTTGCGCTGCCCGGAGTGGAGGTCGTGAGCGTGAATGGTGAAATCTGCGTACGATCACCGACGCTCTTTCGTTCGTATCGCACGTCAGCGCGTGCGCGCATTGTTGGCCCCGACGGACGTGATGACTGGTTTCCGACGGGCGACGCCGGCGAGGTGAACAACGACACGGTCACCGTGCACGGACGCCTAGGTTTCGTGATCAATTCCGGCGGTGAAAAAATATCGCCCGAAAACGTGGAAGCGGCGATCGCGACGCTGGCTCAGGTGCGCGACGTCGCGGTCACGGGCGTGGCGGATCCCGAGTGGGGGCAACGGGTTGTGGCGCTCGTGGTGGGTGACGGCTCAACGTTCGACGACGCCATTCGTGAGGTCGCCGCCGAATTCGTTGGCCCGTGGGCCAAACCAAAGGACATTCGCTACGTCGTCGCGATACCACGTACGGCGAACGGAAAGATTCGTCGTTCCGAACTCGCGGATCTCGTGTAACGACGAGAGAAGTTCAGTGGCCCTAGCCGGTAACGGTACTGCCACGCCGAGCAACTGAGTCAATGGCGACTGCGGCCACCAGCACGAGTCCGGTCGCGATGTACTGCGTCGCCGCGCTCATTCCAATGAGCGCCATCCCGTTATAAATGGTCGCAATGATGACGCCACCCACGAGCGCGTGGATCATTTTACCCCGGCCACCAAAGAGACTGGTACCCCCGATAACGGCGCCGGCGACGGCGTAGAGCACGAGATTGCCTCCGTCAATACTGTCGGAGATTCCGCCCAAGTTGGAGGCGTACAAGAGACCCGAGATCCCCGCGGTAAGTCCGCCGAACGCGAACGCCATGAGCCGGAAGCGATTGATGTTGACACCCGAGCGTCGGGCGGCCTCCGAGTTTCCTCCTATGGCGTAGAGGTACCGGCCGGCCTTGGTTTTGATCAGGACAAAGCTCCCCGCCCCGAGCATCGCCATCACGATGGGAATTGCGAAGGGCATCCCTCGGATGACCGTGAATGTCGAGCGATTGGTATTGAACACGATGGCGAGAAACACCGCAGCCGCGGCGAGTAACACAATTTTGAGAATCGTGACCCAGTGAGGGCGCGACTGAAGACCGCTCGATCGACGGCGGCGCTCGGAACGCAACATGAAAATACTGAACAGCACCGCGAGCGCGACGAGGAATATCCAGGTCGCAATCGGAGTGAAATCGCCGTACACAAAATTTCGAATCACGCTGTTCTGAAGCGGAACAACACCACCAGTACCCTGGCGGTCAATGAGGTAGATCAGGACGCCCTGGTAGCCGAGCAGTCCGGCCAAGGTGACAATGAAGGACGGGAGGCGAAGGCGAATGACCAGCAGTCCACTAATTGCGCCAATAGCGGTGGTGATGGCGAGTCCGACGAGCACCGCCAAATACCACGCCCAGTGGTACTTGGTGTCGACGAGGATCACGGTCACCGCGGCGCCGAGTCCCGAGACGAATCCGAGGGAAAGGTCAATTTCGCCCAGGAGCAGTAGCCATATTTCGGCCATGCTCAAAAGTATGAAGGCCGTTGACTGAATAAAGAGGTTCGTCAGGTTTCCCGACGAGAGGAATATCGAGTTTCGCGCCTGGAAGTAGATGACGAGGCATACGAGACCGATAATGATGGGAATCAGACCGGTGTCGCCCCGATAGATCTTCTGTAACTGCTGAATATACGGACGCTTCGCAACTACGTGGTCGTCATGAGCGACGGTGGTGGATAGTTCGTCGGGGAGAACGGACAACGGAGAACCTTTCGGCTACAGAGAAGAGGCCATACGTGACGCTACGCGACTCGACTCACCGGTGGTAATTAACTCCACGGCGCTCGTAGTGTCGTAGTTGGCGATGGGGCCATGACTGACGATGGTACCTAGGTGCATGACCGCAATCCGATCGGCCACGGTAAAGACGTCGGTGAGGTTGTGTGAAATAACGAGGACCGCGATTCCCTTTGACGCAAGCGTACGAATCAATTCGAGCACGAGTTTGGTTTGCGTGACACCGAGCGCGGCGGTGGGCTCATCCATAATGACGAGCTGTGAGTCGCGCATAACGGCGCGAGCGACAGCGACGGCTTGGCGTTGGCCGCCCGAAAGCGACCCCACGAGTTGGCGAACTGATTGGACCGTCGTGACGGAAAGGTCCATCAACGTTTTCTTGGTCGCGACCTCCATCTTTATTTCATCGAGCATGCCGAGTTTGGTCTCTTCTCGACCGAGGTACATGTTTTCCACGATGTCCAAGTTGTCGCAGAGCGCGAGATCCTGGTACACCGTCGCAATACCCAGTGCAGCGGCGTCCCGGGGCGTGTGAACGTGTACTTCTGTTCCGCGCCAGTACATCTTTCCGGCGGACGGCGCGTAGATGCCCGATACACATTTAATAAACGTTGACTTACCGGCACCGTTGTCACCCAGTAATGCGGTGACTTCACCGGCCGGTACGTCCAGGTCGCAGTCCTGGAGAGCCTGCACGGGACCGAAGTTCTTCGATATCCCGCGCAGGCTCAACAGGCTCTTGGATTCAGACGACTCCACCCCTGAACCGGCGTTCCCCACGTGTCCGTTACCGGACGTAGCAGGGTCAGTCGATTCAGGGGTGGATTCCATCAATGGCTACTTAGTGAATACCAATTGTCGCGCAGTCCTGAGCGTACGTTGGCTGGGTTGAACCAGCGACCGTAGGCGCGTTGGACGTGCAAATCGACGCTGCGGTGATCCACTTGTCGGCAATCACCGTTTTCTGAATGTCAGCAGCAGTGACCCATGAAGCCGTCAGCAACACCGACGGGACTTTCTTCTTTTGAAGAGTGTCGGGCGTGGTGCTGTTCACAAGGCCCCTCGGTGGCTTGATGCCAGCGTTGAGGTACACCGCCAACGCAACAGCAGCCTGAGCTTCCTTGTAAATCGGCTTGTACACGGTGCCACACTGGTAGCCCGAAATCACGTTCTGGAATCCAACGACCGATGCATCCTGGCCGGTGAATGGGAACGTCTTGGGCTTAACACCCAAGCTCTGCAGGTACGTAATGATGCCCGAAGCGTTGTTGTCGTTGGGCGTCACTGCGGAGTTGATCGAAGGGTGCGCGGTGAACGCAGCCTTGAAGTCAACGAGTGCAGTTGGGCCGTCCCAGGTGCCAGCGTTCTCCAACACCGTCTGCTGCGCACCGGTCAAAGTGGTAGCGCTGGTGTTGAATCCGGCGGCGCCGAGCACTGTGTCGTAGCCCTTTTTGAACAACGTGGCGTTGTTGTCCGTCGGTGAACCGTACGAAATGTAGGTCACTGGCTTCGAGACGCCCCATGAGGTCTGGCACGCAAGCTCGCCCTTACCAATCAAGGTGCCCACGGCGACGTTGTCAAAACTGACGTAGTATGAGCGGAGTCCTCCAAGGGTCAGACGGTCGTAGTCAATCACTTTGACACCACGAGCGCGGGCGTATGCCTCAATCGTTGCACCAGTCGTTGGGTCAATCGGGTCAACAATGAGCACCTTGGTACCCGAAGCAATTGCTGCCTGAGCGTCGGTAAACATGGTCGAGTCGCTGCCCAATGCGTTCAACACTTTGAAGCGCTTAACGTGAGCGGCCCGAAGAGCCTTGCTCAAGTCCGGCGCGTCAAACGCGGTGTAACGAGCTGACGACTTCGTGTCGGGAAGAATTACCGTGATGGCACCCTTACCCTTCAAAGAGATCGCCCTCAGGTACGCCATTGTCGAATACTTCGTGTTGAAAGTACTCGCTGAAACGGTCTTACCCGCTGCTGAGCTGACGCTAGGCAATATCGTGACGGCGAAACTGCCGACCAACGCCACTGAAGCGAGAGCCCTTCCTGTCTTAAAATTCATTATCCCCAACCCTTCTTTGACACCATTGTGGTGTCGTTAGTTTTCACTGCGTGAACACTTAGTGAAATCTCGTGTCCGGTTTGTGAAATTAGCATGGGAAAGCAAATCCCACCATTCAGCCGAGGAAAATTCAACTCATTATCCATTTCGAGAGCGGCGTAGCCCCGATTTCCACGTTGCGAGGCCGAACCGAAGGGCGTGATTGAACGGTACGAATAGCGATAATTCTTCGCATTGTACTTTGGCCATCTAACATTGGTAATTCCTGATAAACGGGTAGTTCATGATTCTGCCACCGGACCTCGTCACTCACTGCTTGATCGGGCTCTATGGATTCGCGATTTCACGGGCGCGATTCGTCACAATGAACTTGCAACAACGACCAACTCAACGACCAACTCAACGACCTTGCGACAAGTGCCCTAATACTGTTTCCATGGTCTCCATAATAGAAATGGTCTCATCGAGCGGCATTACTGCACTTTCAGTTCGGCCCTGCGCGATACATCGAGCGACTTCAATGGCCTGGTAGTGAAGACCTCGACCCTCAGTAGTGAAACGGAATTGTTGTTGTTCGCCACTTCGTTGAATCAATGTGAAGGACGAGGGTGCGTAAAAGTCACCGTCAATTTCTACGCGAGCGTCCGTGCCTGAAATACACGCCCGCGTCGCAGTGCGAGCCAAGGACGTACACGTCAAGATCGCCTGCGCCCCGTTCTCGTAGCCAAAAATCATTGAGGCCTGACCGTCAACACCGGTGAAGGCCGGATCGACCAACGCCACGATGCGACTCGGGGTGCCGAGCAACATGGAAGCAAACGAAACCGGATAGACCCCGAGGTCCAAGAGCGCGCCACCGCCCAGTTCGGGCGCGAACAGGCGCATCGTCGGATCTAGCGCGAACCATTGACCGTGGTCAGCTTCGACCATCACCAGTCGACCCAGTGCCCCGCGTGCGATGAGTTCTCGTAGTGCCACGACGTGGGGCAAGAATCGGGTCCACATGGCCTCCATGAGAAAAAGGCCTCTCGAGCGAGCTTCTTTGACGAGCCCCCGAGCCTCGTGGGCTGTCATGGTGAACGCCTTTTCCACGAGTACGTGTTTTCCGTGGCGCAGGGCCAGCATGGCGTTGTCAAAGTGCATCGGGTGGGGCGTACCGACGTAGACCACGTCAACCTCGGGATCGGCCACCAACTCTTCGTAACTTCCGTATCGATGGGGAATATCGAATTCGTCCGCGAACGAGTGGGCCGTCGCCAGGGAGCGTGATCCCACGGCGACCGCGACGCCCTCGTCAATCTGTCCTAGGCCGGTGGCGAACGTGTGGGCGATTCCACCGGTACTTAGAATTCCCCATCGCAGTGGCTGCGCCATCGTGACCTCGCAGAGTAGTAATTGCTAACAAAACACAGTACCGAGTGTCGTGATTGCCGTCGTGCGTTCGCACGACGTCCTCGGGCGTGATTAGTACGCTTATTCGGTGACCAATCGACTCGCCACGGCTTCGAGTGCCTACTTACGCCAACACGCGGACAACCCAGTCGATTGGTGGCCGTGGAGCGCTGCAGCGCTCGCCGAAGCTCAGCGACTCGATCGACCAATATTTCTTTCGGTTGGCTACGCCGCGTGTCACTGGTGTCACGTCATGGCGCACGAGTCGTTTGAGAACAGCGAAGTGGCCACTCTATTAAATGCATCGTTCGTCGCCATCAAGGTTGACCGCGAGGAACGGCCTGACGTCGACGCGCTCTACATGGCGGCCACCCAACTCATGAGTGGGCACGGGGGTTGGCCCATGTCCGTATTCCTTCTTCCCGATGGTCGGCCCTTCATGGCCGGCACCTACTACCCGCCCGAAGATCGTCACGGACAGGTGGGGTTTTCACGACTCCTCGCCGCGATGAACGACGCGTGGACGAACCAGCGCGACACCGTCGAGCGACAGGCGCAAGAACTATCACGCGCCCTCGAACGCGAAGTTAGTTTCGTTGATCACCTCGCGCCCACAACGGCGCCGATTGATCTCGCACTCGCTCGCCAGCAGCTTCGAGACGATTTGGTCCATCGCGTTGACGTCGACGGAGGCTTCGGCGATGCGCCAAAGTTTCCCCGACCGTCCTACGTCGAGGCACTTCTCGACTTCGATGACGTGGAATCACGAGACGCGGTTGAACGAACGCTCGACGCGATGTCGCGCCGTGGACTCTACGACCACGTGCGAGGAGGATTTGCCCGCTACAGCGTCGACGAGGAGTGGCACGTCCCCCACTTCGAAAAGATGTTGAGCGACCAAGCCCTCTTGGCTCGAACGTACCTGCACGCCGCCCAGAAACGGCCCGATCATCCGCAGTGGCGTGACGTGGCCCTCGACACGTTGCGCTTCGTCCTGAACGACCTGGCACTCGAAAGTGGTTTCGCCTCATCACTGGACG
>JBBQGY010000079.1:0-8285 GCA_038323435.1 Acidimicrobiales bacterium
GAGCAGCACTATTCCGGCAGAAATCTGAAACGCTCGCTGGTAACCCGACACGTACGCCACCCGCGCACCAACGTGACTCAGGAGCGACGTTGTTCGGTCAGCGGCAACGGTACCAAGAATTGCGAGCGAGAGCGATCCACCCACCTGGCGAGCCGTATTCAATACGCCCGACGCGAGTCCGGCATCGGCGCGGTCGACACCGGACGTGGCCGCCATGGCGAGTGGCGAGAACATGAGGCCCATGGCAAAGGCACAGACGATTGACGGGGGCAGGACGGCCAATACGAACGAACTGGCGACTTTAAACATTGACAGCCATATGAAGCCAGCGGTGGCGAGCGACGCGCCAATGATCAGCAAAGTACGAACTCCAACCTTGCCGAGGATTCGCGAACTAATCTGCGCCCCGGCAATAATTGCGATCGCCATTGGCAGAAAGGCGAAACCGGCCTTTACCGGCCCGTAGCCCAAGATCTGCTGGAAGTAATAGGTCAAGAAGTACCACATCGCAAAGAAGGCACCGCCGACGAGAAACATGACACCGTTGGCGGTCGACAGCGATCGTGAGCGAAAGATTCGAAACGGGACCAGTGGGTGCGAGGCGACTTTCGATTCCCAGGAAAAGAACGCCGCGAGTCCGATGGCGCCACCAATGAACCACGACAGCGTGGTCGACGATGTCCAGCCCTTCGTGGTCGTGTTGACCACGCCGTAGATCAGTGACGCCAGTGAACCGGTAACCAGCACCGCACCGACGACGTCCAGTTTCACGGTGGCGTCGCGGTTTCGCATTTCGCGTAGGTACAGTCCCGCAAGCACTGCGGCGAAAATACCGATTGGCACGTTGATGAAAAACACCCAACGCCACGAGGCCCATCCGGTCAGAATGCCACCCAGGAGACCGCCCACTGCGCCGCCGGCTCCGGCAACGGCACTCCACGCGCCGATGGCCTTGGGCAGTCGCGGCCCGTGGAACGTTGTCACGATGATGGTCAATGTTGCGGGCGAGAGAATTGCGCCGCCGAGTCCTTGCAAGGCGCGCACCGCCACCATTTGCGCTCCCGTCGCGGCAAAACCGGCGCCGATGCTCGCAACGGTGAAAATGGTGAGACCAAACAAGTAGACGCGCCGCCGTCCAAAGATGTCCGCCGCGCGCCCACCCAGTAGTAAGAATCCCGCGAACGTCAGTACGTAGGCGTTGATGACCCACTGGGCACTGGATTGTGTGAAGTGAAGGTCGTGACCCATGCGCGGGAGCGCAACATTGACAATCGACACGTCGAGCACGACCATGAACTGCGCCAAGCACGCAATCGTCAAAACTATCCAGTCCGGGGTGTGGCGAGGCGACGACGGCGATTCGATGAGTTCAGTCTGTTCTGGCATGCAGCGATTGTAAGGGCGAATAATCGCGCGCGGAACCATCGCCGAGTGACGGGGCCGTGAAATTGAGTAACACTTGATGGCATGGCAGCTCAGTTCATCTTCACCATGCGCGATCTTCGACGGTTCTATCCCCCCGACCGTGAAGTCTTGAAAGGAATTAACCTCTCCTTCTATCCGGGCGCGAAAATCGGCGTGATTGGATCGAATGGATCCGGGAAGTCGTCGTTGCTGCGCATCATGGCCGGGCTTGACGACGGCTACACCGGCGAGGCGCGACTCTCGCCCGGTTTTAGCGTTGGTTATCTATCGCAAGAGCCGCATTTGGATCCGACCAAGGACGTCGTGGGCAACGTCGCGGACGGAATTGGTGAGCAACGCGATCTGGTCATTCGATTCAATGAGGTGTGTGCGGCGTTCGCCGATCCCGACGCCGATTTTGACGCGCTTCTGAAAGAACAGTCGGAGCTTCAGACAAGAATTGACGCGGCCAACGCGTGGGACCTAGAGCGCACACTCGAAATTGCCATGGACGCTCTGCGCCTTCCTGCACCCGACGCCGACGTCACCAAACTCTCGGGCGGCGAGCGGCGCCGCGTTGCGCTCTGCCGTTTGCTGCTCGCGAAGCCCGATCTCTTACTCTTGGACGAGCCAACGAACCACCTCGATGCTGAATCGGTGGCGTGGCTCGAGCGCACATTGCAGGATTACAGCGGCACCGTGGTCGCGATCACTCACGACCGTTACTTTCTCGATAACGCGGCGTCGTGGATTCTCGAACTCGATCGGGGCCGCGGCATTCCGTGGGAAGGCAACTACTCGTCGTGGCTCGAACAGAAGCAGGCCCGCTTGGCACAAGAAGAACGATCGGATAAAGCGCGCCAGGCTTCGTTGGAACGCGAACTCGAATGGATTCGAATGTCGCCCCGCGCTCGTCAGAGCAAGGGCAAGGCGCGCCTCAGCGCATTCAACGAATTGGTCGCGGAATCTGAATCGGCCGAGCGACGAGCTGACAAGTTGGAGATCCTCATTCCTCCTGGTCCTCGGCTCGGTGATGTTGTCGTGAACGCATCCGTCCTTACTAAGGGTTTTGACGATCGACTACTGATTGAAGAGCTCACGTTTTTATTGCCGCCGGGCGGCATTGTGGGCATCATCGGTCCCAACGGAGCGGGAAAGACCACTCTTTTCAAGATGATGATCGGCGCCGAACAACCCGACGCGGGATCGATTGAAGTGGGTGCAACCGTGGCGTACGCCTACGTTGACCAGTCGAGGGATGATCTCGATCCCGACGCGACGGTCTACGACGAGATAAGTGGTGGCCAAGAGCAGATGATTGTAGGTAACCGCGAGATCCACGCGCGCGCGTACGTGGCCAGTTTCGGTTTCAAGGGAAGTGATCAGCAGAAGAAGGTTGGCGAAATCTCCGGTGGCGAGCGCAACCGAGTGCAACTGGCCAAGGTGTTGCGCAGTGGTGGCAACGTGTTGCTGTTGGACGAACCGACAAATGATCTCGACGTTGACACGTTGCGTGCCCTGGAGGACGCACTACTGGGCTTCCCCGGCTGCGCGGTCGTCATCAGTCACGATCGATGGTTCCTTGACCGCATCTCTACCCACGTCCTCGCATTCGAAGGCGATGCCGTCGTGCGGTGGTTCGAGGGCAATTTTTCTGATTACGAAGCCGAGCGCCATAAGCGTCTGGGGACCGACGCGGATCAGCCACATCGCATGCGGTACAAGCCAATCACTCGGTAATGGGGTGTCGCGCGTAATTAGAGCAACCAGTGGGTCGTGAACGAAGTAGGCGTAATGTTCTTTCGTGAAGAACGGCACTGATTACTCGACGTATCTGCGAATCAATGATCTATTGAAACTACAGATTCCTCTCACGGACGATGCCCCCGACGAGTTGTTATTCATTGTCGTTCACCAGTCTTACGAGCTCTGGTTCAAGGTGATTATTGACGAACTTCGCCGCGCCGCGAATAAGTTGCACGACAATGAACCGTGGCGTGTGGTCGCCCATCTTCGCCGAATGGTCATTATTGAAGATCTACTTCTCTCGCACCTCCACGTACTCGAATCAATGTCGCCCGAGGGATTTCTCGAGTTTCGTGATCCCTTAAATCCAGCGTCGGGCTTCCAGTCGGTTCAGTTCCGTGCGATTGAATTCCTCAGCGGGGCCGGGAAGAAGGCAATGTTGAACTTCGAGCTCTTCGACGGCGAACAGCGTCACTGGTTGAAAGAGATGAGCGCGACACCATCGGTGTGGTCTGGATTTGAGCACGCACTGCGCACCACATTGGGCGCACCCAACGATGACTTGCTCGACACGGTTCGTGCGCTCTACCTCGAGCACTCGAGTGCACCACTTTCCGCGTTGCACGCGGTCGCGGAACTACTGATGGATCATGACGAACGGCTCGCGATGTGGCGACACCGACACATGTTGATGGCCGGTCGCCAAATTGGTCGGCGACCCGGCACCGGCGGAAGTGAAGGAATGGCGTATCTTGATACGACGCTTTCTCAGCGTCTCTATCCGGTCCTATGGGAAGTGAGGTCAGTACTGTGATCACTCGCGACGAGTGCGAAGCGCGCGATGAGAAGGATTCGATGGCGCCGCTACGCGACGAGTTCACACTCAACGACGGCGAAATCTACCTCGATGGCAACTCACTCGGGCCTGTCAGTGCCTCGGTGCGCACACGAGTCAATAATGTAATTGACAATGAATGGGGTCGCGGTCTGGTCCGAAGTTGGAACAACGCGGGTTGGATGGCCGAGCCAACTCGATTGGGCGACCGACTCGCCCCGTTGATTGGTGCAGGCGCGGGCGAAGTGGTGGTCGCCGACACCTTGACGTTTCTGCTCGCAAAATTAATTGGCGCCGCGCTGGAGCAACGCTCCGACCGCTCCGTTGTGTTGACCGATGCGGCCAATTTTCATTCGGATCTCTACATCATTGAAGCAATCTGCGCTCGCGCGGGGCGCCCGATCACGTTGAAGGCCATTGACCGCAACTCGCTCGTCAAGGAACTGAATGATGACGTGGCGCTGGTGGAGATGACGCACGTGGATTATCGCACTGGTGAAGTGCTCGACCTTAAAGGCTTTACCACTCAAGTGCACGCCGTGGGCGCGCTCATGCTCTGGGACTTTGCGCACTCGGCCGGAGCCGTCGAGCTGGACGTCACCGACGCCGACGTTGACTTTGCCGCGGGTTGCGGTTACAAGTACTTGAACGGTGGCCCCGGAGCTCCGGCGTTCATGTACGTCCGCTCCTCGTGGCAGGGAAAACTACGAAATCCGCTGCCGGGTTGGCTCGGACACGCGCGGCCCTTTGATTTCGAACCGACCTACGAGCCGGCCATTGGAATGCAGGCCTTCGTGACGTCGTCACCCTCGATCATTGCGCTCGCTGCCCTTGACGGGGCGCTCGACGTATGGGACCGCACCTCAATTGGGCAGGTTCGTGCGAAGAGCCTCGAACTGACGGATCTCTTCATCGCGCTAATTGAAGAGCGGCTACCGGGTGTGTTTGAACTGCTGACGCCACGCGATCACGTTCGTCGCAGTAGTCAGGTTGCGCTCGCACACCCGCAGGGTTACGGCATTATTCAGGCGCTGCTCGAAGCCGGCGTTATCGGCGATTTTCGTGCGCCGAATATCTGCCGGTTTGGTTTTGCGCCCCTCTACCTTCGATTCGTCGACGTCTTCGACGCCGTCGAGCGTATCGCTGACGTGATAGCGACCGAGCGCTACCTCGACCAGCGATTCAACGTGCGCAATGCGGTGACCTGAGACGCCACTACTGAGTAAAGACAACTGTTCGATTACCAACGAGGGTCACGCGATCTTCGGCGAGTAATCGCATTGCTCGCGACAGCACACTTCGCTCAATATCGCGACCGAGTGACACGAGATCGTCGGGACGCCGAGCGTGACTGACGCGCACGATGTCCTGTTCGATGATGGGTCCTTCGTCGAGGTCGGATGTGACGAAATGGGCGGTGGCGCCAATCAGTTTGACGCCGCGCTCGTACGCTTGGTGGTAGGGCTTCGCGCCCTTGAAGCCCGGTAGGAAGGAGTGATGAATATTGATTGCGCGACCACTCAAGTACGCACAGAGTGAGGGTGACAACACCTGCATGTAGCGCGCTAACACGACGAAGTCCACTCCGTAGTCCTGGACCAGCGAACGAAGTTGGGCTTCCGCAGCGTCCTTCGTTGCAGCCGTGACGGGAATCTCGTAAAACGGCACGTCGTACCGCGCAGCGAGGGGACGGCAATCGGAGTGATTGCTCACAATGGCGACAATGTCGAGGGGCATCTCACCCTGTTCTCGGCGATAGAGCAGGTCCGCCAGGCAGTGGTCGGCTCGCGAGACCAAGACGAGCGCGCGGCGTCGCACGCCCTCGAGCCGCACGCTGAGCGTGGGTTGAAAGTTCGCGAGGCGATCACCGAGGGTGGTGCGAACGACGTCCACCTCCGCCACCGTCGATTCGAACCTTGTTCTCATGCAGAACTGATTCGTGACCGGATCGGTGAACTGATCATTTTCTACGATGTTGCCGTCGAGTGCCACGATGGCCGAACTCGCGGCGAGCACGATGCCCGGCACGTCGGTGCACTGCGACGTCACGACGTAGGTATTCACTCCCGACCCTCTCGTACGGTTGGCACTACGCCAAGTGTACTTTTGGGCTCGAACAGTGCATTCCTACTCTGCCCGTGCCGCGCCAATCTCGCGACGACCCAGCTCGTTGCTTTACGACTTGTACGAGTAGAAGCCTTGACCGGACTTGCGACCGAGCAGCCCCGCTTGGGTCATGCGCGAAAGTAGTGGTGGCGGCGCGAGGTGCGACTCCTTGAACTCTTCGTACAGCGACTCGGCAACGGCCAACGTCGTGTCGAGCCCAATGAGGTCAGTAAGCGCCAACGGCCCTAAGGGATGGGCACAACCGACCACCATGCCCGTGTCAATATCTTCGGCACTGGCGAAACCGGTTTCGAGCATTCGAATTGCCGAAAGGAGATAGGGGATGAGGAGCGCGTTCACTACGAAACCGGCCCGGTCCTTTGACGTAATGACCTTCTTTTTCAGTGACTCGTTCGCGTAGGAGTGCACTCGCGCCGTGGTTTCGGAACTGGTGAGGAGCGAAGAAATCACTTCCACGAGTTTCAAGACGGGCACGGGGTTGAAGAAGTGCATTCCGATTACCTGCTCGGGCCGCTTGGTCGCCATGGCGAGCTTGATGATTGGAATGGACGAAGTATTTGTCGCCAGGATCGCCTGAGGGTCAGTGACGACGTCATCGAGTCGACCGAAGACATCTATCTTGGTGGCCTCATCCTCGGCGACCGCTTCAATGACGAGTTGTCGGTCGGCAAGCAACGTGTAGTTCTCGGAGAACGTCAAGTTCGCTCGAATTCGCTGGACCTCGTCGTCGCTGATCTTTCCCGAGGCCGCCGCACGTGAGAGAGACCGGTCAATACGTGCAATTCCATCGGCGATGGCTGATTCGTCGCGCTCGATAACGACGACGTCAGCACCGGCGCGTGCAGCAATCTCAGCAATTCCTGACCCCATGAGGCCACATCCCACTACACCTATGCGATCCACCAGGACCTCCTTGTCCGACAGACGTCGACTGCTCGACGTCAGAGTCTAGGTCCATCACATTTGCGGCCATGAAGCGCACCGCCGTACCAATAGACGGTGAAGTCCAGTGGGCGCGAGGAGCGATGGTGAGTACGATTACTCCCGACAGCGTCGAGTGACGATGTCGACGATTTGAGGAGTCGAGCAGGCTATGGACACGGTGAACGTCATTGTTGAGATCCCTCGCGACAGTCGAAATAAGTACGAATTCGACCACGAGACGAACACCATAAAACTCGACCGTCACTTGATCGTAGCGATGGGCTACCCCGCGGAATATGGATTCATTCCCGACACGCTTGGTGGCGACGGCGATCCTCTTGACGCACTCGTGTTGACGGAGTACCCGACATTTCCCGGTTGTCTCATTGAAGCCAAAATCCTTGGGATGTGCATCATGACCGACGAAAAAGGTGAAGACGCCAAATTGATCACGGTCCCCTCCTACGATCCGCAGTGGAAGTCAGCGACGGATATCGGCGACGTGCCACAGCAGATCCTTGATCGAATCAGGCATTTCTTCACCGTCTACAAGGATCTCGACGAGGGCAAATGGGTCAAAGTTGAGCACTTCGTCGGACGGGCGGAGGCACTGGTCGAGCTAGCGCAGTCGCGCGCCCGCTACCAGGGTTGAATCGGACACTGCGCCACGACCACCGCGATGATGAGTAGTTCGTTGGAACACGAGGCGTGGCGTGACGATGCACTAACAGTTGGCGGTCGCTTGCGCAATCGTTAGTGGGCGAGGTTGGTCAATTCCGGTCGAATCGCCGACTCAGCTAAGACGTGAAGGGCCATCAACCAGTCGTCGGAATCAATTGAAAGGGCGTGTTCGCCCTCCAACGCAATCTGACCGAAGAAGAGCGCGTACCAAATACGCGCGAACGCGATGCCGCTCATACCGTCGGCGAGGAGATTCTTGTCGACCAGTGGCTGCACGCAACTCATGATGAGGGTGCTGGCCTCTTGTTTCGCGTCCGCGATTCCCGCGAGCGCCGTGGGGTTGTGCTGCGAGAACGACATTCCCTCGATTCGGAGGTTGCGCGCATCGGTCCGCTCGGGTGTCTGGGCTTCAGCGATGATCGTCTTTAGTGCTTCGCGAAGGTCGCTCGTGGTCTGTACGCCTTCGAGCGGCTTGGAGAAGATTTCGGCGGTGCCAATGAGCACTTGGCGGTAACCGTGCACCATCGTGGCAGCGATCAGGTCTTCGCGATCGTCGAAATAGCTGTAC
>JBBQGY010000080.1:0-8167 GCA_038323435.1 Acidimicrobiales bacterium
TTGAACCGCCGCCCGCCTTGGCCAACAACATATGTAGTTCCTCCGTCAATAGACAAAGAAACCCTAGTCGCTGGTGGTGCGTCGTTTAGATCAGTCCACCGCCGCGAGGAGCGATACCCAGGTGCTGGAACGCTCGTTCGGTCGCTACTCGACCTCGCGGCGTACGAATTAATAGTCCTTCTCGCAACAAATAGGGCTCGTAGGCGTCCTCGATTGTCGACATCTCCTCGCCACAGGCGTGCGCCAAGGTGGTGAGCCCCACCGGTTGATTGGCGAACTGGCGACAGAGCAACGTCAAGATCCGTCGGTCAATCTTGTCCAATCCGTACTCGTCAACTCCGAAGAGTGCGAGTGCCTCCACGGCAACTGCCTCGTCAACTATCGCGTGGCCCTGCACCGCGGCGAAGTCACGAACGCGTCGCAGCAATCGATTCGCAATTCGCGGCGTGCCCCGGCTGCGCCGAGCAATCACGTTGGCGGCGATGCCGTGAATGGGAACGTCCAGCAGCCCAGCTGATCGCGTCACGATCACGGTCAACTCATCAATGTCGTACAGGTCGAGTTGTCCCACGAAACCGAAGCGGTCGCGCAACGGCGCCGCGACAAGTCCGGTGCGAGTCGTGGCACCGACCAACGTGAAATTGGGCAGATCGAGACGAATGGCTCTCGCCGACGGTCCTCGACCAATCATCACGTCGAGACGGTGATCTTCCATCGCCGGGTACAGCACTTCTTCGACCGCTCTCGAAAGTCGATGAATCTCGTCCACGAACAGTACGTCGCCGTCTTGGAGATCGGTCAATAACGCCGCGAGGTCGCCCGGGCGCGACAACACCGGTCCCGAAGTGATGCGAAGACCAGCGCCCATTTCACTCGCCACAATGCTCGCAAGCGACGTCTTGCCGAGTCCGGGCGGTCCGGCGAAGAGCAGGTGGTCGGAGGTTTGATTACGGGCCTTCGCCGAACCGAGCACGATTTCGAGGTGGCGCACGAGTTCTCGCTGTCCGACGAACTCCGCGAGCGTGCTCGGTCGCAACGAGACTTCGACGCGCCGCTCCTGCTCGTCGGCGACCGGCGCGACCACACTGCGCGCGAGTTGGTCGACGTCAATTTCGTGACGGCTCACTGTCGCCTCAGTAGTTGCAGGGCGTGGCGCAGCGCGTCGGACTCGTTGTCGGGTAACGTCACGCCCTGCAGCGCGACGCGCACCTCTTGGGTGCTGTAGCCGAGTCCTCGCAGCGCGTCCTCAATGGCGTCACTCGCGTTGGTCGATCCAGTGAGCGCCACGTACGAACCGGGCACGGTCACCCGCCCCTTCAACTCGAGCACGATGCGACTGGCCGTTTTAGGACCAATGCCGGGAATCGTGGCAACTCGTTTGGCGTCGTCGTTCTCGATCGCGCTCGCCAACTCCCCCGTCGTCATTGTCCGTAGCGCCGCTAAGGCGGTCGACGGACCTACGCCGGGGGTGACGAGCAGCATCTCAAAGAATTCACGATCTTCGTAGGTGCCAAAGCCATAGAGGAGGATGGCGTCGACGCGAACCACGGTATAAATGAAGACAGCGACGAGGTCGCCGACCGAATATCTATCCAACGTCGCAACGTGCACCTCGTAACCAACACCGTGGACGTCAATCACCACCGCGCCATTTCGATGGTGATGCAGTACCTGACCTTGGAGCCATCCAATCATGCGTGACTCACGGCCGGGTATTTCTGTTCGCTCCGTACCACCATGAAGTACGTGATCGCGAGGGCCAGCGCATCGGCGGCGTCGGCGGGCTTGGGAATCTCGGCGAGACCGCAGAGCCGGGCGACCATTCCCTGCACCTGGAGTTTGCTCGCGGCCCCGTACCCGGTGACCGCGAGCTTGACCTCTTGGGCGTTGAACTGGCGCACAGGTAAATCGATCGAACTCGCCAGCGCCACCGCAACACCGCTCGCTTGGGCCACGGGAATAGCCGTTTTGGCGTTGCGCTGGTAGAAGAGTCGTTCGACGACCACGGCGTCGGGCTTGGTCTCTTCGAGCAGTTGACGAAGTTCGATGAGAACCTGACCGAGTCGAAGTTCGACGGGGTCGTTATGGCTGGTCTCGATCGTGCCCGCTCGAACGGCCCGGAACGATTCGACCCCCTGAAAGGAACCTTCCACCAAACCGAAGCCGCATCGGGTTAGTCCGGGGTCAATTCCGAGTACGAACATATGTTCGATGTTACAGCCTGGGATCCAGCAAAACTAGGACTATCCCTCGTACGCGGCCAGGAGTTCGTCGGAAATATCGAAGTTGGAAAACACGTTCTGGACGTCGTCGTGGTCGTCGATCGCGTCCATGAGGCGAAGGATCTTCTTAGCTTCGGTCTCGGACTCCACCGGAATCGAATTCTGGGGCACCAGTGTCAACTCGGCGCTGAGGACCTTGGCCCCGCTCAGTTCGAGCGCGTCGCGCACCGCACCGACGTCGTGGGGCTCGGTCGTGATGGTGTAGTTCGTGCCGTTGGGCTCGAAGTTCTCGCCACCGGCCTCCATGACCCACTCGAGGAGTTGCTCTTCGTCGATCGGACCCTGCACTTCGATGATGCCCTTGCGGTCAAACTGCCACGACACGGCGCCGGGCTCGGCGATGGTGCCGCCGTTGCGCGAAAACACGTGCTTGATTTCGGCACTCGTACGGTTGCGATTGTCGGTCAGCGTTTCGACAATGACCGCCACGCCGTCGGGGCCGTAGCCCTCGTAGCTGATGGCCTCATAGCGCACGCCTTCGAGTTCGCCGGTGCCGCGCTTAATCGCGCGCTCGATGGTGTCGAGGGGCACCGACGCTTCGCGGGCCTTTTGGTACATCGTGCGAAGCGAGGCGTTGGTAGCAACGTCGCTGCCACCCTCGCGAGCGGCGACCTCGACTTGACGGATGAGCTTGGCAAAGACCTTGGCGCGGGCGCTATCCTTGGCGCCCTTACGGTGCTTGGTCGTTGCCCATTTTGAGTGGCCGGACATTATTCCTCCTGCCCTCGCGGGCGTTGCCATGGTACCTGAGATTTAGAGGGATTGGACGAAGAGTCGGTGCACTCGTGAATCGTTCGTTAGTTCGGGGTGATACGAGCAGCCCCATACGTTGTCACGTCGAACCAGCACCGGATGATCGCCGTCACCGTGGTTGTGCATGGCGAGTACTTCAACCTCGTCGGACCAGGTTTCGATCTTCGGGGCACGAATGAAGACGCTCGGCACCGGCCCCACGCCACTCACGTGCACCGTCGTTTCGAAACTCGCAATTTGGCGGCCATAGCCGTTTCGCCGTACCGCAACGGGCAGCAAGTTGAAACTCCACTGGTCACTTCGTCCGTCAAGAATCTCGGCGCTCAGTAGTATCAGTCCGGCACACGTACCAAAGACGGGAAGTCCCGCACTCAATCGCTCGGCCAGTGCCGCACGGATCCGCGACGTCGTCAGTAGCCGCGCGATTGTGGTGGACTCGCCGCCGGGCATCACCAGCGCGTCGAGACCATCGAGCTGTTCGACCTTCTTTACTAACACCACGTCGGCGCCGACCTCGTGGAGCATCGCGACGTGTTCGCGTACGTCGCCCTGAAGGGCGAGTACACCGACGAGCGGCATTACCAGCCGCGCTCGGCGAGTCGCTGCTCGAGTGACGCGGTTTCGATACCCTTCATCGCGGCGCCGAGGCCCGTCGAAACCTTGGTGACGACGTCCGCATCGAGATAGTGGGTCGTGGCTTCGACGATCGCTTCGGCCATCCGAACGGGGTCGTCACTCTTAAAGATTCCCGATCCGACAAATACCGCCTCGGCGCCCAGTTGGAGCACGAGCGATGCGTCCGCGGGTGTCGAAATTCCACCGGCGCAGAACAGCGGCACCGGAAGTGCGCCGGTGTGCGCGACCTCTTGGACGAGCGCGAGCGGCGCACCCAGGTCCTTGGCCATGGCGAACAACTCCGCCTCGTCGGCGGCGTGCAGTCGACGCATTTGCGAATTAATGGTTCGCAGGTGTCGAACCGCCTCGACGACGTTGCCGGTACCGGCCTCGCCCTTGGAGCGAATAAGGCACGCGCCCTCACCAATTCGGCGCAAAGCCTCACCTAGATTGGTCGCGCCACAGACGAAGGGCACGGTGAAACTCCACTTGTCGATGTGGTGCTCTTCGTCCGCGGGAGTCAAAACCTCGGATTCGTCGATGTAGTCAACGTCGAGGGACTGGAGAATCTGGGCTTCGGCGAAGTGGCCGATTCGGGCCTTCGCCATCACGGGAATCGTCACCGTTGCTTGAATCTCTTGAATCATTTGGGGGTCACTCATTCGAGCCACGCCGCCGTCACGACGAATGTCTGACGGCACGCGCTCGAGGGCCATCACCGCCACGGCGCCCGCGTCTTCGGCGATCTTCGCCTGCTCGGGGTTGACGACGTCCATGATGACGCCCCCGCGAAGCATGTCGGCGAGCCCACGCTTGACCAGCGCCGAGCCGGTGGTTGACGAGTCGTTGGAAGATTTCATGCTTCCAGACTAACTCTCGATGGGGATTACCACTCTTCGAGGGCCCGAGCGCGCAACCCGACATCGTCGAGGTCCCCGAGGTCGCCGTCGCGACGGTCGGACCAGATGTCGAACCAGATCCAACGCCACTTGGCGTAAGTGGGGGTCGCAAAGAACGAGGCGGGGGCAATCCGCTGGTGTTCGCAGCGACGCAACGCTCCCGCAATTCCTAACGGGTAGCGAATGGCGGCGGCCGCAACTTCGTCGGCGCGGTAGGCGTTGCCCTCGCCCGCGAGGGTGCGACGGGCATTGTCACTCACGGTAGCGACCGCCGCCACGCTTTCGCGCGACAACAGTCCGAGTCGCTTGCGCGCTAGGCAGTGCGCGACGACGCCTTCGAGTTCAATCAGTGCAAAATCACTCACGAGTGCACTCGTGACGAAGAGCGAGAAGCCCGAGCCGCTCGGCACCATCGCCGCGTTATACCCGGGGTCATCGACAATAAAAATTGTCACGTTGTCGACTCCGAAGGTCGCGGCGAGGCGGTCGAGCACCGTCACGAGGCGCAGTCGATCCTTCGACGTACCGCCCGATTTGAACTGGTCGACCATCAGATTGTTCAGAGCGAAACCACGCTTCTCGTACTGGGCGAGCGAACGCTGCAGGTACCACCCGTACAGACCAGCGAGGGCGACCCCGAGGACGGGCAACCACGCCACGACGACGACGCCCACAATGAGCGCGAGCGCCACCACCGCGACGACGACTGTTTGGGGCATTGACCGGCGCAGAGCGAACGAACGAACCGCGCGGCGGTTGGCGAGTTTCTCGGCGCTCGTGGGCGCGTAGGGACTCTGCCAGGTCGGATCGAGGACGGGCTCCACGTAGCGCGGCGCACGCTCGCGCGACGGACTAGACCTACGAGAACGCGAACGTTGCTTAGTTGCCACGATGAAAGGTTACTTGCCGGCGTGGAATCGCTCGCGGGCCGCGGCGTAAAGATCTTCGTACGCGTCGACGAGCGACGCCATGGACCAGCGTTGCGCGTGCGCGTGCGCCAACGCAATCGATTCGGGCGTTTCGTTCGCCAGGGCTTGTTCGATTCCTCGTTCGAGGCTCTCATCGTCGCCGGGCTCGCACAACGTCGCGAAGCCACCCGACGCCTCACGGTATCCCGAGATATTGCTCGCGACGATGGACGATTCGCTCGCCATCGCTTCGAGCACCACCAGACCGAAACTCTCGCCGCCAATTGCGGGACAGAGCACGGCGTTGGCTCGGCGGAGCCACGATCGTTTCTGCTCGTCATCGACCGCACCCAGGAATTGGATGTGCGAACTGGTACTCAACTCTTCGAGCGTTGCTCGACGCGCGCCGTCGCCAATGACGACGAGGCGCCACGGGCTACCGCCTCGCGCATTGTGCGCGAGTACCGCGCGAATTGCGTGGATGGTTCCCTTACGTTCTTCCAACCGTCCCACCGTGACGAGAACGGTGTCGTCGGTGCGCGTTCGGGGCAGCGACGTGAATCGATCGGTCTCGAATCCATTGAAGAGCACCGTGGGGGAAAGTCCGCACGCGGCGTGAATGGTCGCGGCGGCCGGTTTGCTCACGGCGGCGGTGACGTCGAGGTCGTGGGCGAAGAGGCGCAGCAATGGCTTGGTGAGCGTGAGCGCGGGGCCCGCACCACTTCGATGAAACGTCGCGACCGCCGGCGCCCGGTGCGTACGCAACACTCCCCAACCAATCATGGGCGCGAACGGTTCGTGAAAGTGCACGACGTCGGGTTTGAAATTCTCCACCACGAACCAGGCCCGGCGAACCGCTAGTGGCGACAGCGTGAGCGGTGCTCTCGAGCCGTTCGCCGGTATCGAGAGGAGCCACCCGAACCGCTCGATCGCGGCGGGAGTGTCGTAGATCGCGTGGTCGCGGCCGTTGGGCGCGACGATCACTACGTCGTGGCCCCGTCGGACCAGTTCACGACTCATCGCGAGCGTCTGTTCCTGGACCCCGCCAAAGACGCTCAGGGCGTAAGGCGAAACGAGAGCCACGCGCACGGCCGTTACGCCCCTTCGAAGCGGGGCTGTAGTACGTGCCACTGTTCGGGGGCTCGACGGATCAATCCCTCGAGTTCGCGAGCGACCAACTGGGTGACGCGCGTCACGTCCTCGCGGAGTCGGCTCTCGCGAACGGCGCGAATGGGCGGCGTAATTACGGCGAAGTGGTCGCGACCTGGTCCGGAGTAACAGGCCGCCGCCACGAGGGTGGCGCCCGTTCGCAACGCTAACGTCGCCGGGCCCGCTGGGATCGTCGCGCGCTCACCAAAGAACTCAACCTCAATGCCGTTACCTTGGATATCGCGGTCGCAGAGCAGCCCGACGACGCCGCCGCTCTTCAGCGTGTCGAGCAATTTAGTGCCGGCGTGATCGTCCAAGGGTTCGATACGTATCCCAATAGCTTCGCGCTTCTTTTTAAACCACGCAAAGAGCTCGGGCGGCTCGAGCTCTTCGGCGATCGCCGTCATTCCCAGTCCGAGGGAGTTGAGAAATGAACCACCCCACTCCCAACTGCCAATATGGGGCAGTGCAATGACCGTGCCCTTGCCCGAGTCCCTCGCGACGTAGAGGTGTTCAAGACCCTCGCCGATGCGAAACCGTGAATTCACGTGTGCCGGTTCGAGCGCCGGTAACTTCGCTCCTTCGGCCCAGTACTGCCCGTAACTCGCAAAGGCCCTCGTCGTAAAGCGAGTGAGCACGTCGTCGTCGACCACCGTACCCGTTGCGCGCAGCGCGTGAGCGAGATTGCGGCGTAGTTCGACACTCAGGTGCCGGTTCACTCGAGCGAACCCCACCGACAGAGCGCTCGCGGCGGCGACGTCCACGCGTTCGGGCAACGTCTCCATAACGGCGCCGATTGACTTAAAGAGCGCGACGCGCGCAGATGATGCCACGTCTAACGACGCGAAGTCCGACTCACCCTTCGGCGCAGCCGGCTGCTGTGGTGGTGAATACGACCAGACTGATACTGCGGCGGTTCTGGACTCGCCGCGATCTGCCAGACGCGCCAAAAACGACCGAGAGCAGTCATGGCGGTAAGGGCGAGCATTATCCACAGAATGGGAATGAAGATGGGCTTGGCGAGAAGTCCGATCCCCAGCAATATCATGCGTTCGGCCCGCTCCATGAGACCACCGTTGGCGACCAGTCCGAGGCTTTCGGCCTTCGAACGTTGGTACGAAATCATGAACGTCGTCGTGAGAATCGCGAACGGAAGCAAAACGAGTTGGCCGTGGTGGTGAGCGGTGAGGTAGTACGCCACGCCACCGAGCAGTACCGAATCGGTGACGCGGTCAACGACCGAGTCAAAGAAACTGCCCCGCTGACTCGCCCGCTTCGACGCTTTGGCGACCGGACCGTCAAAGAGATCGTGAAACCCGGTCAGGGTCAAGAGTGCGGCGGCGATCCAGTGGTGACCGAACGCAATGGCCCACGCGGTGGCACAGGAGGACACCAGTCCTGACGCGGTGAGTACGTCGGCAGAAAAGCCAATACGCACGAGCCAACGCCCAGTCGGTAGGGTGACCGTCTCTACCGACTTCCTAAAGTTTCCGTCGAGCATTGATCCTCCGGATCTTCAACGCCAAGTCTAACTAGGGAGTCGGTAGAGACGGTCACCCTA
>JBBQGY010000081.1:0-8130 GCA_038323435.1 Acidimicrobiales bacterium
GAGGGACCCTCGTGGGGCTGGCGCTCGATCTCAACCTTGGGACTTTTCACGTTGGCGGCGATTATCTTATACATCTTTATTCACGTCGAGTTGCGAACGAGTGGGCCGCTGCTCGACGTACGCATATTCCATAACCGAACGTTTTCCGCTGGAGCGGGCGCCATCGCCACCAATTTCTTCTGTCTGTTTGGTTTCATTTTCTTAGTGACTCAGTACTTCCAATTCGTCCGCGGCTACTCCGCACTTTCCGCCGGCGTTCATACGCTCCCGTTCGCGATTGGCGTTATGGTGGCGACGCCGTTGGGTGCTCTAGCGGCCCTACGCCTCGGCACGCGCTACGTCGTCGCCCTGGGACTCGTCATTACGGCAATTGCACTTTTCTGGATGTCGTCGACGGCGGCCAACGCTTCGTACCTCGGACCAATTGTGGGCTCGATGATCACGCTCGCGATCGGATTCTCATTGGTCAACGCGCCGTCGGTCGCCGCAACAATGGAGACTCTCGCGCCCGAACAGATTGGCGGTGGGGCCGCGGGCAACGAGACCACGCGCGAACTCGGCGGCACAATGGGCGTGGCGGTGATTGGTTCAGTGTTCTCGTCACTCTTCGGACCTGCGGTGCGCCACGCGCTGACGCCCTTTGTTGCCCACGGCCTACTGAGAACGCAACTCGATGGTGCGCAAAGTTCCATGCACGCGGCGCAGGCCGCTGTGGCTGGCCTACCCGTGGCATTTAGGTCGGGCCTCGAGGCGAAAGTGACGAGCGCCTTCATGGATGGTCTTCATCGCGGGTGCCTGGTGGCCGCGGCGACCGCGTGTGCCGTTGCCGTCGTCGTCTTCTTTTACCTTCCGACTGGTCGGCCCGCATCGTCCACCGCCCTCATTTTGGAAGTTCGAACACCCGATATACAGGTGTGAGCGATTATTTGTCTGAATTTCTGGTAACAATGGAACCCAGACGCCGACTCCGGCGAGGGGAAATAATAGGGAGATTTCATGCAGAGAATTTCACGAGTGCGACTGGCACTTGTCACAACGGGCATAGCGTCGCTGGTGCTCGCTACGAGTGTGACCGCGGGCGCCGCCACCACGACCGGCGTCTATAACGCTGCCGCCGCTAAGTTGGTACCAGCAGCAGATAAGCACATCACCTTGCAAGTCGCAACGGACGCGACGTATCCACCAGATGAGTTAATTAAGGGAACGGCAATCGTCGGTTTCGACGTTGACCTGATCAAGGCCGTAGCGCACACTCTGGGCATCAAAGTCAAAGAGAACAACGTAGCTTTCGGCAGCATCATTGGCGGCGTCTTGGGTGCGAAGTATCAAATTGGAAACTCGTCATTTACGGACAATAAATTGCGCGAAAAGCAACTCAACTTCGTTGATTACTTTACGGCGGGTGAGGGCGTGTACGCCAAGTCGTCCTCAAATGTGAAGTTCACGTCTTTCAAGAGTTTCTGTGGTCTCAATGTGGCAGTGGAGACCGGCACGGTCGAGCAGTCTGACGCAAAGACCGCAGCCACGAGTTGCCCAAAGGGAAAGAAGCTGAAAATTCTCACCTTCACGACCCAGACCGAAGCGAACGCTGCAGTGTTGGCCGGTCGTGCCGACATTGGTTTTGTCGACAGCCAAATTGCTGGCTACATCGTGTCACTCGCGAAAGGTACGTTCAAATTGGTCGGTAGCGCAGTCAATGTAGCGCCGTACGGCATCGCGACGTCCAAGACGGCGAACGGTTTGGCGCTGGCCAAGGCCATTAAGGCCGCGGTGAAGGTGTTGATCGCGAACGGTACGTACGCGGCCATCTTGTCCAAGTGGGGCGTGACTTCCGGTGCAATTCCCGCAAGCAAGGTTGTACTTAATGGAGCAATCTCCTAAGCGGTCTGTAGTAGAACAACTCGTATGAATTCGAACGGGGACGACGCAGCCAAGGTCGTCCCCGTTCGTCATTACGGACAGTGGGGTGCGAGTTTTGGCGCGGTGATTCTTCTCGCGATGTTGATTCACACTTTGCAGTCAAAGGTTCCATCCCAGACCGGACAGCGCGTATGCCAAACGGTGAACGGTAATCGAGCGTGTCACCCACTAATGGTGTGGCGCTTTGGTTGGGACGTCGTGAGTCGGTACTTCTTCTCCAGCGAAATTCTTCGCGGACTCGTGGTGACGATTGAGCTGACCCTCATTGCGATGTTCCTCGGGATCTTCATCGGAGTGGTCCTCGCGGTGATGAGGCTCTCTTCAAATCGATTGTTGTCGACGACGGCCTGGACGTATACCTGGTTCTTCCGCGGGACCCCCGTCTACGTTCAGATTTTCTTTTGGTTCTTCATTTCGACCATTTACCAGAATTTGTCGCTTGGCGTGCCGTTTACCAACATCACTTTCGTACACTTTCACGTCAATTCGCTCATCACCGCGTTCGTGTCGGCGTGTATTGCATTGGGACTCAATGAAGGCGCGTATATGTCGGAAATCGCGCGTTCGGGCCTTATTGCGGTGGATGAGGGACAGACCGAGGCAGCCAGTTCGTTGGGTATGACTCGTGCTCAGACCCTGCGTCTCGTGGTGCTACCTCAGGCAATGCGCGTCATTATTCCTCCTACCGGCAACGAGTTGATTTCTATGTTGAAGACCACGTCGCTGGTGGGTTCAGCGGGCGTCATCGAATTATATGGAGCACAAAATAATATTTCGTCGTCGAATTTCGAGGTAGTACAGCTACTCATAGTGGCGAGTCTCTGGTACTTAATTGTGACGACAATTTTGTCCATTGGTCAGTTTTACCTCGAACGACATTTCTCGCGAGGAGCACTCCGTACTCGACCACCAACACCGATTGCTCGACTTCAGAGTGACATTCGTGGCGTGGTCGCAAAGTTCCGTACGCCCCGAATTGCGAAAGCGGACCACTCGTGACGATTCCGATGGTCGAGGCGATAGGCGTCCACAAGTCGTACGGAGGTGTCGAGGTACTCAGGGGAGTCGACCTGACCGTCGCGCGCGGAGAGGTGACCTGCCTGATCGGGCCGTCGGGCTCTGGTAAGAGCACGTTGCTGCGCTGCATCAATCATTTAGAAAAACACGACGCCGGCGAACTGCGAGTCGACGGGGAACTAGTTGGCTACGTGGCGCGAGGCGACAAGTTGCATGAACTAAACGATCGACAAATCTGTGGCGAACGTGCGCAAATTGGCATGGTGTTTCAACGTTTCAATCTTTTTCAACATCTGACTGTGCTCGACAACATCACGATTGGCCAGATCAAAGTGAAAGACATTGAACCGGATGTGGCGAACACCAAAGCTCGCGAACTTTTAGCGCGCGTAGGACTCGACAACAAGGAAAAGCACTATCCAGCCCAACTCTCGGGCGGACAACAGCAGCGAGTGGCGATTGCTCGAGCTTTAGCGATGGGCCCAAAACTCATGCTCTTTGACGAACCAACTTCGGCGCTCGATCCCGAACTCGTTGGCGAAGTGCTCGACGTAATGAAGGATCTCGCGAGGACGGGCATGACGATGGTTGTCGTCACGCACGAAATGAACTTCGCTCGCGAAGTCGCCAATACGGTGTACTTCCTCGATGGTGGCGTTATCGAAGAGTCCGGAGACCCGCGAGTAGTTCTGGCGGCTCCCGCGACTCCGCGACTTAAGAGTTTTCTCTCTAAGGTTCTGTAAATTGGCACTTTGACGCGGAGATACCAACGTTCCTGTCGTCACGCCGTGACGATGCGAAATCACTTCTGGCGTAGTGGACCCCCAGAGAAGAAGTCAATCGTCGCGAATTCACCGACCGCCCGACGGGTCAGTTTCGTGTGACGCTGCTGAGGATGTCCAAGTACCACCACTGCCGCAAGAGCGAAAGTATCGGGAATTTCTAGCAGTTCTTTCACGGCAGGTTCCTTGCGAAGTGCCACGGTCGTAATTACGCCGCCCAGTCCGATTTCTCGGGCACTCAGCAAGAGATTCCATGCGAACGGGTACACCGACGCACCACCGGCAAATTGATATCGATCGAGATCTCGATCGGTCGCCGCGAGCGCCGCGAGGTCCGCGCATATCACGAGCATTGCCGGAACATCGGCGATCGTCTCAGCAAATCCGTCGGGCTGCGACCTTGCGATTGCGTCGCCGCGTAGGGCAGCGGCACTGGAGCGATCGTGCTCGCTCGCGAGTGGTGAGAACGCCACGAGACCCGCGAGGACGTGACCCACGTAGTCGTGCCACGCGTCGAGATACAGGTCACCAATAGCGCGTCGCAATTTAGGATCACGCACCACAATGACCCGCCACGCTTGGCGATTCCCACCCGACGGAGCAAACCGAGAATTGTCGAGGATCTCGTATAGTTCTTTGTCGCTGACTAGTTCATCGGTGAATTGTCGAATTGAACCAGTCGTTCGCAGTGCATCAATCAGTTCCATACGGTAACCCTAGAACGACAACCTGTTAATTGACTCCCGCGTCGCGTCGATTCAAGAGAATCACCCCAGTGATAAACGCGACTGCGACATAGATCGTGAGTAGGAGCAGTGCCGTCCATGTCCCGAAACCATCCACCGACGACGTTGGTGACATCATGGATTGACCCAATTGCGACGGCTCATATTTTGCGGCGCGGTTCTGCCAACTCTGCGGCATCAAGAACAAGACAATCGGAAGAATCAGTAAAAGGGAAGTAAAGACACTGATGCACGCGGCACTGTGACGAAGAATCAAACCAAGTGAAAAGCCCAGGAGCGACAGAAGCGTCAAATATAATCCGGCGAGAATTACCGATCGCAACACGACGCCGCTGCTCAACGATGCGGTCGGCACCACCCCGGAAAAAATTGTCTGTCCGAGCTGGAACGTGATGAAGCACGCTACTTCGCAGACGACGAGGAGCGACAGAAACAGAACCACCAACTTGGCAATGGCCAGTTGGGTTCGATCGGGAATTGCGGCGAGCGAGGAGCGAATTGAACCCGACGAGTACTCACTCGTAATGAACAGAGCACCAATAACACCCACGGCAAACTGTGCGAAGAGCGTTCCTCCGAGACTGGTCGAGACAGGATCGAACGTCAATTTCCTCAGTGGATCCATTTGGCTATAGTGCCCGCGCACCGCCACGCTTATCAACGCCCCCAGTCCAATGGTGAGTACGAAAGTGACGATGACGCCCATGATCGTTGAACGGACCGAACGGAACTTGATCCATTCTGATTTAACGGCCGACACCATTGTCACGTCGTTACTCATCTACGGCGCCCATCGAATGACTCCCGTACTCGACGGCGTCGGCGGTGAGGTCCATGAAAACTTCTTCGAGCGATGCTCGCTGCGGCGTTAATTCGTGAATTACGACACCCGACGAAAAGGCTAGTTCACCAATGCGATCTGATGTGAGTCCACTCACCGAAAGTCCGTTGTCGTTGATCCTTTGGACGAGGCCCTCATCAGAAGTGAGAATTTCGGTCAACTTGGTGGTGTCGGACGCCCGTACAAAGACCGTGCCTTGTACCGTGGCTGTCAGTTCGTCAATGGATCCGCGTGTAATAAACTTGCCGCGGCCGATCACGATAATTTGGTCGGCGCTGACGGCCATTTCGCTCATGAGATGTGAGCTCACAAACACGGTGCGACCTTCTCTGGCGAGGGATTGAAAGAACTCCCGAATCCATTTGATCCCCTCGGGGTCAAGGCCGTTGACCGGCTCATCGAAGAGCAAAACTCCGGGATCGCCGAGCAGCGCACCCGCAATGCCAAGCCGTTGACTCATTCCCATCGAGAAACCGCCGACCTTCTTGTTGGCGACCGAGGCAATTCCGGCGAACTCGAGCACCTCGTCGACCCGCGACTTGTCAATCTTGTTGGAAGCGGCCAGCGCGCGCAGGTGATTGCGCGCAGTGCGCCCGGGGTGAACCGCTTTGGCGTCGAGCAGTGCGCCCACTTCATGAAGCGGCGACTTCAGATCGCAGTACCTTTTGCCGTTTATCGTGGCGCGTCCCTTGGAGGCATGATCGAGGCCGAGGATGATTCTCATTGTGGTGGATTTTCCGGAACCATTGGGGCCGAGGAAGCCAGTAACAACGCCGGGCTGCACTTCGAAATCGAGATCGTCAACTGCGAGTGTTTTTCCGTAACGCTTCGTGAGATGGTCGATTTTGATCATGGGTTCTCTTGTGACTCTACTTAGAACTTCTCAGGACCATTCTGAAGCGGCGATGTTACAGGGGCTCGTGGTCTCACCGATTAGAACTCTCCGTTGACTGGCAGTACGCACAGGTTCCAGTAATCGCGACGTGATGACGATTGAGTGCGAAACCGTAATCGCGTAAGAGGTCTTTGCCCAACGCATCAAAATGCGAGGAGGAAATCTCGAATGTTGTGGCGCACAACTCACAAGTCAAATGGCCATGAACCGGACCAGCGAGGTGGTACACCGCAGCGTGTTGATCGAGGTGCGCGTGTTCAACAATACCTAGCGCACCGAACTCCTCGAGTATCCGGTACACCGTCGAAGGGCTAACGTCGGGTCTCCGTTTTTGGACTTCTTGGGTAATTTCGTCGGCGGTCAGATGAGTGGTTGCGTCGACTAGTACGTCAGCGAGAGTTCGTTTCGCGACGGTGACCCTCTTGGCGGCGCCCCGGATCGTGGCGATTAATTCCTCTACTTCGTCGATGCGGCCTTCCATGGTTAAAGATTATGCGGGTGAGGTCGGAAGCGGGGTCCGGTTGGTTCCCCTTCACGTGCTGAAAGGCTGCTCTGGACGATCTGGTCAACGAAGTGGTCAAGATGGTCAATCACGCTTCCACAGTGCCCTACGCCGATGCCGAACTAATAGGCGCCCATTTTCGCGATCATACGTTGCGCTTGTAGGACAATCGACGTCACGAGTTCACCGGCGGGGATCAGCGTAGAAATGGCGCCGACCCCTTGGCCGGCGGGGTACGCCTCGCGCCGTGGATCAATACCCTCGGTCTCCTCGTCGCCACCGAGGTGGAACGTCCCTTCGTCGCGCGAAACGAGCAGCTGATCGGGGAATTTTCTCAGGAGTGAAGGGTCCGCTTCGTAACGCTCGGTCGTATCGTTTCGCAACACTCGCATTGTTTTACCACTGAAGGCACGCGAGATAACGGTTCCGTCCTCGCGCGAGTCAATGATGCCTTCTTTGAAGCCAGGAATTGCGCGGGCTTCGGGGGTGGCGATGAAGCGCGTGCCAATCCATACGCCGTCGGCGCCGAGTGCGAGAGCGGCCGCGAGACCGCGCCCATCAAAAATGCCGCCCGCCGCCACGACGGGAATTTGATCACCTACCGCGTCAACAATCATCGGCACGAGCGGCATGGTCGCCACCGTCCCGGTGTGGCCGCCCGCTTCGGTTCCTTGTGCAACGACGACATCACAACCGGCGTCGAGCGCCCGTTGGGCATGGATGACTTTGCCGCACATTGATATGACGAGCACGTGGTTACGGTGACAGAGATCGATGACGTGACGAGGTACGCCGAGCCCAGCGACAAAGGTGCTCGCACCGCCGTCAATGAGCAGTTCGACGTCGCGCTCGAGTCGGTCAGGAAACGCCGTCAAGAGATCGACGCCGAATGGCTTGTTCGTCAAGGCCTTCGTCGCAGCTATTTCACCCGCGAGTTGTTCACTCGACATCGTGGAAGCACCTAGACATCCGTAGCCGCCGGCGTTGGACACTGCGGCGGCCAACTGGCTGTACGAGACTCCTCCCATTCCGGCCAACATCACCGGGTACTCAATCTTCAATAGTTCGGTGAGTCTGGTTTTCATGGTTGCTCCTCGTGAACAACCTACTGAAAGCCATCGATCGTGGCGTCCTCGCAGGGCGCGCCGATAAGGTTGCTTCAAGAAATCCAAAACGCCGGTCAATTTTTGTGACTGATGAAGGAGGAAAATGTCGGATGAGCTGAACCTGCCCATGCCCAAGATAGAGCTCTACTGGGTCTTTGGTGCACTGATGCTCGGCATGCTCCTCGCGGCGCTCGACAGCACCATTGTCGCAACCGCTCTACCAACGATCGTCGGGGATTTGCGCGGTGCCAATCACCTCAGTTGGGTGGTCGTTGCGTACCTCCTCGCTACGACGGTGAGTACTCCTTTATGGGGAAAACT
>JBBQGY010000082.1:0-8082 GCA_038323435.1 Acidimicrobiales bacterium
CTGCAACATCATCGACAGGGCGCTCTCCTTGGAGAAGGCGCCCTTCACTCGCTTGGTGCGGTGACGCAACGTGGAGAACGTCGACTCAATGGGGTTGGAGGTGCGGATGTGCAGCCAGTGCTCGGCCGGAAAATCATAAAAGGCGAGCAGTGGAACTCGGTCCTTCGTCAAACACTCGACGGCCTTGGGGTATTTCGCTGCGTACTTTTCTGCAAAGAGCGCAATCGCCTCTTCGGCCTGGGCTCGGCCATCGGCCATCCAGATTTGGTGCAGGTCGTGCTTGGCCTTCGCGCGCACGCTCTCGGGTAGGTAGTTCATCACGTTTCCTGATTTATGCATCCAACAACGTTGGTGCGTGGTCGTGGGATAAACCTCTTCGAGGGCCGCCCAAAAACCCATCGCCCCGTCACCGACAGCGAGCTTGGCGGCGTTGAGTCCTCTCGCCTTGGCGCCCAGTAACACCTCGCGCCAGCTCTGGGTCGATTCGCGCGACCCGTCCTCGAGGGTGATCAGGTGCTTGCGTCCGGCGTCGTCGACGCCCATCAACACCAGCACGCAGACCTTGGGGTGATCACCGCGGATCTTCTGATACACGCCGTTGGCGTAGAGGTAGGTGAAGGTGACCTGTGAGAGGTCGCGCGATTGCCACTCGTGGAACTGTTTCGTCCAGTCGCGCTTTAGCTCCGAGAGGACCGAGGGCGTGAGCCTCCTCGCGCCCTCGCCCAGCACGACTTCGAGCACACTGGCGACGTCACCTTCCGAGATGCCCTTTAAGTAGGCGTAAGCGGCCCAGGCCGAGATGGACGACGAACGGCGCAAGTACTTGGGAATCATGGAGGAGGCGAAGCTCACCGGTTCGCCGTCTCGCGAGCGAATCCGTGGCACTTCGACCGACACATCACCGACGGCCGTCGTGACCCTGCGCTCGGGCAGGTAGCCGTTGCGCACCACGTCGGCGCCGTCGGCGCGCAGTTGGTTCATCACTGATTGCACTTCGGCTTCGAGGGCCGCAGCGATCAGTTCTTTGGCGTGCGCTCGCAGCAGTTCGGTAATGGGATCGGGAACTTCACGGCTCGGTTCGCTCGTCGCGACAGCGCCGAAGTCGGGGGTTATCATCTTCACGGGTTGGGTCTCCTTGTTGAGATTGGAATTGTCAAATGACATTTCAACACGGAGCCCGACCCCTCTAAGGGTTCGCGCTAATTACTTCTCATCTCAAGGGCCAAACACAACTTTCCTTCATATCTCATCCGAGTCGCTGTGGACTCAGAACCGCTGAGCACTCCAACCGTGAGGGCCACACTCGTCGCGACGAGTGCGGTCATCAAGGTCGACGCCGCGTCACGCAGGCACAGTTCCGTCAACCGGGTGTTTGGCTCGGACAACGCTGCACTTTGCGCAACGAGCGAGTTCCGCGTACTCATGCGGCCAGGTCCCGTTGAGTACGAGCGCACTATTCATCCGTTCATGGTGGGAGGCATCGTCGTGAAGAAGGCGTAGGCGACTTCGCCTTGACTTTCGTTTGAACGGATCCGGGAACCGGTGGTCGCACCGTGGTGATCACCGCGTCTCTCCACCGTGGCCGACATCGCGAGCTCTTCGATCACACGAGTGTGAGTGCCGTCGATCTCCTTGGCATCGACGTGCACCAACAATGTCCTACTTCGTGGCCGTCCGATACGGCTTAGACGTTGGCGTCAATTGGATCAAGTATTGGAGTCATCGCTTCGAGCAGTTCAGAGAGACGAACTGTTGCGATGTTGATTCGCATATCGGCAACACCGTAGGGGATGACGAGCACATCTCCGTGCAACATCGCACCACAGGTATACACAACATTGGGGACGTAGCCGTCTTGCTCATCGGAACTTGCAGTGATGAGCGGCTCTTTGAGCGACGCAATCATTTTGTCGGGATGTTCCAAGTCCAAGAGAACGGCGCCAATGCTGTACGTTCGCATGGGCCCCACCCCGTGCGTCAACACGAGCCAACCGGCCGATGTTTCGATCGGTGATCCGCAGTTTCCCAACTGCAGCACTTCCCAGTCCCTCTGAGGAAGTTGAAACGTGACCGCGTTACCCCAGTGACCGAGGGTGTCCGAAAAGCACACGGCGTTGGTCTCTCGGTCGTAGCGCGAGAGGGCCGCGTACCGTCCATTAATCAGCCGCGGAAAGATCGCCAGACCCTTGTTCGCCGACGCGGCGCCGACGACCGGCGACATTGCGAAATCAATGAAGTCGTCGGTCTGTAACAGCTGTTGGGCGATCTGTTGACCGTCGAATGCGGTGTACGTCGCGAGGTAGGTGACCGAATCGTCGGCGTTCACGAATCGAACGAAGCGAGGGTCTTCCATTCCGTTGGACTCGGCACTCATGACCGGCCAGAGCACCCGTTCCGAAAGGCCAACATCGGAATCAAAGTGGATGCCGTAACTGCACGCGGCGATGTTCCGATGATGATTGGCAATGATTGTGGCGTCGTCGCGCGTGTCCTGTTCCGAGATCAGCAACTCCAGCCGAGTTTCGAGTTCCTCAATAGAAAACACCGCAGGAAGATGATCAAGCACGTAGGACGTGCTTTCTCCATCACGATTCATCGCCTTAAGTCGAACGTGAAACGTGTCACGGTGAAAGATTCCGTCGCGGACTGCGCCAATCATGGGAAATGGACCACGATCTTCGAACGTGACCTCGCCGTTAGCGTCAATCAGGCCAGTGCGAAAGCCAATGCTCGAAAGGTGGCCTTCGCCCATGCCGCGAAAACTCATCACGAATCGTGCGCACCCTGGTGGTGCGGTCGACTGGTCAGGATGGAGCACCATGCTCGGATTACAGATCGACGCCGCCTCCACCGAATATTCGTGCGTGAATGACGCACCCAGCAAGAGCCAGCGTTCTTCGCTGAGTTCGTCGTTCGGCTCCAGTCGTGCGCTTACGCGATCGGCGTGCTGGCTGAACACCGCAATAATGTCGCGATGACGACGACCGAAGCGAAGAATGACATCTTTCAATCTGCGCTTGACATCGGACTCTGGCAGCGCCATTATGCGTCCCACCACACTCGACGCGCGCGAGCCGGCACCGCTGCCAAACTCTTGTCCGGCCACAAACAACAGCGCAATGACGCGCGAGATGTCGGGCCGAATGTGGACGTCTAAGTGGCGCACGAGATTAGATGATTTCACGACGCCACCGTCAAATAGCGCGCTGCGTGTTGACGCGTGGCGACGAGGGCAAGCGTCGATTCCGCTCCTTGATTCAAGTTGATCGACCCGGCCATGAGTCCGTCGTACGCTCCACCGGTCATTTCATCCCACATCACTACGCTCCCGTCATTCAGCCCATCGAACCAGGCGTTGGCCATTCGTAAGCAAGACTGCCACTCCGACGAGTCGTCAACGTTGAGTGCCCGACTGCAGGCGTCGGCCAGCGTCGCCACCTCAATTGCCTGCTGATCAAAACGGGGACTCACGTCGTGCGGGCCGGACCCCCCCACCGGCGTCACCGACAGGTGATCGCCTCGCGTCTCTCTCGCGATTAGCCAACGCAACAAGTGAAGTCCCCGCTGCACGAGTTCTTCTCGTTCTAGTGCTGCGCCCGTCGCGATCATGGCCTCGGGCACCACCGCGTTGGCGTAGGTGAGTCGCTGCTCGGGCCAGGGCCACGCAGTCTCGCCGATCACCGCGCCCATGTCGGGCGCGGCATCGCGCAGCAGTGCAATGGCGGCACTATTCGTGGGATCTACGCGCAGCACCGCGGCTGCACCCAGCGAGGCAAATGCCCTAGCGCGTGGCCAACGTGAACGTGCGTGAGTGCCTCGCTCAAAAAGTCGGAGCGCTTCATCGCAAATTGAACTCTGACCACTCGCCGCGGCCTCTCCCAGCCCCCAAAGGCTTCTCCCCCAACAGTCGTCAGTGGTCGCTGGACTGGTCCATTGCCCATCGGCCGAGCGACGGTTGCGACAGCCACCACGCGCGCTCTGGGACGCTCGAAGAAACGCGAGTGAACCAACGGCCAAATCGTGCACCTGGCTGGTGGGATTTTGTTCGCGCGACGCAACCACCAAAACGCGTGCAACGTCATCAACGCAGTATCCGTGATCACGTCGGGGCGCCGTAAATTCAGCGTGCTCGAACGTGCCAAAGTCGTCCGTCAGCGCAGCCAAGTGATCAAAGCGAGTGGGAGCCACTTAGGTCAAGCCGGAACGGGCGATCGACGAGTGAGTAGCGCCTCGCCGAGCTCCACGTAACGAGCTGCGACGCTCGACCATGCGAGAGTCGGGGCCAGGCGTCGAGCTTCGTCGGACATCGACGCCAGTAGTCGAGGATTGGCGAGTGCGAGATGAATGGCGTCCGCGAGAGCTCGGGGATCGCGTCGAGGAACAACGATGCCCGCACCGCTCGATAGCAGTTCAACGGCGTGAGGAAAGGCCGTCGCAATGACGGGACGGCCAGCGGCGATCGCGTCGACGAGTACTCCGGATGTCACTTGGTCCGGTGAGTCGTAGGGCAGTACTACCAGTGACGCCTCACTGATAAGTGCGGCGAGTTCGTCGAGGTCCCGGTACCCAGCATCGAACTCCACGTCAGCGCTGACGCCTCGGTCGGAGGTTCGCCGAACGAGCATGTCACGGTACGCGTCGCCCTGGAGAGCAGCCACTTTTGGATGAGTATTACCCGCTATTCGGTAGACGGGCTGCGGACTCAAATACTTCATCATCGAAAGTGCGTCGATGGCCCACTCGATTCCCTTCCCCGGTCCAAGCAGTCCCCAGGTGAGCAACAGTGGTCGTTGACGAACGGGTGGTGGCTCGTCCGTCGACACCACCGCGGCACCGTGAGGAATCACTGAGATTTTCCCCGGATCAACATCAAAACCAGTACAGAGCCGGAGGCGACCGGCCTCAGTCATTACCACAACCGCGTCGGCCCGGCGAACGATCTCTTCCAGCACAGATCGTTGATGCTCCGTCGGATGCTCCAACACGGTGTGAGCAACCACAACTGTCGGACGGTCAATCGAATTTATAAGTGGAATGACGGCGTCGCCATCGAGCCCGGGAAAGATGCCGTATTCGTGTTGCACGACGACGACGTCAGCGCGTTGCAACCTGTCAATTGAATCCAAGGACAACGACCCGGATCGATCAAACAATGGCTTTTCGCCACTGTCGTTCGACGTCACGTTGTCGTCATCGACGCGGACGGCGTCAATGTCGTGGCCCAGTGCCGACATTCCAATCGTCAGGGCAGCGCCAAACGTAGCAATTCCGCAGGCAGTCGGTGGAAATGTTGACACCATGGCGAACCTACGACCTACTACATTGGCGGGCGCTCGACTGGTTCGACTACTCATTACGTGAACCTTCGTTGTGTGAGACCTCTCGAGTCAGGGAGTACTGCGTCGTGGTGCGTTCGTGCACGAAGCGGTGTCGAAGAAGTGCCGTCGCAGCGGACGCGGCACCAACGAGCACCGTTCGAGCAATGCGACCACGCCGCCCGAGTAGGCGCAACATCACCGTCGACGCCGTCGCCACCAGGAGACCGGCAGCTACGTCCTTCATATCTTTTTTCAGTGAATTTGTTTCGTTAGTTGTGGGCATTAGCGGATCGGCAACTTTCGGCGGAGAGTGGTAGTCGGTGCAAAATGGTCTCGCTGACCTCGAGCGTTCACCTGTAGATCGAGCGCGCGTAGGGAACGGAAGCGAGTTGACATCACGACCTCAGTGATTACGAAGCGTCGAGCCCGAACGGGCGACAGCCAAATCGGTCGTCCGACACAAGAAAGGCGTTTCTAAGTGAATGGAAAGTACAACAACTGCCAGCACCAACTTACCCGTAAAAAAAGAAAAAATGCCCTGGAGACTCGGTGAAACACTGATCACAACAATTCGGCAACATGAGACGTTGTGATCAAAAATCACGAGTTCACGAGACGCCTCACTCATGCGGCGCCATTTGTCTTAGGCTGGTCAAAGGTGAATCACCCCTGAAAATTGTGTCTGCAGTGCGATGCGAACAAAAGGAGCACGGAACCCAACTTTGCGAGGTCAGCGCACAATGCGATTGGCTGGCGTGCGCTCAGGTTGCACGAATTCTCCTCGTCCGAGTACGTCGTACGGCCGGACGCCATCTAATCCAGAATGACGAGAGGATATCGATGAAGACAGTCATTGCCTTGATTATCAGTTCTGCTGCGGTTGTTGGCGGCGCGATCATGCACTACATCACGACGTCCGGCGCGGGGAGCCGCGGACTGGCGAATACGGGTACCGAGCTCATAGTTGCCGGCGTCCTCGGTTTGGCGTCGAGCAATGTGGCGTATTTAATGAACAAGAATCACCGCCGGCCCGCGCGACGTGCCGCGGCGAGTGAAACGGAGCACATCACGGTCGCGCCACGCACTGCGCCCAGTGAACACCATCGCCGTTCGCCCGTGCACTCGTCCGGTCGCTGAGGCTGACGAAACGAACAATTCTGCTGGACTATAGAAGTGATCTCGGCTTGGTCGACGCCCTTCTACGATCATCAACGTGTCCATGCCTCGGCCTGCGACGTCGCGTAGTCGCACCAATTGCATTTCCAAGTTGGGGAGAGAGCCAAATGAACATCAACGAACGCATTGCCGCAGTGGCGAAACAGATGGGACGATCACGCTCCAACAACGCAACCGTTCAGCGCATCGCACCCAAGGACGCGGCTGATACGAATCGCAGTGCGCCATCCCTTGGCGACGCCCCGCTACTCGACTACGAGGACGAAGCGTCGAGCCCACAGCGTTTGATCACGAAGAAAACTTCGCAACTCCCATTCACCAGCAAGCTTCTCTATCACATTGATTTCTATTCGTCGCTGCCGATCGTGTCGGTAACGGTTGTTGGCATTTTCGCAATAATGATCATCGTCGGCATCTTCCTCGGCTTTCCAACTGCATGGGTGAAAACCTTTGAGGTAACGGCTTCAACGGTGACACTTCTCATGGTGTTTACGATTCAACATACGCAGGGTCGCGAACAAGTGGCAACACAGCGCAAATTGGACGAACTGTTGCGCGCAACGCCGGGCGCCGCTGAGGCACTCATGATGCTCGAAGAGGCACCGCGCGAGTTCATGATGGAAGTCGAAGATTTCCATCGAGAAACGCGTGCCGACATTGTCGACGACACTGAATCCGACGTGCCGCGCACCACTTCATACGACGACGACATGCGGTAAATAACACGAACGGCGGCACTATTTTGCCTTTCTCGCGGCGCTGATCCGAGGTGAGAAATTGTTGTTTTCCAAGACGAATCGCTCCAAAAACTCATGCGGGCAGCGTGGTTTGAGCGCTCGCCGACGCCGCTCATCGTTCTTCCCTCACCGCAACTATCGTGCGGACACGACCATCACGACACGCGTCTCGGTCGTCTTGAGTCCATCTACGCAGGGTATTTCCGGCCGATCAAACTTCGTGAATGTCCCTACTTATACTTGAACAGACGTGACGTCGAGCGAATGCCTCGTGCATCCGCTAACGAGTCGTGCCGTCGAAATTTTTGATTGAGTAGTCCTACGAAGTGGAGTGTTAATGAGGTTCGTACGCTTCGCGCTGCTCGCGACACTCGCGACGTCGATGCTCGCAAACTCTTCCGGCGCCGCAACCACTGCGTTGCGGTGGCACCCCGCCAAAATCGTTGCGCTGCCAAGCGGGGGTGCCGCTGTTGCGCAGGGTTATCTCCCAGCTCTCTCGTGCCCATCAACCGGTTACTGCAGTGCCGGTGGTGCGTACACCGACGCGACGAACCACACCCAAGGGCTCTTGCTCGACGAGTTCGCGGGCGTGTGGCGAGCGCCCATTCAACTGCGTCCGCCGAGTAACGCCGCGGCCGATCCCACGGCATTAGTGGGTGCAATCTCGTGTTCTTCATCGGGTAACTGCGCGGCCGTTGGTACGTACAACGACGCAAATAGCAATGTACTGAGTTTCGTCGTCAGCGAGGTGAACGGCGTCTGGCTCAGTGCTCGTGAGGTCTCGCTGCCGACCGATGCCCTCATCAAGGGGCAAAACAGTTCGATGCACTCCGTCGCTTGCACGTCGACGG
>JBBQGY010000083.1:0-7968 GCA_038323435.1 Acidimicrobiales bacterium
AGCGCTGGTCCCTCGGTCTTTACGTCGGCGACTCCCGCGAAGGTCGACGTGGGTGCGACGGCGGCGACCAAGGCGTTGTCGACCGCCAGCGCCGCCACGTATAAGTGACTCCGACAGTTCGCGTGGTCGGCCTCGGGCCGGCGGGCGTTGAACTACTGACCCAGGGCACGACGCGGCTACTGCGCACGTCGCCGGTCGTTCGACTCCGCACCCGCGTTCATCCAGCCGCCTCGGAGTTCCAATCCATCGAGAGTTACGACGAGTTCTACGAGAGCGCGGAGTCGTTCGAGTCGCTCTATAGCGCCATTGTTGACGATCTCGTAGCACTCGCATCGTCGTCACCGAATGGTGAGGTGGTCTACGCCGTACCCGGTTCACCCGTCGTCGCCGAACGGACCGTCGAGATGTTGCGCCAACGACGCGACGTCAGCACAATCTGCGAACCGGCGGTCTCGGTGATCGACATGGTCTGTGTCGCTCTCGGACGCGATCCAATGGCGAGCGAGCTGCGCATTATTGACGCGCTGTCCTCTACGACGCCGTTTCGCGGTCCCGGGCCACTGTTGATACTGCAAACCTACGCGCCAGAAATTATGGCGTCAGTCGCCGACCGACTTTCGAGCGACGTCGTGGTGACGATTGTCCATCACGTGGGTCTCGATGATGAAGTCATCAAAGAAGTGCGAGCGGGTGAACTCGCGCTCTTTCGTCAGGCCGACCACTTGACGTCACTGTGGGTTGAAGGTCTGCGCACGGCGGGCGAAACAATGGACGACCTCGTCGACTTCACGCGTCGACTGCGACTCGAATGTCCCTGGGACCAGGAACAGACGCACGCGTCGCTGACTCGTCACCTCCTCGAAGAGGCCTACGAGGCGCTCGACGCCCTCGAGACGTTGGCGCGACTCGAGGGCACTGAGAACGTTGACGACGACGCCGTTGCTCACGTCGAGGAGGAACTCGGCGACCTCCTGTTTCAGATTGTCTTTCACGCCGAACTCGGGGACGAAGAGTCGCGGTTTAATTTTGCGACCATCGCCGACGGCGTGCGCGACAAACTCACCGGTCGCCACCCGCACGTCTTTGGCGACGTGGTTGTGAGCAACTCGAACGAAGTGGCGGCGCGTTGGGAGAGCCTCAAGCGCGACGAAAAGGGTCGCGACAGCGTGACCGACGGTATTGCGTGGCAGTTACCGGCGCTGACTTTGTACACCAAACTCTTACGCAAGGCCGCGCTCGTGGACCTGAGTTCGTCGAGCGGCGACGAATCGCGTGCCCGCGCCGTGGATGCGCTCCATGCGATTCGATTTGATCGCGAAGGCGCCAACGACGCACAGTCGTCGTCGGACGTAGTGGACGCGTGGGGCGATGCGTTGAGTGCCCTCGTCTCGATGGCCCAGTGGGCGGGGGTGGATCTCGAAGGAGTACTGAGGAAACGCGCGCGTGCACTGAGTGACGCCATCCGACGCGAAGAGGATCAGTCTCGAGAGTGAAAAGACGTGCCGAGTAGCGTTGAGGTCGTCATAAGAGGAGAGACGTAATGAGCGCGATCACACTTGTCCTTGGCCGTCAGATTCTCGACTCGCGGGGTAACCCCACCGTCGAGGCGGAGGTCCACCTCGAATCGGGCGCCCATGGCCGCGCGATCTCTCCCTCGGGTGCGTCCACCGGCGTGCACGAAGCCGTTGAACTACGCGACGGGGGCGATGAGTGGGGCGGAAAGGGCGTCATGCGCGCCGTGGACGCCGTCAACGGTGAGATCAGTGACGCCCTCGAGGGCTACGACGGCGACAATCAGCGCGCCGTGGACTTCGCCATGATTGACCTGGACGGCACCGACAACAAGGGCCGCTTCGGCGCCAACGCGATCCTCGCCGTGTCGCTCGCCACCGCGAAGGCCGCCGCGATGGAGGCCAATCTGCCCCTGTTCCAGTACATCGGTGGCGTGAACGCGCACGTACTTCCGGTGCCGATGATGAACGTCGTGAACGGCGGCGTGCACGCGAAGAACTCGATTGACTTCCAAGAGTTCATGATCATGCCGATTGGCGCTGCCACGTTTTCCGAAGCACTGCGGTGGGGCACCGAGACGTATCACGCGCTGAAAGATGTCCTCGTTAAGCGATCGCTCGCGACGGGCGTCGGCGACGAGGGCGGCTTCGCCCCCGACCTGCCCGACAACGAAACCGCCGTCAAGGTTCTCGTAGAAGCGATCGAGTCGACCGGACGCTCGCCCGGGCGCGACATCGCCATTGCCCTGGACCCGGCCGCGTCGGAGATCTTTCGTGACGGCGCCTATCACCTCACGGGCGAAGGCCGAGTGCTCTCGAGCCTCGAAATGGTGGACTACTGGGCCGACCTCTGCAGTCGTTACCCCATCGTGTCGCTCGAAGACGGCATGGCCGAAGACGACTGGGAGGGGTGGTCAGCACTCACCGCCTGTCTCGGTGAGAAGATTCAACTCGTCGGTGACGACATATTCGTCACGAACGCGAAACTGCTGCAAAAGGGAATTGATGTCGGTGTCGCGAATTCCATCCTGGTCAAGTTAAATCAGATCGGCACGTTGAGCGAGACCCTCGACACCGTTCGTCTCGCGAATCAGCACCGTTACAGCGCGGTGATCTCCCACCGTTCGGGCGAGACCGAGGACACCACCATCGCCGATCTCGCGGTGGCGACGAACGCCGGTCAGATAAAAACCGGTGCTCCGGCGCGTTCTGACCGGGTGGCGAAGTACAATCAGTTGCTGAGACTCGAGGAACAGCTCGGGGATCAAGCTCGTTTTCTTGGTGCAACGTCTTTGTCGGGAGCAGCAGGTGTCAGCTACTCATAGTTTTGTCACACGTGAACGTCATCACTGGGCCGTGCCCCTCGCCGTCGTAACGGCGATCGCCATGTTGGTCGGGTGGTTCCCCTTCAACGCGTTGTGGCACCAGCAGAGCCAGTTGGATTCGACGGCCGCACAAATCAGCGCGCTGCATGCTCAGCAACGGGCCCTGACCCAGCAGGCCAAGTCCATCGATTCACAGGCCGCGGCGACCTTGCTCGCGCGCGAGCAGTATCAGTTGGTGGCGCCCGGACAGAGCCTCATCCAAGTACTCCCGGGTAACGGAACCGGAGTCGTGTCGTCGAGCACCGGTGACCCGGGCCTTCAACCGCTCGTGGCACCTTCGTCGGTCTCGACGTTGACGTCGAACAATGTTGTCACGGCCGCCACGCACGCGACGTCAACGGGATTCGTCGCGCGCTTAGTGCGCACCCTCGAGTTTTGGCGTTGACGTTTCGCGACGCTACTGCTGACGACCTCGCCACCGTTGAAGCGCTGCTCGGTCGGTCGCTCGCGGGCCGGTGCGCCGTCGTAGTGCGTCGAACTGATGGTCGGCCGGTCGTCATTGAAAACGAGCCGCACATGCGTGACGGCACCCCCATGCCGACGCTGTTTTGGCTGGTGGATCCGGAGCTGCACGACGCAGTCAGTCGGTTGGAAGGAAGTGCCGGCGTTCACCGGTTCGAGGCGTTGGTTGACGCCGAGCACTTACAACGTACCCACGACACGTACGCCACCCGTCGTCGCTCGGCGACGGTGCGCGTGGACCTCGTCCAAGCCCAGGGCGGCGTCGGCGGTACTCGCATTGGCGTGAAGTGCCTCCACGCGCACCTCGCCAACTTTCTCGTGGGCGCCGATGATCCGGTGGGCGCCCTCGTGGGCGCGGAGCTCGAGCTCCCCGCGCTGACCATTGTGAACGTTCGTGAATGACACCGTCGCCGCTCTCGACTGCGGTAGCAACTCCACCCGGCTGCTAATCACTGATCGCAGCGGTCGAACACTTCGTCGAGAAATGCGCATCACTCGCCTCAGCCAGGGTGTCGACGCGTCTCGGACGCTGACGTTCGAAGCGCTGGCGCGCACGTACGACGTGCTCGCGTCGTATCGAGAGTTGATGGACGACGCGGGCGTGACCCGCGGACTACTCGTGGCGACGTCGGCCGTACGCGACGCGAGCAACGGCGACGAGTTTCTCAGTGCAGCACGTGCCATCACGCGCGTTGACGCCCGGGTGCTCTCGGGTGCCGAAGAGGCCACGCTCTCGTACGCGGGCGCGACCGCGGAGTTAGCCACGGACCGGCGTCCGACGTTGATCGTCGACGTCGGCGGTGGATCGACCGAGCTGGCCGCGAGGATCGACGACGAGTTCTACAGCTATTCATTGCAGTTGGGATGCGTGCGGGTAACCGAGCGAGTCCTCGGCAGCGGTGTCGTCGATCCGGCGCGCGACGCCGCGACACGGGCGATGGTCGACGAAGAGCTCCGGCGGGCGTGGACGGCGGTGCCGGAGTTCTCGTCCATCGTCGACCACGTGCGCATGGTGGGCCTCGCGGGCACCGTAGCGACGCTGGCCCAGTTGGACGCGGGCCTTGATGCGTACGATCGCAGCAAAGTTCACCTACGGCGCCTCAGCCGATCGACCGTTGACGAGTGGCGCGACCGACTCGCGAGCGAGCAACCGTCAGCGCGCCTGGCCCGCGCGGGCATGGTCGCGGGTCGTGAGGACGTACTGCCGGCCGGTCTCTACGTACTCAGCGCGGTAATGGAGAAGTTTGGCGCATCGGAACTACTCAGTTCCGAGAACGACATTCTCGACGGCATCGTGGCGTCATTGTTGGGCATTTGAGGTGTCGTTCGCGACCTGCCACGATGGGAGTGTGAGGCTCTCGGCATGGTGACGACGCGCAACTCGATCTATTCGCCCATTTCGCTGCACGGTCGGCGCGTGGTATTGCGCACCATGACCGAGCAGGACTATGAGGCGTGGTACGAAGTGCGAACCCGTTGCCGTGAGTGGTTGTTGAAGTGGGAGCCCCGTTCGGCGCACGCCACCCACCTCGCCGACGATCAACGAAGTTTCGCCAGTCGCTGCGCGATTCGTGAACGCGAACGTCAAATGGGTACGGGATTCGGTTTTGGAATCTTCCTCGATGGGCGATTCCTCGGCGAGATCACGCTGTCGTCCATTCAGCGTGGACCGCTGCAGTCGGCGTTCGTCGGTTACTGGATTGATGAAGCCATGGCCGGTCAGGGGCTCATGCCCGAGGCAGTCGTCACCCTGTTGCAGTATTCATTTGAATCACTTCGACTTCACCGCATCGAGGTCAACATCATTCCGCGCAACGCGGCGTCGCGGCGGGTCGTCGAGAAACTGTCGATACGCTTTGAGGGCATCGCCGAGCGGTACCTCGAGATTGACGGCGCGTGGGAGGACCACGCCCGCTACGCGATCACCGCCGAAGAGTGGGGCGATCGCGCGCCCGAACTAGTGGCGAACTGGATGCTGCCCCACTAACGGGGCCTACATCGCTACGGGCGAGCGGCGCCGATTAACCCAGCGGTGAAGAGTGGCGCGTAACTCACGTTCGTGCCGGTGTAGGCCGCCGCGATGATCGTGTTCGTTCCGTACGGTCCACTTCCGACGTACATCACCACGTGGTCCACTTGATGGTCACCGTCGAGGTTGTAGTAATACAGCAGGTCGCCCGGTTGGAGTGCGCTGAGGGGCACGTGGACCATCGCGGGCCACTGCGTTTGCGTCGTGCGGGGAATGGCGATGCCGGCACGGCCCCACGCCCACTGCAAGAGACCGGAGCAGTCAAAACCGCGACCCGGTGACTCGCCACCCCAGACGTAGGGGACGCCGATCTGACTTTCGGCGTAGTGCACCGCCGCCTCGCCCTGGGCGGAACTCCCGACCTGGGCAATGGCCGGTCGAGCAATCGCCGCTTGAATGGCCTGGGTCACCGCGTTGGCGGCGGCGATGCCGCCCACCTGGGCCGCCGCCGCAACGGCCTGCTGCTCGCCGGTCACGTTGCCGGCCTTCGCGGCGGTGACGCCCGCTTGAATTTCGTACGCCAGAATTTCGGTGCGAAGTGACTTCGTGAGCGACGACAACGTCGCGCGCGTCACGTTGATGTTGTAGAGATTCTGCGACAACAACGCCGACATCTCGTAGGTCTGGTGTGAGGCCTTAGCCCGTTCGTTCGCCACCGCGGCGATGGTCGTCTGCAGCGACGTGCGCTCGGTCTCGTAGTTGTTCTTCAATTTGTCGAGGTTGCCAACAATCCGGTTTTCGTAAATCTTTCGAGCGTCACTTAACGTCGCGCTCTGGTTGAACAGCGCGAGGGCCTGAGCGGCCGATGCGCCGTCGACGTACGCCCGTACCGCGGCGATTACCAGTTTCTTGGACGTGACCACGACGGCGGCGCGCTTGGCGACCTCCCGGCCCTGGAGTTTGATAATGCTGCCGTTGAGCGTGGCGAGCTGGACCTTGGCCGTGTCGTAGGCGTTCGCGGTGATTTCGCTGGTGTGCGAGAGCCGGGCGAGCCGGCCGGACAGGGCCGCGATTTCGGCTTGAGTTTGGGTAATGCTGGTTGCCTGCGCGACGCTCGGCGAGAGAACCGTTGACGTCACCAGGAGAGCCAACGCAGTAAGAGGGACTGATTGTTTCGTGCCCCGACATCGCACGCGAATCATGATGATAAGCCTACTGAACGATCCCGGAAAACCCGGGAGTGTCATCCGTTGTAACAATGCGTTACCGTTACATCGCAGAACTTCGCCGGGGGCGTAGCCCAATTGGCAGAGGCAGGGCGCTTAAACCGCCTCCAGTGAGGGTTCGAGTCCCTCCGCCCCCACGCGAAGGGAGCTTGGTGTGAATATTTAGTAGCGTTGTCCCCGTGGCTAAGAGCGCAGCAGGTAAATGGGTAAGTAGGGTCGGCGCGTCGGGAGGCGGCAAGACCTATAAGAAGACCCGGCCCAGCAACTTCTACGGGGCAATCGTGTTGATCGTCGTCGTCGGCATCGCGGCGACCATCGTCGCGCGATACGACTACCAACACCCGGCCGTCGCCGCTCAGGGGACTGCTCCCGTGATTGGCAGTACGTCGTACGCGGCGCTCTCCATTCAGGCCTGCGGAACGCCCCTCGCGTCGCTCAAACCCAATCCGAGTTTTACGGGAGGTTTCACGGTCCAGCCGGCCAACGTCATCCGGGTTAGTCCGGTCAGCGCCGCCGACTCGGGCAACCACGCGACCCTGTCGCAGTTCGCCGTCGAATACCCGGACCTGATCGCCAGCTCGACCGAACTGGCCGTTCCGACCGCCACCGGTGTAGCGAATTCCAAGACCACCTATCACAACGGTGACACCTGTCCCGCGACGTCGAAGTACGCCGGACAGAAGGGTCGGATCGTGTACGCCTACTGGAGGCTCTTTGGTCAGAAGAAGCCGACCTTGACGAACAATCCGTCGACGATCAAGTTCTCGCCATCGATGCGCGTCGTCATGGCCTTTGATCCGGCGAACGTCATCCCCTCGACCCCGAGCCAGTTGACGGTCAACGCCATGTTCCTTGATTCGCAGTCAGCAACGACCACGACGACCACGGCCACCGGTCACGCCACTACGACGACCACGGTTCCGAGTGGTACGACAACTACCGTTAAGGGCACCACCACGACGACGAAGAGCACCACCACGACGGCGCCAGCGGGCTGAGCTTGAAGTCGATCATTCTGGTCGGCGGCAAGGGCACACGACTGCGGCCCTTGACATACGAAACACCTAAGCAGATGTTGCCGCTCGTGGGTGTGCCAATGATCGAGAGCGTCCTCGAATCGCTCGCCATACACGGCGTCACCGACGCCGTTCTGTCACTTGGCTACCTGCCCGATCGGTTCAGTGAGGCCTATCCCCTCGACATAATTGCGGGAGTGCCCGTGACCTACGCCGTCGAGCCCGCGCCACTCGATACCGCCGGGGCCATTCGCTTCGCCGCGTTGCACGCCGGATTCGACGACACGTTCCTCGTGGTGAACGGCGACGTGCTGACGGATCTCAACATCACTAAATTGCTAGCTTTTCACCGCGATCGCGGAGGTGAGGCGACCATCGCACTACACCCGGTGAACGACC
>JBBQGY010000084.1:0-7850 GCA_038323435.1 Acidimicrobiales bacterium
TCGGTCATAAAGGAGGTAGCTGAATCAGCGAAGATGTTCATAGTTATCGGGCCCAGTGAAGTGTAATGGGTTCACTTCATTGCACCGCAGGTGCGACCTAGGCTCGGCGACGAACATATTGGGGGAATCGTGAATTTTACATCTGACGTCCTGTCGCTCGATCTCGACGGTCACGTCGCGACGCTGTGGCTCGACCGCGAAGAGGCCCGAAACGCCCTCGGCAGTGCCCTGTGGCGTGATTTGCCGCGTGCGGCAGAAGCGGTAGCGAATGATCCGACCGTGCGCGTACTCATCATCGCCGCCAAGGGACCTCACTTCACCGTCGGACTGGATCTAAAGGAACTGGGCAGCGTGCTCGTTGACGGTCACGCGCCCGCCGCGTCAAAGGCGTCGTCCAGCGCCAGTTCTTACAGGGCAGTCCGATTAATGCAAGACGCCATCACGTCCATCGCCGATCTATCGATTCCAGTGATTGCGGCGGTGCACGGTTACTGCATAGGCGGTGGCGTCGATCTCATTACGGCCTGTGACATACGTTTGTGCTCGAACGACGCCACGTTTTCAATACGTGAGACGAAGGTCGCAATTGTCGCAGATCTCGGCACCCTGCAGCGACTCCCCCATATTGTGAGTGCCGGCTACATGGCCGAACTCGCGTACACCGGCAAAGACATCGACGCGTCGCGCGCCGCCGCCATTGGTCTCGTTAATTGGGTCCACGGTGATAGCGGCGACGCGGTGTTGCAGGCGGCAATCCAACTCGCCAACGAAATCGCCGAGAACTCTCCGTTGGCGGTCCAGGGCACCAAAGCAGTTCTCGCGGCCAATGACGGGCGCACAATTGTCGAAGGCCTCGAATTCGTGGCTAAGTGGAATACGATGTACTTGCAGAGCAATGACCTTCGCGAAGCGATGACGGCCTTTCTAGAAAAACGGCGACCCGTTTTTAACGGCGACTAGCGCTGCCAGAACTTCCAGCCACGATGGTCACGCTTTTCTCGATCATCAAGTTCGCGTCGTCGTTCTTCGAAGAGTTTGGGCGCAACGGCGTTCACAATCTCGCTGGCGGCGTCAAGTAACTCGCGGCGCTCGTCGAGCGAGGCACTCGTTTCTGGCGGTGGCTCGACCGACTTCTTCACGAGTGATCCGTGAACCCATCCAACGTCGGCGAGTCGACGCTCGTAGGTCAGGCAGTTTTCGGGACACGACCAAGGCTGGTCAGGGGCGTTACCAATCACGCAGAAGCGCGCGACCTCACCGGACGCGTAGGTCCGGCTCTGAAAATGTTTGCACTCTTCGCGCATTCCCATACGACTATTGTCTCACTTCAATCAAACCGTTGAGAAAAGAATTGCACATCCGCACATTTCGGTTCGACACGGGAATTTGGCGAGTTTGACCATCCCTCGTCCGATTCATGTAGCCCCGTCACGAATCACGTCGGCAAACGTCTCGATTTCACATTTGGACCCGCGACCGGTAGGACTCTGGCGACGGCTTATGGCTCAGCGGCGCTAGCCGATCGAGCCCTCCATCTGCAGTTCAATCAGTCGAGACCATTCGACTGCGTATTCCATTGGCAGAGTCCGCGTCACTGGTTCGATGAAACCATTGACAATCATTCCCATCGCCTGGGCTTCAGTCAGTCCGCGACTCATCAGATAGAACAACTGATCGTCGCCAATCTTCGACACCGTCGCCTCGTGGCCAATGGATGCGTCCTGCTCGCCCACTTCCATATACGGCTTCGTTTCAGAGATGGACTGCTCGTCGAGCAGTAGGGCATCACAGCGCACAAAGCTCTTGGCACCTGTCGCACCCTCTTCGACTTTCACCAAGCCGCGATACGTGGTCTGGCCACCGTCCTTGGAAATAGACTTGGAGACAATCGTCGACGTTGTCTCAGGTGCGCAGTGCACCATCTTCGCTCCGGCGTCTTGGATCTGACCCGGACCGGCGTAAGCCACCGACAACACCTCACCCGAGGCCTTCGGTCCCATGAGATAGACCGACGGGTACTTCATAGTGAGGCGCGAACCAATGTTGCCGTCGATCCACTCCACGTGGGCCTCAGCTTCGGCGCGGGCGCGCTTGGTAACCAGGTTGTAGACATTGTTCGACCAGTTTTGAATGGTCGTGTACGTAATTCTCGAACCGGGCAGGGCTACGAGTTCGACGACGGCCGAGTGCAACGAGTCCGTGGAATACACGGGCGCCGAACAGCCTTCGACGTAGTGAACCTGGCTTCCCTCGTCGGCGATGATAAGGGTGCGCTCGAACTGACCCATGTTCTCAGTATTAATGCGAAAGTAGGCCTGTAGAGGTTGGTCAACCTTGACGCCCGGCGGCACGTAGATGAAGGATCCACCACTCCACACGGCCGAGTTCAGCGCGGCGAACTTGTTGTCGTTGGGAGGAATTACGGTGCCGAAGTACTTTCGTACGAGATCGGGGTATTCGCGAATGGCGGTGTCCATGTCGCAGAACAGCACACCGAGGCGCTCGAGGTCTTCTCGGTTACGGTGAAAGACCACTTCGGACTCGTACTGTGCGGTGACGCCGGCCAAGTATTTTCGCTCCGCCTCGGGAATGCCGAGACGTTCGTAAGTGTTCTTAATTTCGTCGGGCAAATCTTCCCAGCGATTCACCTGATTTTCGGTGGGTTTGATGTAGTAGTAAATGTCGTTGAAGTCGAGGTCGGGCATGCGGTCGGCAAACCAGGGCAGCATTGGTTTCTTTTCAAACCGCTTCAGCGCGTTGAGGCGAAAATCGAGCATCCACTTTGATTCATTCTTGATGCCCGACATTTCACGCACAATTGCCTCATTGATGCCCTTTTTCGGCTTAAAGACGGGGATTTGGTCGTCGGACCAACCCAGTTGATACCGACTGAAATCCAAGTTATCTACAGACATCGCGCTCCTTTGGGATTAACCCTATGGCCATAGTACTAAATAAAACGGTGTTCGTGACGACTCCTTTTGCTGGCAGAGTGTATCCGTGCCAACCCCTCCCTCCGCTGTTCAGCGACCATTTACCATCTCTCGTCACGGCGATAGTCGATCCGATCCGTACTACTGGATAATGGATCGAGAGAACCCCGAAGTTCTCGCGCACCTGCAGGCGGAAAATGAATTCGTGGCCCAGGCACTCCTGCCCTTGCAACCACTTCAGGACACTCTGTTTAATGAGATCAAGAACCGCATTGACGAAACCGACATTTCGGTGCCGGTACGCCGAGGAAAATGGTGGTACTTCGATCGCACCCGCGAAGGGCTGAACTATCCGATCAGTTGCCGGGTTCCCGCGACGCTGGACGACGACACCATCCCCGTCATAGATCCGACTTCCACTCTCGAAGGCGAACAAGTGGTCCTCGACGAAAACCTAGAGGCGGGCGATCACCCGTTTCTCTCCGTCGGGGTCCTCGCGATCAGTCCCGACGACCAATGGGTCGCGGTGGGTAGGGACTTCGACGGCAACGAACTTCACCACCTGACGATCCGACCACTCATCGGACAAGACCCCATCACCGATCAACTCGACGACGTCTATTACGGCTTCACGTGGGCGAACGATAGTCGACACTTCTTCTATTCGCGCGTTGACGACACCATGCGACCGTGGCAGATATGGCGTCACGAGATTGGCACCGATCCAAGTAGTGATGCGCTGTATTTTCAAGAGAACGACGCGCAGTTCACGGTTTCGGTCGGTCGTAGTCGCGACGACGCCGTCATCGTGATAGTTGCCAACTCTTCAATGACGTCCGAAGTCCACTACGTCCCTGCCTCCGATCCAACGGCACCGCTGAGCATGCTCGAAGCTCGCCGCACCGGCATTGAATATGGTGTTGAACACTTCACTGGCTCCTCGGGCGAGAACTGGTGGCTCAAAGTCACCAACGACGGGGCGACGGATTTTCGACTCTTAGCCCGACCCGTCAGCGGCGACGAATGGCGTGAACTCATTCCTGAGCGTCCGGGTAATCGCCTCGACGGCGTGGACGCCTTTTCGTCGTTCCTCGCAATCAGTGAGCGCAACGACGGAAGCGCCGCAGTACGACTCGTCGCCATGCAGAGCGGCGCCGATCCGTTTGGCACCGACGTGATTGGTCGCTCCGCCCTGGTGAATACCGACGTAAATCCAAGTTCGGTCTGGCTTTCCGCCAATCCGAACTTCGTGACGAGTCAAGTCCGGGTGACCATGTCGTCGCTGGTCACGCCACTGCTCGTCGCCGACGTCGTCGTCGAGACGGGCGACGTCATCGTGCGCAAACAACAGACCGTTCTCGGAGGCTACGACGCCGAGAAGTACGTGACTGGTCGACTCTGGGTGGAGGCCAGTGATGGCGTTCGCATTCCGGTCTCGATTGTTGCCCGACGCGACGCAGTAAACGTGAACGAACTTAGCGAACTCGAAGCGCGAACGCCGTCGCCCTTCTTGCTCTACGGCTACGGCAGTTACGAGATATCGATCGACCCGTCGTTCTCGTCGTTGCGGCTGTCGCTACTCGACCGCGGCGTCATTTTCGCGATTGCTCACATTCGCGGCGGCGGCGAAATGGGTCGGTCCTGGTACGAGATGGGTCGGCTGGCCCAAAAACCAACTACCTTCAGCGACTTCGAGGCGGTAGCGCGAAGCCTCGTCAACGAAGGTTGGACGTCGCCGTCACAACTGGCCGCCCGCGGAGGTTCCGCCGGTGGACTCTTAATGGGCGCCGTAATGAACCTGGCGCCGGAACTCTTTCGATGCGTCGTCGCCGAAGTGCCATTTGTGGACGCCCTCACGACAATGCTGGATGCGTCGCTTCCCCTCACGGTGGGTGAATGGGAGGAGTGGGGTAATCCCGACGCCAGTCCTACCGCGTACCGGACCATGAAGGGTTACTCGCCCTACGACAACGTGCGTGCGACCAACGACGACGGGACGCCCCGGGTCTACCCTCACCTGTACTCAACCGGCGGGCTCAACGACCCGCGCGTCGGATTCTGGGAGCCCGCGAAATGGGTCCTAAAGCTTCGCGATGCCAACTCCGCCAACGTGGCCTTTCTCAACACTGAAATGAGCCCCGGCCACGGGGGACCGTCGGGTCGCTACGACGCCTGGCGCGACGAGGCGCGTGTGCTCGCCTGGGTGCTCGAAGAGATCAGCCCGACGTCGAAGGTGTGAAGAGCAGGGTCAACGTCGCTGGTAGCGGCGAGGGGAAAGTAACTGGGCGATTGCCCACTGCGACGGTCGCGTTCTTTGGGGTTCCGAGGGTGATTTGCGAAGAACCCGTCATTTGAAGTGATTTACTCGCTCCCTTGGCGACTGTTCCCTGCCATACGAGGGTGTGCGACGGGCCCATTTGAAACATCGCGTACGTCGCGCCGTGAAGTCCCGTCACGTCAACTAGGTACGTCGGTGTTGGTACGTGGTACGTGGCGGTGTGACCCCTCGTCGACGAGGGGGCGAGCGACGAGGTCGAGGTCGGGGTGGTCGTCAAGGTACTCGTCGTCGATGACCCAGTGACGCCGCTGTTCTTCTCGGACGAACCCTGCAGGTAGTACGCAATGAAACCAACGAGGAGAACCGCGACCAACGTGATCACGCCGACGCGTAGTCCCGAAAAGGGAACCGAGCGCCGCGCCGAACGAGAGAGGGCCCACGTTTCATTATGACGCAGCGGCACCGATCGAACGTCGTCGTAGTTCGGCATCTGCGATTCGCTAAATACGTAGTCACGATTGCTCTCAAGTCGCGGCCGCACCGGTTCTGGTCGACTGAGCCGATCTATCGGCCCGTCCAGTAATCGAAAGCCCTTCGAGGGCGCGTAGGGCGACGGCGGCGGCGTCAACAACCGACGCTCAATGGGAGTCGCGAGTTGGCGCATCTCATCGCGACGGAGTTTTCGAAACCGAAGTACCGCAGTGATCACGATCAGCGCGACGACGACCGCGCCCACGATCTCTACCGTGAGATTCACGTGCGGTGCACCCAACTCCTCGTAGTGCCACTGTGAGCGTTCACAGTACGAAGCGTAACGAGTTCAACTCTCGGCGTCGAGAACGCCAAATCCGCCGCGGTAGTAGACGAGTGGATTGCCGGATTGCACTTCGACGAAATCAATCGCCACGACGACCAGATCGTGATCACCGTGGGTCGTGACACTGTTGACGCGTCCCTCGAGGTGCGCCAAAGCTCCGTCGAGCAAGGGCGCGCCGCCCGGCGCACTCGACCACCCCACGCCGGCAAACTTGTCGGCGCCGCGAGTCGCGAACACTCGTGCGAGTTGCTCTTGGTCGGACGCCAAAATATTGATGCCGAGGGTCTCGGCTCGTCGAACTTGCGGCCACGACTGACTGCGCGTATTCGCGCTAAAGGAGACCAGCATTGGTTCAAGCGATAACGATCCAAACGTCTGGCAGGTAAAGCCCGCGGGGCCCTCCCTCGAATTGGCGCTCACGACGACGACGCCGGTCACAAAATGACCTAGCACGTGTTTGAACTGAGTGATATCGAGTGAACTCACCCCGCTGACGTTACCGTGCGGTGTTTTGCCGTAGCGACGGGTAGAACGGTTCGCGTCGCTGGTGATTGTTCACTCGTCGCCGACAAGTCGCACGACGCGCCCGACGTGTTCTGCGAGGCCGTCACTAATAAGCGACTGAAGAATGTTCGTAAAGTGCTGGGCGTCGCTGACCCCCACGCCCGACTGCAATTGGGTCGCCGTCTGTTTGGTCGAGCGAAGGGCCGCGAGGATTCGTCCACGCACTTGGCGATCCGAACCTTCAAATTTCGACTGAGGTCGAGAGACACCGGCGCTGTGGGGTGCGGGGTCGGGTCCCCCCTCGCGCCGCCACCGACACGCCTTCACCATCGGACAGAGTTCGCAGCGCGGCGTGGCGCGGCAAAACGTCGCACCGAGATCGAGGAGTGCCTGGTTGAACGCAGCGACGTTCGATGGAGGTAATAGTTCGCGGGCGATCGACCGGGCCTCGGAGGTTGGGAGTCGTCGATTCGCGACCGCACGCGCCAGTACCCGGCCAACGTTAGTGTCAAGGACCGCGACGCGGCGCGAAAACGCAAACGAGGCAATCGCGTGTGCCGTGTACTCGCCGACGCCCGGCAGGGATCGAAGGTCGGCAACATCGCTGGGCACAACTCCATCGAAGTCGTCGCGGATCCGACGCGCCGCTTCGTGCAACGCCTTGGCCCGACGGTGATACCCGAGACCACTCCAGAGTCGCAACACTCGGGCCAGTGGTGCGTTCGCGCATGCGCTGGGCGTGGGTAGTGTGTCGAGGAACCGCGCCCACGGTTCCATCACGCGCGACGTCGGGGTCTGTTGGAGCATGAACTCACTGACGAGTATCGCCCAGGGATCGGGGTGACCTATCCAGGGCAGCGGTCGGGCGAGCTGGGGCGAGACACGACGAAGCGCACGTCGGAACGTGGCGTAGTCGTTACTGCCAGACGTCGTCACCGTACGGGCGACGTCGAGCAGGCGCGTACTCACGCTTCCACACCATGACCTTCCGTCGGAAGTAGCAGACCTCGTCGCCGTGTTGGTTAAAGCCCTTCGTCTCAACCGTCACAACGCCGCGGTCGTCCTTCGACGACGACGGCGTCGTCGCCAATACCCGAGTTTCGGCGTAGATCGTGTCACCATGAAATGTCGGATGCCGATGTACGAGTGACTCGACTTCGAGGTTCGCTATGGCCGATCCGGACACGTCGGGCACACTCATGCCTAGGACCAGTGAGTACACCAAATTTCCCACGACCACGTTGCGCTGTTGCACGGATTCGTGTTCGGCGAACCAGGCGTTGGTGTGCAACGGATGGTGATTCATCGTGATCATGCA
>JBBQGY010000085.1:0-7767 GCA_038323435.1 Acidimicrobiales bacterium
ATTGGTGAGTAACCAATCCGGTGGACGCCGGGTGGTGTGGGCACGGTACCCGACGGATCGAACAACAATGTTGCAGCGTTACGTTGCGCGCGCGCCATCGATGTCACTACATCATTCTTCGTTGAAGTGATAACGCAAGAACGAGTTGTGATCAGGAGATTTGGAACGACAATTGACGAAGTTTTTCCGCTGCGACTTGGACCGAGTACCAGTGTTGATCGTTCGCTTCCACTCATCGCATCGTGATTGCCCGCGCGACCTAAGTAGATACCAACGTCACTCGTCACGACTGACATCTGTTCGTCATGAAACACATCTGTTGAGAAAAACTTCGAAATGCTTGACATTGGTGTCGAAAGCGAGTGAACTTTTAGATGTCCTTCTGCGGAGGAGGTGAACGTGAAGTGAAATGTTGCGTGCAACATTTCAACGGAGCGCTCTTTCGCGTAGGACCGTGCACTGCGATCAGTCGCCGTACAGCCGGGATGCTGGATGGTACATGAGCGAGTTCACGTCCATCAATGGGGTACCCGATTTCGAGAAAACCACAGTGGTGTGCTCGAGGTCCCAAATTGATTTACGTTGAGTCCCAAGGAGGGAAAGTGGCTACAGCCGCGAAGAAGAAAGCTCCGGCCAAGAAGGCCCCAGCTAAGAAGGCCCCTGCAAAGAAGGCCGCAAAGAAGAAGGCCCCTGCAAAGAAGGCCGCTGCTAAGAAGGTAGCTAAGAAGGCTCCAGCCCGGAAGGCTGCGAAGCGTCCAGCTAAGAAGGCTGCTGCGAAGAAGCGTCCAGCCAAGAAGGCAGCCGCCAAGAAGGTAGCCAAGAAGGCTCCTGCCAAGAAGGCTGCGAAGCGTCCAGCTAAGAAGGCTGCCGCTAAGAAGAAGTAGTTGGCTCCCTTCGGGGAACCTCATAAGAAAGGGGGCCTTCGGGCCCCCTTTCCTGCTGTCGGAGTCAGGTCACATCACCCGGTTCATCGACGTCGAAGCGCCAGGGACTGTCAAAAACCACCTGACAGGGCGCTCCAATTCGTTGAGCCTCTCTTTCGTGAAGTTGGGCCGATCCGACTCCGTAGTTGAATCGGAAGTCAAGTCCAGTCGGAAGGGCCAGCACATTCGTACCCGTGCCGTGGTGGTCAGTGATAATCGTGACGCCGGGCCGCGGACGGAAGAGTGAGAGACCAGCGGGATTGCGCAAGTCCCCATGGACGAAGATGAGTCGATCGAACCGTTCCGTGAGCCGCGCGTAAGCGCGCTGCGCGGCGTCGTTCAAGTTTGTCGCGTCCGATTCAAATACTTCGGCACCGCGGTCAATGGCGAATCGAGAGATGTCGGTACTCTCGCTCACCACAATGACGTGGCGCGGAGCGCAACTGGCCAGTACGTTCGTCGCCAGTTCACGTGCGAGTGCGCTCACTTCGCGCGTACCGCCCGAGCGGAGTCGTGTTTTGGCGTCGTCAAATCGCTTCAGTGGCACCACGAATGCGTCACGGGTCATGAGTATGAATGCTAGGTCGCAATGTTTTGGGTACTCTACGAAGATGATTGACAGTTCGTTGGACCTCCTTGCCTACGAACGACCACTCATCGAACGTGGTGAAGTAGTGGTTGGCATCGATGAGGTCGGTCGTGGCGCTCTCGCTGGCCCGCTCACGGTTGGTGCGGTGGCGATCACGCGGCTCGACGCCGTGCCGAAAGGACTCACTGATTCCAAAGCGCTCACGCCGTCTCGTCGTGAGGCGTTGATTCGTCCCCTTGAGGAGTGGTGCGCCGACTGGTCACTCGGTTCGGCGAGCGCGCACGAGATTGACGACTGGGGACTTCGGTTGGCGCTAGCCGTAGCGGCAAATCGAGCGCTCGCGGGTCTTCGCCTCGTACCGACGCACGCGTTGATTGATGGGCCACTCAATCTCTTGGACGCACCGTGCGCCCTCAGTTTTAGCCAAGGCCCTGTGCCATCACTCGACTACGCAAGAATCGAACAGACTCGAATTATTTCGGGAGATCGATTGAGTGCCGTTATTGCGGCGGCCTCGGTCATGGCCAAGGTGCGACGCGATGGTGAGATGACGTCGCTCGCTGTTGAACAGCCACTGTTTGGCTGGGAATCGAACAAGGGTTACGGTGCGCCACGCCACCTTCAGGCGCTGATCGACCATGGACCGTGCGATCATCACCGTCGGAGCTGGCGACTTCCCGTTCAGTAGTTGCGCTCTCGCTCACGATTCGCCGAAGGTGGTCAGAAAGCGAGGATTTCCCTGAAAAGACTAAGATTTGTCAACTATGTCGTCGCTGCTCTCCGTCAATAATTTGACGGTTCAATTTTCGTCTCGCAATGCCGTGACGACTGCGGTGGACGACTTCTCGCTCAATATTTCAGCGCGCGAGTGCGTCGGACTCGTGGGCGAATCGGGTTGTGGGAAGACTACGACCGGCCTCGCCGTGATGCGACTCTTGCCGGGAAGTGGAAAGCTCGCATCGGGAAATGTCGTCTTCGATGGCGTTGACTTGGCGAACCTCTCAGAACACGAGATGCGAACGCAGCGCGGGAACGGAATCGCCCTGATTCCTCAAGATCCCATGAGTTCGCTCAACCCGACCACTAAAATTGGACGACAAATTGGCGAAGGACTTCGAATTCACAGGGGCGCAACGCACGAAGAGGCGCGAAAACGCGCCGTCGAAGTTCTTGAAATGGTTGAAATGCCCCGACCTCAAGAGCGACTTGATCAATATCCCTTCGAACTGTCGGGCGGACTTCGCCAACGCGTCATCATTGCAATGGGCCTCGTCTGTTCACCAAAACTGCTCATCGCTGACGAGCCAACGACGGCGCTTGACGTAACGATCCAAGCTCAGATTCTCGATATTCTTGACAACCTTCGCAAAGAACTTGACATGGCCGTGTTGCTGATTACTCACGACATGGGCGTCATCGCGGGACGCGCTGACCGAGTGGTCGTGATGTACGCCGGAAAGAAAGCCGAAGAGGGACCGACGGACGAACTGTTTCACATGATGCGTCACCCCTACACCCAAGCCCTCTTGGGATCAGTCCCGAACTTGGACAGCAGCGAAAAGCACGCGCTGACGTCCATTCCTGGGATGCCGCCCGATCTCTCTAAGGTGATTGTCGGATGTCGCTTCGCCCCTCGTTGTAGGTACGCAACAGATCAATGTCGCAGCGAAGAGCCGCCACTCGTGACGACTGAGGGACATTCGGCCGCATGTTTCCACCCGACGTCGGGTCCATTGCCGGTGGAATTGCTCACCGTGAGGACGCCGGCGGCCGTTGCGCGCACCGTCACGAAGAAAGAGTTGGCTCGAGTTGAGAATTTGGTGAAGGAGTTCCCGATCAAGGGAGGACTCATTCACCATACGGTCGGCAGTGTGCATGCGGTTTCCAAGGTCAGCTTCACGGTAAACGAAGGCGAGACGTTTGGGTTGGTCGGAGAGTCCGGTTGCGGTAAGACCACAATTGGTCGAATGTTGGTCGGTCTCGATCCCGTTACGAGCGGTGAGATCTACTTTGACGGGCAGATCGTCTCAGCCAAGGGTCACCGACCATCGCGAGTCGATCGTCGTGAACGCCAAATGATGTTCCAGGACCCGTATTCGTCACTGGACCCACGAATGAAGGTCGGTCAGATCCTCGGTGAGCCGTTGATGGTCCAGCGAAGCGGCACCAAGGCCGATCAACGAGAGCGCGTCGGCGAACTATTGAACTCAGTAGGACTCGATCGACTGGCGGCCGATCGCTATCCGCACGAGTTTTCCGGGGGTCAGCGCCAAAGGATTGGATTGGCACGGGCGTTGGCTTTGCACCCACGATTGATCGTGGCCGACGAGCCAGTCTCCGCGCTCGACGTGTCGATCCAAGCACAGATTCTGAACCTGATGAAAGAGCTCCAACGAGAGCACAATGTTTCGTACGTGATGGTGAGTCACGATCTAGCAGTTGTCTATTACATGGCCGACACGATTGCCGTGATGTATCTCGGAAAGATTGTCGAGATTGGTGACGCAGAGTCGGTCTTCCGTTCGCCCGCCCATCCCTATACGAGGGGCCTGTTGGACGTTGTACCCGTTCCGAATCCAGAAGAGGCGCGTCGACGTCGTGGTCGCCAAGTTGTCGGCGAACTTCCGTCGGCCGTGAATCCTCCATCGGGATGTCGTTTTCGCACACGTTGTCCCAAAGCGCAGGACATTTGCGCGAATGAAGAACCCGGGTTCACTTCATTTGGTCCAACGCAAGAGGCGGCGTGTCACTTTCCTATGAAGTCGCCGGTCAGCCTCGGGCCACGAACAGTCACCGCATAAGCTGTTCGACCGAGTCCCGTAGTTTCACGGACTCTAGCGCTCGAGGAGACGAACCTCAAACGCATCGCGAAGAGCTTCGCCCACGTAGGTGATCGCCACGATAATCAAGACAAACAAGATTGCCGTCGGATAGATCTCCCACCAGAATCCATTGGGCTGCTCGACGGCTCCGTTTTGCATCATCGTTCCCCAGTCAGTCTGCGGATCGGGAATGCCCAGGCCAAGGAAGCCCAGTGTCGTCAGGAACAAGATCGCGTCAGCAACTGAGAAGGTTGCGACGGTCACGATGTTGCTCATCGAGTTAGGAAAAACATGTCGGCGGATGATATGCCATTTGCTGGCACCCATTGCGGTGGCAGCCTGTGAGTATTCAAGCTCCTTAATCAGTAGAGCGTCACCCCTGATGATTCGTGCATTGGCAAACCATCCCGACACTCCGATGATCAAAATGAGGAACACCGTTGATCGGTTGAACACCGAGATAAGGGTTATCAACAAGAAGAGCAGGGGGATCGAGAGTAGTGCGTCGAGCAATCGCATCATGAAGGTATCGACGACTCCGCCTAAGAATCCAGAGACCATGCCGTAAATCGTGCCCACAATGATGGTGATGAACCCGGCGAGCATTCCGAGACTTAGCGAATACTCGCCACCAAACATGATCCGCCCTAACTCGTCGTAACCGGAACTGTCAGTACCGAGCCAGTGTCGCGCCGATGGTGGAGAATTGAAGGGGTTGCTGAGGGCTAACGACTGATTCGTCTGGTTGGTGTGGTACAGGATCGGTCCCAAGAAGCAGAATCCGAGGGTGGCGAGAATGAAGAGCACCGAAGCAATCGCCAACTTGTTGTGAAGAAAGATTCGAGCGCGCTGGCGCCACATAGGGACAATCTCACGACTGACGGCGAGGGCGGCAGCGTCTGGCGCGGAGATGCTCGATTCGGACGCGGGTGCCGCGGCCTTGTCGCTCATGAGTGCTTCCCTTCAACGCGGATGCGAGGATTTACCACGCCGAGCATGACGTCGGCGATGAGGTTGCCGAGTAACGTCAAAATTGAGACCAGCAGTGTGATCGCGAGGACCGTCGGAACGTCTTGAGTGGTTGCGGCATTCACCAGTTGGATACCAAGGCCAGGGTAGTTAAACACACTCTCGATGACCACTGCTCCGCCGAGGAGTCCTGGGACCGAGAGGCCGAGGATAATAATGATCGGGCCTAGTGCATTGCGAAATGAATGTCGAAAGAGGACGGCTCGACTGCTGCACCCCTTTGCTTTGGCGGTGCGAATGTAGTCCTGTACGAGTACTTCAAGCACTGCACTTCGCATAAAGCGACTGAGGAAGGCGACACTGAGGAGGGTCAGCGTCATAACGGGCAGAATGAAGCCTGCCGGATTGGTGAACATTGCCCACGCCTCCACTCCCGACGGAGGTGACGCCGGCAGGTGCAGCGTGCCGAAACTGAAGAACTGCAGCATCAAGATGCCCAACAAGAATGCCGGGATGCCGTAAAGGATGAACGCCGTGCCCGTCGCGACGTAGTCGAATGTGCTGTTACGTCGATGTGCTTGGTAGATACCCATTGGCAGCGCGATAATGGCCGTCAACAGCAACGACGTGAAGGCCAGCCAGATGGTGCGAGGTACGTAGAGCGAGATGATGTTCCACACGGATTGGTTCTGTTTGTAGGAGAATCCGAGATTGAAGTGGAAGAAGACTTGGTTAATATACTGCCAGAGTCGGACTGGGTACGACTGATAGAGGCCGTGCTCCAGTGCGAAGCGGTGGATTTGGACTGGCGTCGCGAAGGTGCCGAGCGCGGCGTACGCGGCGGAGAGGACCCCGTTCGGCTCGAAGTAAGGGAGAGTAAACGTGATCAGGATGACGAGTAGCAGCACGACGAGCGACTGGAACAATCGTCGAAGGACATACGTGAACACGGTGAAAGAGTATCAGTCAACTTTGAAAGGGATTCCTTCGTAATTACGGGGAATCTCGCACGAAAGATTACGCAGAAAAGACTCCCTCAGGTCTGGCCGCCACCCGACGGAGTCTTTTCTGCGTCATGCGTAATTCTTTAGTAGTGGTAGTACTCCGGCATAAATTGCGTCAGAGGGTTCGGCGTGAAGCCGTCCGAGCTCTTGAGCGACTTGATGACCTCACCGATGCCACCGGCGACGTAGTCGTTGGTGTCGTTGGGCTCCCACAGGTCCGGCAGCAACTTAGCCGTCGTGTTGGCGAAGGCCGAGAGGGTCGCGGTGCCAAAGTCGGTTTGCTGGGTCTCGGTGTTCACTAGTGAACTGTTGAAGGCCCCGATGTTGAAGCTGGCCTTGGGTGTGAACAGTATCTCGCCCGACGGGTAGATGGCCGGTGAGTAGATCCAACCGGCACCCCACCAGCAGATGCTCCACTTGCTCGAATTAGAACTGCAGGTCGAGATGACACTCGTGAACGGCGCCGAGTTAATTGTCATGGCGATCCCGAGGGACTTCCACGCCGACACTTCGGTGTTTACCTCAAGCTGAGTTACTGGCGAGCCAGTGTCGTAGAGGAACGTCAGCGCCAGCTTCTTGTGCAAGGTAATTCCTGCGCCACAGTCAGTCGCAGCGGTGCCAACTTTATTGCACACGAGCGTACCGCCCGATTTCACCCAACCGTGCGATTTTAGCAGCGCTGCCGCCTTGGTAGGGCTGTAAGGGTAGGGATTGGTCGTCGAAGCCGAGCCCGAGATGGCCCTTGGGGTCACTGGGGGTAGTGGGTTGATCTGAACGTAACCGTAGCCTTTTTGGATCTTGTTAATCATTGTCTTTTGGTCGACAGTTAGCTGCAGGGCTTGGCGTACGTAGAGCTGCTTCAAGAAGACCGCCTGTGGGTTCAGATGGTTCAAGTTGAGCGCGGCGTAGTTCACTGACCACGGTGGCCCCACTTCGAGGTTGTATTTGTTGGCGATGGGTGACCAGTTTGCCCCCGGCTTGGTAGTGGTGCCGTTGGCGGTGAGTACCCCATTATCCACGTAGCCCAAAGAGATTGAACCGGCGCGCAGCGCCGTCTCCTCGGCCTGTGTGGTAGCGAAGGGAACTTCCTTCACGATGGCGACCTGAGCTTTTTGGGGGCCTGAATACTTCTTGTTGGGTACGAAGGTCACGTCACCGAGGTTGTCGAACGAAGTTAACTTCCAAGGACCGCTGTCACCGGACTGCCACATAGCGTTGGTGAACGTGGTGCTCTTCTTAGATTGCCCGTTCAGGTAGTTGTACACCGCGGTGCATGCCTTGTCCGTCGTCTTGGCGCCAAAGGCCCCGGTCGCGCAAGTCGAGTGCTTGCCCGGAGCGGTGATGTCCCAACTGTCGGCCATTGGCGTGAGTTGGGAGAGGCCGTTATACAAGATCCAGTACGGGTTCATTGAAGCGGTAAAGCCGATGGACAGTTTGTTGCCTGACGCAGTGACGCTCTT